>NZ_JBHYPZ010000004.1:143065-293015 GCF_042746485.1 Streptomyces sp. NPDC058751 | reverse complement strand
CGGACAGCATCACAGATCCGCGATGCGAGCAGTTGCACCAGATTCTCGAGCATGCCCCACAGGCCGCTACCAGCCACTTTCGATACACGCCCTAGTAGTTCAGACCCCGATCACCACTGGGAGCGCGTTCGGCCGGCCGTAGGTGAGGATGCGCGTGAGTGCCTCCCGCACGCGCTACGTCCGCGGCCGGCGCATGCAGCACCGCCTCCACTACCGGATCGTCCAGGAACAGGGCTTCCAGCGAATCGGGGTCGAACGTGACCCGCAGGAGGTCTCCCTCCACTTCCACCGTGCGCACGCATCCGTATGCGGTGCCCTGGCCGGGGGTGACAACGCAGTAGGAGTCGCAGCCGTTGCGGATGTTCTGTGCGTCAGGTTCCTCGAAGCCGCTGTGGAATGTCCGGTCCCGGGTGATGCTTGACGGTTCGGTCCCAGCTGATGGTTGACAGTGGCCGTGATCGGGTTTTCTGTGCGCGTCGTTGCGGCGTGTGGCGGGAGGCCGGGATTGGCGCTGGTGGAGTTGTCGGTTGTCGAGCAGAGATACCGGGCTGTCCTTGCGGTGCTGACCGGTTCGACGTGCTCGGCCGTGAGCGTCAGCGTCGGCGGGCCCATTCGGTCGGCCAGGAGCCCGGCCGGGAGCTCTCCGTCCAAGCCGGGACCGGCGACCAGGAGCCGTACGGGCGAAGCGGCGCGACGATGACCCGGCGCACCACAAGGAGGAGCCCACCGACAGCTAGCCGGTCCTTATGGTGCGGATGTGGTGCGCGCACCGCTCACTGGTCTGGACAACAAAGAACCCCCGGGTCGCCGACCTGGGGGTTTCACATGGAGCGGGTGACGAGAATCGAACTCGCACTCTCAGCTTGGGAAGCTGATGTTCTACCACTAAACTACACCCGCGTAAGACGCCGGTCGTGCCGGTGTCTGAATGCTCGCTCACTGTACCTCATGTCCGGCCCCCGGCGTCGAAGCCGCGGGGCCCGCTCGCGTTCCGGGTGTGTTCCGGGTGCGTTTCCGGGGCGGACGAGGCTGCGGGGGGCCGGAGTTGGGGCGTACGGTGGGGGCGTCGAAGTGGGTCCGGGCGGGGGCGGAGTGCCGCCTGGAGGGCCGTCTCTTTCATCCCGTAATGTGGCTTTCGGCGTCAGGGAATCAACCTGACGCGGCTCTGGGGAAGGGACTCTGGGACTTGATGGAGCGCACCGTCGTCCGTTGTGCCGAAGGGCACGTGTTCAGCACCGCTTCGTTCCCGATGCAGCAGGCCGAGCGGCTCGGCCCCGGCCGGCTGCTGCGGTGTCCGCGCTGTGCCCGGCTCCGCAGTGTGGTGCCGGTGGCCTTGGAGAGGGCAGTGTCGGAGCGGTAGGACGCAGTGGCCGCGGCAGTGCGACCGGGGCCGGTGCGGCATGGGTGCGCCGGTGCCGTGGTGCTGTCGCGACGGCGTCGTCGTGGTGGCGCGGCAGGTGATGCGGCGTCGCCCGCGGCCGAAGTGAACGAGTGGTACGGGTGCGCGGTGCCGTCACGATTGTGGTGGCTCCGCGCGCCTTGCGTATCCTCAGGACGTGCTTCTCTCAGACAAGGACATCCGGGCCGAGATCGACGCCGGACGGGTCCGCATCGATCCCTACGACGAATCCATGGTGCAGCCGTCGAGCATCGATGTGCGGCTCGACCGCTACTTCCGGGTGTTCGAGAATCACCGTTACCCCCACATCGACCCCTCGGTCGAGCAGGCGGACCTCACGCGGCTCGTCGAGCCCGAGGGTGACGAGCCGTTCATCCTCCACCCCGGGGAGTTCGTCCTCGCCAGCACGTACGAGGTCATCACGCTGCCCGACGACCTCGCCTCGCGCCTCGAGGGCAAGAGTTCCCTCGGACGGCTGGGCCTGGTGACCCACTCCACCGCCGGGTTCATCGACCCCGGGTTCTCCGGGCACGTCACCCTGGAGCTGTCCAACCTCGCGACCCTGCCGATCAAGCTGTGGCCGGGGATGAAGATCGGGCAGCTGTGCATGTTCCGGCTCAGCTCGCCGGCCGAGTTCCCCTACGGCAGCGAGCGGTACGGCTCCCGTTACCAGGGTCAGCGCGGTCCGACCCCCTCGCGGTCCTTCCTGAACTTCCACCGCACCCAGGTCTGAGGCGATGACGATGTCTCCCGCGCGCGAGAACCTCACCTACGAAGGGTTCGGCGTCGCCGTGCGCGAACTCGCCCAGACCATCGCCGACGACGGGTACGAGCCCGACATCGTGCTCTCGATCGCGCGGGGCGGCGTCTTCGTCGCGGGCGGGCTCGCCTACGCCCTGGACTGCAAGAACATCCACCTGGTGAACGTCGAGTTCTACACGGGGGTGGGGACGACGCTGGAGATGCCGGTCATGCTCGCCCCCGTGCCCAATGCGATCGACTTCTCCGACAAGAAGGTCCTGATCACCGACGACGTCGCCGACACGGGCAAGACGCTCAAGCTCGTGCACGACTTCTGCGTCGGCGAGGTCGCCGAGGTCCGCAGCGCCGTGATCTACGAGAAGACCCAGTCGCTCGTGAAATGCGAGTACGTCTGGAAGCGGACCGACGACTCAGTCTGGATTAATTTCCCCTGGAGTGTTGAACCTCCCGTGGTCCACCACCACACCACTGTCCTGGATGCGTAAGCACAGGTCACAGGCCTTGGTCCCCACCTTCGGGTGGGGGCTTCTGTGTACCTAGACACGGTCTACTGATCGCGTGTCTCGGGGCTCTCCGGCGCCGCCCTGGCGGGCCGTTGCCGACGACGCCGTACCCGGCTACGCGAATGCCCGCGAGGCCGCATAGACGGCCGTCGCGAACCCTCGTAGCGTCATGACGTCGGCCCCAACAGGGGTCACCCGCAAGGGGGTTTGAGCATGGCGCGCGAAGAACTCACCCGACTTACCGGCGACGGCAACGGCGAGTGCAGCCAAAACGACTGCCCCAACGTGTACAGGCCAACCGGGTCCGCAAGGAGTGGAAAGAGCACTTCTCGGACTACGACGAGCGGCTCGGGTACGCGGCGGTCGCGCCGGACGCGGCCACCAAGGGGATGAACATGGTCATCTCCGCGCTCCAGCGGGACCGCCGCGTGACGAGACCGAAGACGATGCACCGCTGCGTCACCAACACGGGTGCCACGGGCAGCATCCAGGTGCCGAGCGTCATCCAGCTGGGGCTGACCGAGCTCGCCCGGCATCTGCGCGCCAAGTACCGGCACGCCGGTCACCAGCGGCACCCGGACGTCTCCGTGATGAGTTCCGTCTGCAGCGTGCACCAGGTGTCCGGCTCCGACGAGATCACCGAGCCCGGTACCTGGTGGTGCTCGACCGGGGACGACAAGAGCGTGGAGATCACGTGGACGCCGACCACCGATGTGGGGACCAACAGCCTGCTCACGGTCCGGCGCGGGATGTTCATCACCGGGAGGGACGAAAGGATGTGGGAGGAGAAGAGGGCGCTGGAGATCGCCGTGCCGTTCGGCTCGGTCTGGGCACTGAACAAGAACGGTGAGGCGGCCTGACGGCGCCGGAAGGCCGAGAGGGGCTCCCCGCACACTGCGGGAAGCCCCTCTGTCAGGTCCGGGCCGGCGCGTGCGCCGTCGGTGGCGTCAGAACGTGCCCAGCTTGATGATCGACAGGATGGCGATCAGCTGGATGGAGGACGCGGCGAGGGCCTTCGGCCAGGGGAGGTCGTGGGACTTGCCGACCATCAGGGTCAGCAGGGCACCCGCGGCGACCCAGGTGATCCAGCCGAGCAGCTTGACGAAGGACGCGTCTCCGCCGAGGAACATGGCGAACAGCAGCCGGGGGGTGTCCGTGATGGACATGATCAGCATGGAGAGGCCGACCGTGGGCTGCCAGGCGCCGTTGCCGCCGAGCTGGCGGGCCAGGGTGTGGGTGACCACGCCCAGGACGAACGTGCTGAGCACGAGGGCGACAGCGGTCGTCAGGACGATCGGGACGGCGTTGGAGAGGGTCGCGTTGATGGCGTCCTCGCGGGCGCCGTCGAAGCCGAAGACCGCCAGCAGGCCGTAGAGGAACGTCACGATCAGGGCGGGGGCCCACATCGCGTAGTCGCGCATCTGGAGGAAGGTCTGGTTGGGGGCCGTGACTATGCCCTTGAGCAGGTCCTTCCAGTGCAGCCGGGGCCCGACCGGCGGAGCGGCCGGCTGGCCCGACTGATAGACGTCCCCCTGGTTGTAGGGGTCCTCGCCGATCGAGAAGGCCTGCGTGTGGCCGGGGCTGTTCGCGGCGTACGGGTCCGGACCCTGCTGCGGGTGACCGTCGCCGAAGTACTCCGGCTCGCCGTGTCCGCCGTGTCCGCCGCCCTGGGGCCAGCCGCCCTGCCCGCCCTGCTGCCCGCCGCGGTAGGCCTGGCCGCCCTGCTGCCCGTTGTAAGGGTGCTGTCCCCCGTACTGCGGCCGCGACGGCGCGGCCGGGTAGCCGTACGGCTGCTGCCCGCCCCCACGGGGGGACTGCTGTCCGCCTCCGTGCGAGGACTGTCCGTACGACGGTCGTTGTTGCGGTTGCCCTTGCGGGGCACGGTTGTCCCGGCCGCCGCGTCCCATCCTGAATCCAGCCACGTCATCGAACGTACCTGGTCCGGAGGAGTGACGTGCCGAGCGAGGGGCGACGGGCCCGGCATCGGTGCCGAGCTGTGACATCCCCTAAGGGCCGTGGCGGGCGGAGCCCTTACGGGAAAGGCCAGTTCGGCGGAATGCCGTACGGAGACGAAGTGCCGTACGGAGACGAAGTGCCGTACGGAGACGGAGTGCCGTACGGAGACGGAGTGCCGTACGGAGACGGAGTGCCGTACGGAGGGGCCGCCCGGAACGGGCGGCCCCTCCTGGTCCTACGG
Organism: Streptomyces sp. NPDC058751; assembly: GCF_042746485.1. Lineage (NCBI taxonomy): Bacteria > Bacillati > Actinomycetota > Actinomycetes > Kitasatosporales > Streptomycetaceae > Streptomyces > Streptomyces sp. NPDC058751. Next base: position 288,154 of record NZ_JBHYPZ010000004.1, on the reverse strand, counting down.
CATGTCCGGTCGGTCAGTCGGCGAAGACGGCGCCGAACTGCGGGGTGCCCGACGTCGAGACGCCCGAGGTGCTCGGCGAGACGGTGCGGGAGCCGCTGGTGGTGATCACGCTGCCGTTCGAGGGCAGGTAGGTGACCGCGCCGTTGGCGGAGTTCTCGTACGAACCGACGACCAGGTCGGCCCGGCCGTCGCCGGTGACGTCGTCGAGCTTGACGTCCGCGCCGAACAGGTCGCCCTTCTCGTCGTTGCCGGGGACGCCCGCCGTGTTCTGGGCGAACGCCTGGATGCCGGAGGAGACGTCGAGGCCGGCCGCGGAGCCGTACAGGACGGTGACCATGCCGGTGTTGGTGACGCCGTCGATGTCCTCGTTCGGGGCCGAGACGACCAGGTCCTGGTAGCCGTCGCCGTTGACGTCGCCCATGTCCAGGTCCCAGCCGAAGCCGTCGCCCTTCTCCGAGGTGCCCGGGACGCTGCCGCTGTTCTGGGTGACCCCGGTTGTGCCGGCCGGGCCGGACGCCGAGCCGTAGGTGATGTTCACCTTGCCGCCGTTGGCGGCGTCCGGGACGGGGGTGCCGTCCTCCGTCCTGTCGTCCCAGCCCGCTCCGCTGACGATGTCGCCGAAGCCGTCGCCGTTGATGTCGCCGATGCCGGTGACGATGCCGGGCTTGAGGGCCTTGGCGGACGCCACGCTCAGGCCGCTCGCCGAGCCGGGCACGAAGTAGTTCGTGTTCCAGCCGTAGTCGGACTCCGTCTCGTAGCCGTCGACGATCAGGTCGGTCCGGCCGTCGCCGTTCACGTCGCCCGCGGTCAGGCTCATCGGGCCGTAGGGACTGTCGTTGGTGCCCGGCTGGATCGGGGGTTTGATCGTCGTACGGCCCCCGGGGGTGCCGGCCGTGCTGAAGCCGCCCTTGTAGACGTAGATCGTGCTCGCGGAGCTGCCGACCGCGAGGTCGGCCTTGCCGTCGCCGTCGAAGTCGCCGGCGGCCAGGTCCTTGCCCCAGTAGTCGTGCGAGGAGGGGGCCGGGTCCGGGATGTCGGAGGCCTTGCCGGTGAGGCCGCCCAGGGAGCCCCACAGGATGGTGAGGCCGCCGCCGTTGGTGTCGGTGCCGACCTTCTCCCAGGGGGAGGCGACGGCGAGGTCGTCGTACCCGTCGCCGTTGAAGTCGGCGTACGCCGACTCGGCGCCGAAGCCGTCCCCGGCCTCGGCGGTGCCGGGGACACCGGCGGTGTTCTGGCTGATCGTGGAGCGCTTGGCGGACGACACGCCGGTGGCCGTGCCGTAGAGGGCGACGATCTGGCCGGCGCCCGCGCGGCCGCCGACGTAGGCGCCGTGGGCCGAGAAGGCCACGTCGCCCTTGCCGTCGCCGTTGAAGTCGGCCTGCGGGACCGTGGTGGAGTCCGCGGCGGTCGCGGTCGCGGCCGAGAAGGTCAGAAGGCCGCCCGTCAGAGCGGCGGCGGTCGCCGTCGCGAGGGCGAGGCGCACGTGGCGCGGGTGACGCATGAGCATGCGGGATTCTCCTGCGGCATGCGGGGACGCCGGGTGCGCGTCCCCTGTCGATGGGGAGCCGACCGTCCGCGTTCGCCCGTAGTTGTACGGCGGTTCACTGAACAGATCGGCGAACAGGAGACCTCTGGCGAGGCGCAAGGGTTGTACGTGAGTTCGATCCCGTTCCGGGACCGCCGGGCCGGCCGTGTCCGAGGGGGCGCACGGCCCACGCCCGCGCCGGAAACGGCGACACCCCGTGCTCCGGGGAGCACGGGGTGTCGCCGTGCCTGACGGCCGGGTCAGGCGGCTGTGCCAGACAGTCGTGTCGTCGGACGGTCGGGCCTGACGGCCGGGCCTGACGGCACCGGCCGCCTCACCGGCACCGGCTACTTCACCGGCTCCGGCTCCGGCTCGTTCTCCGACTCGGCCGCGCCCGCCGGGGGCTCTTCCTCAACCGGCGTCTTGACGGATTCGAGGAGGAGCTGGGCGACGTCGACGACCGTGATGGACTCCTTGGCCTTGCCGTCGTTCTTCTTGCCGTTGACCGAGTCGGTCAGCATGACGAGGCAGAACGGGCAGGCGGTGGAGACGATGTCGGGGTTCAGCGACAGGGCCTCGTCGACGCGCTCGTTGTTGATGCGCTTGCCGATCCGCTCCTCCATCCACATCCGCGCGCCGCCGGCGCCGCAGCAGAAGCCGCGCTCCTTGTGGCGGTGCATCTCCTGCTGGCGCAGGCCCGGGACGGCGGACATGATCTCGCGCGGGGGCGTGTAGACCTTGTTGTGGCGGCCCAGGTAGCACGGGTCGTGGTACGTGATCAGACCCTCGACCGGGGTCACCGGCAGCAGCTTGCCCTCGTCGATGAGGTGCTGGAGCAGCTGCGTGTGGTGGATGACCTCGTAGTCGCCGCCGAGCTGCGGGTACTCGTTGCCGATCGTGTTGAGGCAGTGCGGGCAGGTGGCGACGATCTTCTTCGCCGACTTCGGCTTCTTGGTCGACTCGTCCTCGTCGTCCTCGCCGAAGGCCATGTTCAGCGCCGCGACGTTCTCCATGCCGAGCTCCTGGAACAGGGGCTCGTTGCCGAGGCGGCGGGCGGAGTCACCGGTGCACTTCTCGTCGCCGCCCATGATCGCGAACTTGACGCCCGCCATGTGCAGCAGCTCCGCGAAGGCCTTGGTGGTCTTCTTGGCGCGGTCCTCCAGGGCGCCGGCGCAGCCGACCCAGTAGAGGTACTCGACCTCGGAGAGGTCCTCGATGTCCTTGCCGACGACCGGGACCTCGAACTCGACCTCCTTGAGCCACTCCAGGCGCTGCTTCTTCGCCAGGCCCCAGGGGTTGCCCTTCTTCTCCAGGTTCTTGAGCATCGTGCCCGCCTCGGACGGGAACGCGCTCTCGATCATCACCTGGTAGCGGCGCATGTCGACGATGTGGTCGACGTGCTCGATGTCCACCGGGCACTGCTCGACGCAGGCGCCGCAGGTGGTGCAGGACCACAGGACGTCCGGGTCGATGACGCCGTTCTCCTCGGCGGTGCCGATGAGGGGGCGCTCGGCCTCGGCGAGGGCGGCCGCGGGGACGTCCTTGAGCTGCTCCTCGGACGCCTTCTCCTCGCCCTCCATGTTCTTGCCGCCGCCGGCCAGCAGGTACGGGGCCTTGGCGTGCGCGTGGTCGCGCAGCGACATGATCAGCAGCTTGGGGGACAGCGGCTTGCCGGTGTTCCAGGCGGGGCACTGCGACTGGCAGCGGCCGCACTCGGTGCAGGTGGAGAAGTCGAGCAGGCCCTTCCAGGAGAACTGCTCGACCTGGGAGACGCCGAAGACGTCGTCCTCGCCGGGGTCGGTGAAGTCGATGGCCTTGCCGCCGGAGGTCATCGGCTGGAGGCCGCCGAGGGCGGTCCCGCCGGTCGCCTCGCGCTTGAACCAGATGTTCGGGAACCCGAGGAAGCGGTGCCAGGCCACACCCATGTTGGTGTTCAGCGAGACCACGATCATCCAGATGAACGAGGTGCTGATCTTCACCATGGCGGTGAGGTAGATCAGGTTCTGCAGCGTGGTGACGCTCAGGCCCTTGAAGGCCAGGACCAGCGGGTACGAGGCGAAGTACGCGGCCTCGTAGTGCTCCACGTCGTGGATGGCGCCCTCGAGGCCGCGCAGGGCGTAGATCGCGAGGCCGATGGTGAGGATGACGTACTCGACGAAGTAGGCCTGGCCGGCCTTGGAGCCCGCGAAGCGGGACTTGCGGCCCGGGCGGGACGGCAGGTTCAGCAGGCGGATCGCGATGAGCACGGCGATGCCGAGGATCGTCATCACGCCGATGAACTCGATGTACAGCTCGAACGGCAGGAAGCCGCCGATGACCGGCAGCGTCCAGTCGGCCTGGAAGAGCTGGCCGAAGGCCTGGGCGAGGGTCGGCGGCAGGGTCAGGAAGCCGATCGCCACGAACCAGTGGGCGAAGCCCACGATGCCCCAGCGGTTCATCCGCGTGTGGCCGAGGAACTCCCTGACCAGGGTCACGCTGCGCGCGTAGGGGTTGTCGGTCCGGGTACCGGCCGGCACCGGCTGGCCCAGTTTGAAGTACCGGACGAACTGACCGATGGCGCGTGCGAGCAGCGCAACGCCGACCACCGTCAGGACCAGCGACACAATGATCGCGGCGAGTTGCATTCGGGGGCTCCTCGGGCCTGCGAGGCGTTCTTCGAGGCGATCTCGAAGGTGATTACTAAGCGGTAACTTATGCAGTCCGTCTGAGACTACCCACTTCCTCCGCCGCACTGTAGTCAGCGGTGCGGTGATCTGCGTCGCTGAGGGAAGCCTGAGTGGGCGCCCGGGGTGCGGGCAGGCGGTCCCGTTCGCCCGCGTTCGACAGGACACGTAAACCGGATCGTGTTATTCACCCAATACTGTGACAATCACCCCTAAATTGGCGACGTGCTGTACGGAATCGCGGCCGCCGTCGCCGCTCTGCTCCTGACCGCCGCACTCACCGCGCTGCTGCGGTCGCTCTCCCTGCGCCTCGGCCCGGCCGACGGGAGGGGGTTCCCCGCCCGCCGGGCGAGACCCCGGGTGCCCGGGAGGGGGAGACCGGTCCCGCTCCTCGGCGGGGCGGCCGTGGCCGGCGCGACGGCGCTCGTCGGCTGGGCCGGGGACTGGACCGGCGCCGCCCCCCTCGGGCCGGAGACCGGCCGGCTGCTGGCCGTCGCCCTGGCCGTCGCCCTGCTCGGCCTGGCCGCCGACCTGCTGCCCGTACCCCCGGTGGTGTGCGTGGCGGGAGTCGCCGTCGCCGCCGCGCTGACCGTCCCCTACGACGTGCTCGGCCTGCCCGCCGGGATCCTGGCGGTGGTCTGGATCGTCCTCGTCGTCCAGGCGTTCCGCTCGCTGGACCACGCCGACGGGGTGATGGGGACGGTCGGCGTCATCACCGCGTTCGCCCTCGGCGGGTGCGCGGCCGCCGAGCTCATGGACGGGCTCGCGGCGCTGCTCAGCGTGCTGGCCGCCGCCCTCACGGGCTTCCTGATGCACGGATGGCCCCCGGCCCGGAGCGCGCCGGGTCGCTGCGGGTCGCTGTTCGCCGGGTTCCTGCTGGCCTCGGCGATCGTGCGGGTGCACGCGGAGCGGCCCGCCGGATCCGGCCTCGGCGCCGCCTTCGCGCTGACGGCCGTGGCCGGCGCGGACGTCGTCCTGGTCCTGGTCTCGCGGTGGCGGGCGGGGTGCCCGCTGCCGCGCCCGGCGCCCGACCATCTGGTGCACCGGCTGCGGCGGGCGGGGCTCACCCGGCAGGGGGCCCTGGTGGTGACGGGACTGGCCGCGTTCGCGGCCGCGTTCGTCGGACTGGGCATCGACCTCGGGTGGCTGGGGGCCGGGGCCGCCTGGTGGCCGGTGGGCGCCGTGGCGGCGGTCGCCGTCGTGGGGGCCGTGCGTCCCGTGGCGCGCCCGCACCGTGACCGGTCGCGTGCGATCCCGGCACCCGGGGGGCCCGTTCCGAGGCCGTCGGCGCGGCCCGGGCGCCCCCGTCCGGAGGCTCCGGACATGGTGAAGGTGCGCTGACTCTGAGGAAAAGCCGCAGATCAGATGGTCTATGCGTGTAAGGAACGGATAAGAGTTGAGCCCCCACGACTCAGGTCTGTTGACCGAGAGGCGGACGTCGTGCACACTTGAGTCCGTTCCACTCAAGTCATTGCTGGAGGAATCGAAATGGCACGTGCGGTCGGCATCGACCTGGGCACGACTAACTCCGTCGTCAGCGTTCTCGAAGGCGGCGAGCCCACCGTCATCACCAACGCCGAAGGCGCCAGGACCACGCCGTCCGTCGTCGCCTTCGCGAAGAACGGCGAGGTGCTCGTCGGCGAGGTCGCCAAGCGTCAGGCGGTCACCAACGTCGACCGGACCATCCGCTCGGTGAAGCGCCACATGGGCACCGACTGGAAGATCGAGCTCGACGGCAAGAGCTTCAACCCGCAGCAGATGAGCGCCTTCATCCTGCAGAAGCTGAAGCGCGACGCCGAGGCGTACCTGGGCGAGAAGGTGGCCGACGCGGTCATCACCGTCCCGGCGTACTTCAACGACTCCGAGCGCCAGGCGACGAAGGAAGCCGGCGAGATCGCCGGTCTGAACGTCCTTCGCATCGTCAACGAGCCGACCGCCGCCGCCCTGGCGTACGGCCTCGACAAGGACGACCAGACGATCCTCGTCTTCGACCTCGGTGGCGGCACCTTCGACGTGTCCCTCCTGGAGATCGGCGACGGTGTCGTCGAGGTGAAGGCCACCAACGGTGACAACCACCTCGGTGGTGACGACTGGGACCAGCGCGTCGTCGACTACCTGGTGCAGCAGTTCCGCTCCGGCCACGGCGTGGACCTCGCCAAGGACAAGATGGCGCTCCAGCGTCTGCGTGAGGCCGCCGAGAAGGCCAAGATCGAGCTGTCCTCGTCCACCGAGACCTCGATCAACCTGCCCTACATCACGGCTTCCGCCGAGGGCCCGCTGCACCTGGACGAGAAGCTCACGCGCGCCCAGTTCCAGCAGCTGACCGCCGACCTGCTGGAGCGCTGCAAGACGCCGTTCCACAACGTCATCAAGGACGCCGGCATCCAGCTGTCCGAGATCGACCACGTCGTTCTCGTCGGTGGCTCCACCCGCATGCCCGCCGTCGCCGAGCTCGTCAAGGAGCTGACCGGCGGCAACGAGGCCAACAAGGGCGTGAACCCGGACGAGGTCGTCGCCATCGGCGCCGCCCTCCAGGCCGGTGTCCTCAAGGGTGAGGTCAAGGACGTCCTGCTCCTCGACGTGACCCCGCTGTCCCTCGGCATCGAGACCAAGGGCGGCATCATGACGAAGCTCATCGAGCGGAACACGACGATCCCGACCAAGCGGTCCGAGATCTTCACCACCGCCGAGGACAACCAGCCGTCCGTGCAGATCCAGGTCTACCAGGGCGAGCGCGAGATCGCGGCGTACAACAAGAAGCTCGGCATGTTCGAGCTGACCGGTCTGCCGCCGGCCCCGCGCGGTGTCCCGCAGATCGAGGTCGCCTTCGACATCGACGCCAACGGCATCATGCACGTGACCGCGAAGGACCTCGGCACGGGCAAGGAGCAGAAGATGACCGTCACCGGCGGCTCCTCGCTGCCGAGGGACGAGGTCGACCGCATGCGCCAGGAGGCCGAGAAGTACGCGGACGAGGACCACGCCCGCCGCGAGGCCGCCGAGACCCGCAACCAGGGCGAGCAGCTCGTCTACCAGACCGAGAAGTTCCTCAAGGACAACGAGGACAAGGTCCCGGGCGAGATCAAGACCGAGGTCGAGGCGTCCATCGAGGAGCTGAAGGCCGCGCTCAAGGGCGAGGACATCGCCGAGATCCGCACCACCACCGAGAAGGTCGCGGCCGTCTCGCAGAAGCTCGGCCAGGCCATGTACGCCGACGCCCAGGCTTCCCAGGCCGCGGGCGGCGACGCCCACGGTGCCGAGGCCCCGAAGGCCGACGACGACGTCGTCGACGCCGAGATCGTCGACGAGGACCGCCGGGACGGTGCCGCGTGACGGAGGAGACCCCGGGCTTCGAAGAGCAGCCCGACGTCCCTTCAGGCGCCACCTCCGACGACGCCGAGCCGCAGACCGCCACCCCCTCTGCGGAGGGGGCGGCGGCCCCGGACGGGGACGCATCAGCACAGTTGGCCGGCCTGACGGCCCAGCTGGACCAGGCGCGCATGGCACTGACCGAGCGCACCGCGGACCTCCAGCGGCTCCAGGCCGAGTTCCAGAACTACCGCCGCCGCATCGAGCGCGACCGGATCGCGGTCCGGGAGATCGCCATCGCGAACCTCCTGACCGAGCTCCTGCCCGTGCTCGACGACATCGGCCGCGCGCGGGACCACGGGGAGCTCGTCGGCGGGTTCAAGTCCGTCGCCGAGTCCCTGGAGACCGTCGCGGCGAAGATGGGACTCCAGCAGTTCGGCAAGGAGGGCGAGCCCTTCGACCCGACGATCCACGAGGCCCTGATGCACTCGTACGCGCCGGACGTCACGGAGACGACGTGCGTGGCGATTCTGCAGCCGGGGTATCGCTTCGGCGAACGCACCATCCGCCCCGCGCGGGTGGCCGTCGCCGAGCCGCAGCCCGGGGCCCAGCCGGTCAAGGCCGATGAGCAGGCCGAGGCTGCGGACGACAAGGAGAGCGGTGGCCCGGACGAGGGCTGAGCTTGAACGGACGAGGAAGGAGGGACGTCGGGGATGAGCACCAAGGACTTCATCGAGAAGGACTTCTACAAGGTCCTCGGCGTCCCCAAGGACGCCACCGAGGCCGAGATCAAGAAGGCGTACCGGAAGCTCGCCCGCGAGTTCCACCCGGACGCCAACAAGGGCAACGCCAAGGCCGAGGAGCGCTTCAAGGAGATCTCCGAGGCGAACGACGTGCTCGGCGACCCCAAGAAGCGCAAGGAGTACGACGAGGCACGCGCCCTCTTCGGCAACGGTGGCTTCCGTCCGGGTCCCGGCGCCGGCGGCGGCAACTTCAACTTCGACCTGGGCGACCTCTTCGGAGGCGGTGCCCAGGGCCAGGGAGCTGGAGGGGCCGGCGGCTTCGGCGGCGGCATAGGTGACGTCTTCGGGGGCCTGTTCAACCGCGGCGGCGCCACCACGGGCACGCGTACGCAGCCCAGGCGCGGCCAGGACATCGACACGGAGGTCACGCTCTCCTTCACGGAGGCGGTGGACGGCGCGACCGTTCCGCTGCGCATGACCTCGCAGGCGGCCTGCAAGGCCTGCTCGGGCACCGGCGACAAGAACGGCACACCGCGCGTGTGCCCGACCTGTGTCGGCACCGGCCAGGTGGCACGGGGCTCCGGGGGCGGTTTCTCGCTCACGGACCCCTGCCCGGACTGCAAGGGCCGCGGTCTGATCGCCGAGCACCCGTGCATGGAGTGCGCGGGCAGCGGCAGGGCCAAGTCGTCCCGCACGATGCAGGTCCGGATCCCCGCGGGCGTCAGCGACAACCAGCGGATCCGGCTGCGGGGCAAGGGCGCGCCGGGCGAGCGGGGCGGCCCGGCCGGTGACCTGTACGTCACCGTCCACGTGGGCACCCACCCGGTCTTCGGCCGCAAGGACGACAACCTCACCGTCACCGTGCCCGTCACCTTCGCGGAGGCGGCACTGGGCGGTGAGGTCAAGGTGCCGACGCTGGGCGGCCCCCCGGTGACCCTGAAGCTGCCGCCGGGCACGCCCAACGGACGGACCATGCGCGCCCGGGGCAGGGGCGCGGTCCGCAAGGACGGCACCCGGGGAGACCTCCTGGTCACCGTCGAGGTGGCGGTCCCCCAGGACCTGTCCGGCAAGGCTCGTGACGCGCTGGAGGCGTATCGCGAGGCGACCGCGGGTGAGGACCCGCGGGCGGAGCTGTTCCAGGCCGCGAAGGGAGCATGACGGAGCCATGGACACGACCGGTCGTCGACGCAATCCCTACGAGCTGACCGAGGAGACCCCGGTCTACGTCATCTCGGTGGCGGCCCAGCTGTCCGGACTGCACCCGCAGACCCTGCGTCAGTACGACCGGCTCGGTCTGGTCTCTCCCGACCGCACGGCCGGCCGGGGCCGCCGTTACTCGGCCCGTGACATCGAACTGCTGCGTACCGTACAGCAGTTGTCGCAGGACGAGGGCATCAACCTCGCCGGCATCAAGCGCATCATCGAGCTGGAGAACCAGGTGGCCGCGCTCCAGTCCCGTGTCGCGGAGCTGGAGTCGGCCGTCGACGGGGCCGCGGCCGCCATGCGGCAGCGCGAGGCCGCCGTGCACGCCTCCTACCGGCGCGACCTGGTCCCGTACCAGGAGGTCCAGCAGACCAGCGCCCTGGTGGTGTGGCGCCCCAAGCGCGCGTCCGAGTAGTTCCGGCAGTTCTCACGCTCACCCGAAGGGGCCCGGCGGTTCGTCCGAACCGCCGGGCCCCTTCGGGCGTCCACGGCGCCGGAGCCCCGGTTCCGGGTGGTCGCGGAGTCGCGGCCGGCCTTCTTCGAAGTGCCCTGGAACACGGTATTTGCGGTGAAATGTCGTTTATAGGCGGGCGGTGTGCGGTTGGTCACTGCGGAGGCGGCCGGTCCCGCCTCGGCGGGCGGCCCGCCCGCGGTGGCGGGCGCGGGTGCCGAGGGGGTGGCGACCTTCGCGTCAGGGGCTCTGGGCACGTGTTCCTTCCTGTCCACGGATGGTCAACAACGGTTAAAAACCGTCGGGAAGCGCGACCCCTGTGAACGGAAGTTGGTTGGACCTGTGAATGACAGAAGGTGAAGCTGAGGGGATCACTCGGTGGATGGGCGTACTCTTTTCCCGTCGCGTTCACTTGTGGAACACGAAACGCCGTTGCCATCTCGTTAAGTGGTTACTCCTTGACGCTGAGGTGATCGAACGCGTTGGCTTTCAGCCACCTGGGTCGCAATGCTGCAACCTCGCCCGGAAGGCACCTGATGTGAAGACTCGTAACACCGGCCTGCGCCGTACCGTCATAGCCGTGGCGTCGTCCGCCACCGCCCTCACCCTGACCAGCTGTGGCATGGGTGGCATCGGCGGGAGCGGCTCGTCGGCCAGCGCCACGAAGGGCGACGACATCACGGTCGGTCTGCTCCTTCCGGAGAAGCAGAACACCCGTTACGAGAAGTTCGACTACCCGATCATCCGGGAGCAGGTGCGGAAGCTCACCGAGAAGCAGGGTGACGTCCTCTACCTGAACGCCGAGCAGGACGCGGCCAAGCAGCTCCGCCAGATGCAGCAGATGATCGACGACAAGGTCGACGTCATCCTCGTGGACGCGGTGGACTCGGTGACGATCGCCAAGGGCGTGCGCAAGGCGAAGGAGGCCGGGATCCCGGTCATCGCCTACGACCGCCTGGCGCAGGGCCCGATCGACGCGTACATCTCCTTCGACAACGAGCTGGTCGGCGAGACCCAGGGCAAGGCGCTGGTCGCCGCGCTGGGTGCCGACTCGGCCTCGAAGAAGATCATCATGATGAACGGCTCGCTGACCGACCCCAACGCGGCCCAGTTCAAGTCCGGCGCCATGTCCGAGCTCAAGGACAAGGTGATCATCTCCAGCGCGTACGACACCAAGGACTGGAACCCGGTCAACGCCAAGGCCAACATGGAGAAGTCCATCCAGGCGGTCGGTCTGAGCAACATCGCCGGTGTCTACGCCGCCAACGACGGCATCGCGGGCGCGGTCATCGACGCCTTCAAGGCGGCCGGCGTCAGCAAGGTGCCCCCGGTCACCGGCCAGGACTCCGAGCTCATCGCCGTGCAGCGGATCCTCAAGGGCGACCAGTACATGAGTGTGTACAAGTCGTACCCGCAGGAGGCCAACGCGGCCGCCGAGATGGCCGTCGCCCGGGTCCAGGGCCGCTCGATCGAGTTCGACGCGCTGACCCGCGACAAGGTCACCAGCCCCACCGACAAGGACATCCCGTCCCAGCTCGTGCCCGTGGTGGCGCTGACCAAGGACAACATCCAGAACACGGTCGTCCAGGACAGCATCTACCCCGTGAACAAGATCTGCACGGCGCCCTACAAGGCGATCTGCAACTCGCTCGGCATCAAGTAGACGCCCCGCCCGGCCGTCTCGGCACCGAGACGGCCGGGCGAGGACCAGCACGGCCACGGCCCCGCCCGCGGGTGCGCCCCAAGGCGCCCACCCCCGACCGGGGCCGTTCCCGTTCCCGTGTTCCACCCCGGAAGTCCCTGAAGGTCCCCGAAGGCCCTCGGGGCGCCTCACGGCCCCCGGAAGCCCCTCCCTGAGGCCTCTGCCGGCCCGGCGCGCCCGCCATCCGTCCCCTCGCGCCGAGCGCTTCCCGCGCCCCTCCGGGGCCGCGCGGCGAGGGTGCCGTCCGCCTGGTTCGAGGATGTCGTGAATTTTCCGTCGTGGGGTTGTGCGGTCACGGGTCCGTCTCAGGGGCGGGGCGGGACTACGGCTCCCGGCGGGGTGGGGCGGGTCACAAGTCGCTGTGTTGTGAACGGAGTTGGGTTTTCGGGGGGTGTCGGCCGGGGCCCGGGGGAGGGGGATCGGAGGCGCCGGGCCAGGGGTCTTCAGCTTGTTGCAAGGGGTGCGGCGGGGGTCAGGACGTAGGGGGATGAGACGGGGCGAACGGGCGCTGCCCGGCGGCGCAGCCTTGTTGCGGTGCCGGTCGCGTCCGCGCATAGTTGCGCTGCGGAAGATGCCGAGGCGTCTCACCGCGGAAAGGGCTGGAGCCAGGGTTGGAGCCAGGGGTGGGAGATGGCCGGGCACGGGACGGACAGGCATCCGCACGGCGCTGACCGGCTGTGCGAGGTCGGCGACCGGGTGTACTCCCGGGCCGTGCGGCGCGGCCGCGTGCCCCGCGAGGACGCCGAGACGGTGCCCTGCCTGCTGGAACTGGCGCTGCTGCACCCCGACCCGGACGACATGGGCTGGCTGGTGCCGACCTCGCCCCAGGAGGTCATGACCCGGCTCCTGCGGGGCGTGTACGAGGAAGTCAGCGCGAGCCAGGCGCGGGTGGGCGACGCGGTGTCGGCCTTCGAGTGGTACGCGGGCCTCGGCGGCCGGGTGCGGGCGCCGGCCGAGGGGGTGGCGATCCGGGTCCTCGACGGGCTGCCGCGGATCCACGCCGCCATGGACAAGGCGACCGAGGAGTGCACCCGTGAGGTCCTGACGGTGCAGCCCGGCGGCATCCGGCGCGAGGACGAACTCGTCGAGGGGCTGCACCGGGCACTGGAGATGCGCCGACGCGGGGTGCGCATGCGCGATCTGTACACCCACGTGGCCCGGCACGGCCAAGGGCTCCTGAACTACATGGAGTTGATGGGAGGAGCGGCGGAGGCCCGCACCCTCGACGAGGTCGTGGAGCGGCTCATCCTCTTCGACCGCACGGTCGCCTTCATCCCCGCCAACCCCGACCGCACGATCGCTCTGGAGCTGCGCCACCCCGCGCTGGTGGACTACCTGGTGACGGTCTTCGAGCGGCTGTGGCGCCTCGCGATCCCGCTGGCGTCCCCGCTCCCGTCCACCGGCATCGAGGGCATCACCCATCGGGAGCGCTCGATCGCCGCCCTGCTGGCGGAGGGCCACCAGGACGCGGTGGTCGCGGAACGTCTTGGCATCAGCGTCCGTACCTGCCGGGCACACATCGCGCGCCTGTCGGAGACCCTGGGCGCGGCGAGCCGCACCCAACTGGGCGTCCGCATCGCCCAGGCAGGGCTGGACGGGCCTCGGCGGACTCCGGGGCTGGAGACGGTCACCGTTCCCGGGGTTGCTCCCGAGCCCCCTGGTGTTCCTGATCAAGGATCCCCGACCGGCCTATGAGATAGCCGAGTTGGGCCCGGCTCTCGCTGCCGAGGGTGGCGGCGAGTTTGGCTATGTGGACCCGGGCGGTGCGGACATTCATGCCGAGGCGGTCGGCTATGGCGGCGTCGGTGTGGCCTTCGACGAGGAGGCTCGCGATGGCGCGCTGGCGGGGTGTGATGCCGTTCAGGGTGGGCTGCTGGGCGGCTTCCGGGTACATGGGCGTGGCCAGGCGCCAGAGGCGGTCGAAGGTGATGACGAAGTGCTCGATCAGGGCCGGGTGGCGGACTTCCAGGGCGAGCGTGTAGTCCTTGCTCGCCGGGATGAAGGCCACGGTCCGGTCGACGACCAGCAGCAGCTGGGGGATTTCATCGAGGGTACGGGCCTCCACGTCCCCCTTCAGTTGTTCGTAGCGGGCGAGGACCGTGGGCGCGTGGCGGAGCGTGTGCTGGTAGAGGGTGCGGATGCGGCCACCGCGATCGAGTAGGGCCTGGTCGCGGCGCAGAGGTTCGGTGTGGATCTCCGGAGGCCGGGCGACGTGACTGATGTGGGGCTGGATGGCGAGGAACTGGGACGCGTCGGTCATGGCCTGGGCGATGGCCAGGTTGATCGCCTCTCCGCCGCTGAGGAACCTCAGCATCGCCGGGTCGGCCGTTGTCGTGCGTGCGCCGTCGATCCGCATCAACGGCTCGAACACCGTGGCCAGTCGCTCCTCGCGCCGCCGCTCGTCCGCGATACGGTCCTCGACCCCGCGCAGGAGTCGGTGCAAGGCGACGGCGGGTGCCACGGGCTCCAGCCGTCGCGTGTCCTCGACGTGTGGGTGGAGCAGGCCGAGGTCGACGAGACACGGCGCGATGTCGGCGGCCTCACCGTGCACCTGCCCTTCGCGCAGGGCGCGCGCGTACAGTGCCAGGCCTGCTTCGCACAGGTCCTCCACGCCGTGCGGCGGGTGCGCTGTCGTCATTCCGCGGTTCCCTCCCGCTTCAGGAACCCCGACTCGGCGATGAGATAGCCGAGTTGTGCCCGGCTGCCGCTGCCGAGGGCGGAGGCCAGTTTGGCTATGTGGGCGCGGCAGGTGCGGACGTTCATCCCCAGGCGGCGGGCTATGGCCTCGTCGACGTGGCCCTCGATGAGGAGTTTGGCTATGGAGCGCTGGACGGGGGTGATGCCATTGGGATCGACGTCGTTCGGGACATCTTCGGTCAGCGGGACCGCACGCTGCCAAAGCTGCTCGAAGACCTTGCTCAGGTACAGGACGAGCCCGGGGTGGCGAAGCTCAAGAGCGACTCGTCGGTCGTCGCTGGCGGGGATGAAGGCGACGGTCCGGTCGAAGATGATCAATCGCTCGATGAGTTCTTCGAGCGTACGGACCTGGATCTTGCCGCCGGTTATACGCTCTACATAGGCGAGGGTTCCCTGGCTGTGCCTGGCTGTGTGCTGGTACAGCGTGCGGATGCTGACTCCGCGGTCGGTGAGGGGCCGGTCGCGCTCAAGGGCCTGCATGAGAGCGTCTGCGGGGCGACCGCCGCCGGGCTGGATCGTCAACATCTCCGTGTGGCACTCGGCAGTGGCCGAATTGAGTGCCGCGTTGATCCGGTCGAACCCTTCCAAAACGGTGATCGCGTGAATGCTCGCCTGGCTCTGCGTGCTGATCGCGATGAACGGATCGAAGGAGTCGGTCAGTTCGATCGCCTGCCGCCGCCGCTCCTGGATCTCGCGCTCCAGCGGGTGAAGGCGTTGTGCGAGCGCGACGGACGGCGGGACGGGGCGCAGCCATTTCTCGTCGTCGGGGTCGGGATGAAGCAGCGCGAACTCCAAGAGGCAAGGGGCTGTTTCCACTTCGACCCGAGTGATGCGGCCGGAGCGCAGCGCGCTGGCGTAAATGCGTGTTCCTTCGTCACACAACGTGGTGACAGCGTGGGGATGTGTCGGTTGTGAGTTCTTTGTGGGCAAATCTCCACCCCCCAGGGTCCTGAACGTGCAGGAACATGATGCATCGCTGCTGTGGCATTGACGTGCCTGAATGAGCCATCGTCTTGTGACGACGGGGGAGAAGATTCCATCAAGTGAGGACGAAGCCGACTATGCGAGCGAGATTGCTTGGTTCAGTGCTTGCCGCAGTCTTCTCTGTCGCTGTGGCGTCCGGCTCCCTGGGAGCCTCGGTTCTTGATGCCGGGGGTGCCCGGACGTGGGCCGACTCGGACAGCGGTTGGACCAGCGTGAAGGCGACCGCGGAGGACAGCGGCTGGACCGATGCCGGGGCGGTCCCGGGCGACAGCGGCTGGACCGACATCGAGGCGGCGGCCCTGGGCGACAGCGGCTGGAACAGCGCCGAGGCCGTGGCGACCCTGGGCGACAGCGGCTGGACGATCGTCTCCGTGAGCGCAGAAGCATGAGCGTTCCTCCTGATGACCGCTCCTTCCGCCGGGAGATGGCCACCGCCTACCGGTCCGGCTGGCACTTCATCGACCTGGTCACCGCCATCCCCTACAGCGGCGACTCGTTGATGGTGACCGTCTTCGGAGAGCCCGTCGTCGTCACCCGCGACGACGACGAGGACGTACGGGCCTACCGGTGTCTGCGGCGGCCTCGGGGGGCGCCGCAGCCCGTCCGGTGTGCCATCCGGTACGGAATGATCTTCGTGAACCTCGACCAGCGTGACCACCAGCTGACCGGACCGGACGTCCCTGACGTCGAGACCATCGCAGCCACCCCCCGCAGTGCCTGACGCGATTCCCCCGTCGTAGTAGATCGCGCAGGTACTTCCCCCCGCAGCGGCGTCACCGTGACCTGAACACGGTGACGCCGCTGCAGTTTGCGGGGAGATCTCCGGGTTGCGGACGTCGCCCGCCCGGGCCGGCAGCGGCCGCGGGGTGCCCGTCGGCGGTCTCATGCGCGGCCCATCGCCGCCGTGAGCTCGATCTCGATCGCCACCCGCGAGGGCTTCGGCGACGGTACGCGCTCGTAGCGCTCCGCGTAGCGCCGTACCGCCTCCGCGACGCGCGCCGGGTCCGTGGAGACCCGCGCCCGCCCCTCCAGCGTCGCCCAGCGCGCGCCGTCCACCTGGCAGACCGCCACCCTCGCCCCGTCAGGACCGGCCGCCAGCACGTGGGCCACCTTCCTGCTGTCCTTGTCGGTGATCACCCGAGCGAGACCGGCCTCGGGGTCGTATGTAACGCCGACGGGCACCACGTGCGGGCTGCCGTCGGGCCGGAGGGTGGTCAGTGTGCACAGGTGGCGCTCGCGCCAGAAGCTCAGATAGGCGGCGCCGGGCTGTCGCGGGTCCACCGGATGGGAAGCCATGGGGCCTGAATCTACGCCTGGTGGGCCCACTTTTCCGGGCCTTCCAGCATTGAGTGGAATAGACTCAACTTTGTGTACGCTGGATGAGTCAGGGAACCGTCAGGACGCCAGGAGGAGGAGAACGCGAACGTGGACGCCGAGCTGACCAACAGGAGCCGGGACGCGATCAACGCGGCCAGCAACCGCGCCGTACGGGAGGGGCACCCGGACCTCACCCCCGCCCACCTGCTGCTCGCTCTGCTCGAGGGGCAGGACAACGAGAACATCATCGATCTGCTGGCGGCCGTGGACGCCGACCAGGCGTCGGTCCGCGCGGACACCGAACGCGTGCTCGCCGGCCTGCCCAGCGTGACCGGCTCCACCGTCGCGCCCCCGCAGCCGAACCGTGAGGCGCTCGCGGTCATCGCCGACGCCGCCGAGCGGGCCAAGGAACTGGGCGACGATTTCATCTCCACCGAGCACCTGCTCATCGGCGTCGCCGCGAAGGGCGGGGCGATCGCCGACGTGCTCTCCCGGCAGGGAGCCGGTGCGAAGAAGCTGCTCGACGCGTTCCAGAAGACCAGAGGAGGGCGCCGGGTGACGACCGCGGACCCCGAGGGCCAGTACAAGGCGCTCGAAAAGTTCGGCACGGACTTCACCGCCGCGGCCCGCGAGGGCAGGCTCGATCCCGTCATCGGCCGGGACCACGAGATCCGCCGGGTGGTGCAGGTACTGTCCCGCCGCACGAAGAACAACCCCGTCCTCATCGGCGAGCCCGGCGTCGGCAAGACCGCCGTCGTCGAGGGCCTCGCCCAGCGGATCGTGAAGGGCGACGTGCCCGAGTCGCTGAAGAACAAGCGGCTCGTCTCGCTCGACCTGGGCGCGATGGTGGCCGGGGCGAAGTACCGGGGCGAGTTCGAGGAGCGCCTGAAGACCGTGCTCGCGGAGATCAAGGACTCCGACGGGCAGATCATCACCTTCATCGACGAGCTGCACACCGTCGTCGGCGCCGGCGCGGGCGGCGACTCCGCCATGGACGCCGGCAACATGCTCAAGCCCATGCTCGCCCGCGGTGAGCTGCGCATGGTCGGCGCCACCACCCTCGACGAGTACCGCGAGCGGATCGAGAAGGACCCCGCGCTGGAGCGGCGCTTCCAGCAGGTGCTGGTCGCCGAGCCGACGGTCGAGGACACCATCGCCATCCTGCGCGGACTCAAGGGGCGCTACGAGGCGCACCACAAGGTCCAGATCGCCGACTCGGCGCTGGTGGCCGCCGCGAGCCTGTCCGACCGCTACATCACCTCCCGCTTCCTCCCCGACAAGGCCATCGACCTCGTCGACGAGGCGGCCTCACGGCTGCGCATGGAGATCGACTCCTCCCCGGTCGAGATCGACGAGCTCCAGCGGGCCGTCGACCGGCTGAAGATGGAGGAGCTGGCGATCGGCAAGGAGAAGGACGCCGCCAGCCGGGAGCGTCTGGAGCGGTTGCGCCGCGACCTCGCCGACAAGGAGGAGGAGCTGCGCGGGCTCAACGCCCGCTGGGAGAAGGAGAAGCAGTCCCTCAACCGCGTCGGTGAGCTGAAGGAGAAGCTCGACGAGCTGCGCGGCCAGGCCGAACGCGCCCAGCGGGACGGCGACTTCGACACCGCCTCCAAGCTGCTCTACGGGGAGATCCCCACCCTGGAGCGGGACTTGGAGGAAGCCTCGCGGGCCGAGGAGGAGGTCTCCAAGGACACCATGGTGAAGGAGGAGGTCGGACCGGACGACATCGCGGACGTCGTCGGCTCCTGGACCGGCATTCCCGCCGGCCGCCTCCTGGAGGGCGAGTCGCAGAAATTGCTGCGCATGGAGGCGGAGCTGGGCCGCCGTCTGATCGGCCAGACCGAGGCCGTCGGGGCGGTGTCCGACGCCGTGCGGCGCACCCGGGCCGGGATCGCCGACCCGGACCGGCCCACCGGCTCCTTCCTCTTCCTCGGTCCGACGGGCGTCGGCAAGACCGAACTCGCCAAGGCCCTCGCCGACTTCCTCTTCGACGACGAGCGGGCGATGGTCCGCATCGACATGTCGGAGTACGGTGAGAAGCACAGCGTGGCCCGGCTGGTCGGCGCGCCTCCCGGGTACGTCGGCTACGAGGAGGGCGGCCAGCTCACCGAGGCCGTGCGGCGCCGCCCGTACAGCGTGATCCTGCTCGACGAGGTGGAGAAGGCGCACCCCGAGGTCTTCGACATCCTGCTCCAGGTGCTGGACGACGGGCGCCTGACGGACGGTCAGGGGCGGACGGTCGACTTCCGCAACACCATCCTGATCCTCACCTCGAACCTGGGCAGCCAGTTCCTGAGCGGGCAGAGCCTCGCCGACCCGGAAGCCTCCGACGAGGAGCGCAGGCGGCAGGTCCTGGAGGTCGTCCGGGCCTCCTTCAAGCCGGAGTTCCTGAACCGGCTGGACGACCTCGTGGTCTTCTCCGCCCTCGGCCGGGAGGAGCTGGAGCGCATCGCCCGGCTCCAGATCGACGCCCTGTCGCGGAGGCTCGCCGAGCGCCGGCTCACCCTGGAGATCACCGACGCGGCGCTGGTCTGGCTCGCCGAGGAGGGCAACGACCCGGCGTACGGAGCGCGCCCGCTGCGGCGTCTCGTCCAGACCGCCATCGGCGACCGGCTGGCCAAGGAGATCCTGGCGGGCGAGGTCAAGGACGGCGACACGGTCCGCGTGGACGCCTTCGGCGACGGCCTGATCGTGGGACCGGCCACGGGCAAGACGCTGTAGCCGACGCGGGTACGAGCACGGGGACCGGCGTCCGTACGGCATCGGCGCCGTCCGTACGGGCACGGGCGCCGGTGTCCGCACGGGCACGGGCCCCGGCGTCGGAACCCGGCAGGGGGAGGGCCGCGGCACGCCCGCCGCGGCCCTCCCCCTTTGCCGATGCCCGTCCGTCTTTGCCGTGCCCATGCCCGTCCGTGACCGGATCTTGTCAGCCCCCGGCGGACAGGGCACGCCAGAGGTTGCCACTCCCCGCCCCGCATGAGAGAGGATGGCAGCATCCGTACGAAGGGAAATACACGGTGAGCATCGACCCGTCCTCGATTCCGAATTTCGGGGGCCAGCCCGAGCCGCAGTCCGGCCCCGCCGGCCCCGTGGTCCCGGATCAGGACCTCGTGAAGCAGCTTCTGGAGCAGATGGAGCTGAAGTACGTCGTCGACGACGAGGGTGACCTCGCGGCGCCGTGGGAGGAGTTCCGTACGTACTTCATGTTCCGCGGCGAGGGCGACCAGCAGGTCTTCTCGGTGCGGACCTTCTACGACCGGCCGCACCAGCTCGAGGAGAAGCCCGCGCTCCTCGAGTCGATCGACGACTGGAACCGCCGCACCCTGTGGCCCAAGGTCTACAGCCACACCCACGACGACGGCGCCGTCCGCCTGATCGGCGAGGCGCAGATGCTGATCGGCACCGGCGTCAGCCTGGAGCACTTCGTGTCCTCCACGGTGAGCTGGGTGCGCGCCGCCATCGAGTTCGACAAGTGGCTCGTCGAGCAGCTCGGCCTGGAGAAGGACATCAACGAGGCCGAGGAGCCCGGGGACGACGAGGAAGAGTAGGCCGTCCCCGCGGCGACGCCTCTCGCCGACGAGCACCGGCTCCGGGACGAGGTCCTAGAGAGGGGTGTTCGCGAGCACGACCAGATAGGCGCCGTAGGCGAACGAGAGCCCGGCCAGGGCACCGACCACCAGGGTCGCGTGCCAGGGCCGGGCTCTCGCCGTTCGCACCAGGGCGCGGGCCAGCGGCAGCAGCAGCGGGAACGCCGGGAGCAGGAAGCGCGGCTTCGACTCGAAGAAGCCCGAGCCGCCCACCGCGACGAGCAGCAGGACGCCGCCGTACACCAGCAGCGGCAGGGGGGCCCGGTCCGCGATCAGCAGCGTGTACAGGAGTACGGCCGCGGCGACGATCACCATCGTCATGGGGAACACGAACCGGTCCCCGTGCAGCAGCAGGTGCTTGACGAAGCGCAGCGACCCCTCGCCGAGGTCGAAGCGCGAGCCCCACAGCCGCTGCACCTGGAAGTAGCCGCCGAGCAGGGCTCCCTCGTGGTGCCCCACCCACAGCACGTAGCCGGTCCAGCCGGCCGGCGCGAGCGCGGCGCCCGCCCACACCCCGGGGGAGACCCTGCCGCGGCTCCGCCGGACCTCGTACGCCGCGGCCGCCAGGACCGCCGCGGCCACCGCGAAGCCGTTCGGCCTGGACAGTCCCGCGAGCGCGGCCAGCGAGCCGGCCCACAGCCAGCGCCCGTCGAGCACCGCGTACAGCGACCAGGCGGCGAACGCGGTCAGCACGGGCTCGG
Source organism: Streptomyces sp. NPDC058751 (assembly GCF_042746485.1). NCBI lineage: Bacteria > Bacillati > Actinomycetota > Actinomycetes > Kitasatosporales > Streptomycetaceae > Streptomyces > Streptomyces sp. NPDC058751. Next base: position 267,272 of record NZ_JBHYPZ010000004.1, on the reverse strand, counting down.
TGTACGCCATCGACAGCACCACCGAGTGCGGCAGCAGACCCCACAGCAGCACCAGCGCCGTACCGACGGCCCGGCCGTGCAGCCGGGCCCCGACCGCGTACACCCCGCAGGCCGCTGCCGCCGCCGCGGTCCAGGAGACCAGCAGGCCCGCCGAGCCCCCGGTCAGCGGTGTCAGGGTGGTGACGGCCCGTACGAGAGCCGGGTAGAGGGGGAAGAACGCGAGGTCGCTGTGGACGACCGTGGGACGGAAGTGGAGCGCCCTGCCGTAGCCGTGCGCGGCGATCCCCAGGTACCAGGCCGAGTCCCAGGACCGCGCGAGCAGCGCGACCGGGTGCCTGCCGGTGGCCCACGCGGCCCCGGCGAGCACGAGGAGGCCGGCCAGGCGCGCGGCGGCGAACACCCCGAGCGCCGTGATCGCGGCGGACGGCAGGCTGCGTACGGCGCGGGGCGGGCGGACGGCACGGTCGCCGGGCTCCGGGAGGACGGGGCGAGCGAGGGTGGTCGGGTGGGTCACACCCCGAACTGTGTGTTCCCCACGGGGCATTCGCGAGCCCTGATCGTCCGTGCGGGTTCCGTCGCGGGGGCCCCGGCGCGCCGCCCGCACACGGGGTGCGGACAGTGCTACGGCCTGGCCGGCCGCCGAGGGGCGCAGGGTGCGAGGTCGACTCCTCCACCGGGTACCGCATAATCCTCGCGTGTCACAGACTCCGGCCCCGATACCGGCCCCGATACCTCCCTGCTCCGCTCCCGCGGACGCACCCGTCTGGTCCTCCGAGGAAGCGGCCCGGTGGTCGGACCTCCGCCACGCGTCCTGGGCGCGGCCCCTCTGGTCCGTCCTGGCGCTGCTGATCACCGTGGTGTGGGCGATCGCGGTGGAGCCGGAACAGCCGTGCACCGATGCCGTGCCCTGCGGTGCCGACTGGCCGGGCATGGTGCAGATGGGCCTGGCCCTGGGGCTGCTGTACTGGCTCGCCCGGCTCCCGGAACTGGCCCTGGTCGCGGCTCCCGTGCTGGCGGCCGTCGTGGCACGGGTGGAGCTCCCGGGCGCGGGCCCGAACTCCCTCGCCGCGAACCTCGGTGTCCTTACGGCCCTGGGGTTCGGATGGGCCGCGGCCCTGCAACGGATCGTCGCCCGCCGCAGGCAGCGCGACCTGGTGGAGGGCGCTTTTGGCGTACGGCACCCGCTGCCCGGACCGGGCGTCCCCCTGCGGCGCGGAACGGTCCCGATCGCGGCCGGAGCGGTGCTCGTGGCCGTCGCCGCCTTCGGCGTGGTCCAGGGGCTCACGGGCGTCCGGGACGACGAGCGGCACGCGGACCGCGCGGTGCCCACCGTGGCGAAGGTGGTCGGCCACGACGACGAGTCGGTCCGGGTGCGCACCGAGGGCGGGCGGCGCCTGACACTCGAATCGCTCCTCCCGGAGGACCACCGCACCGGTTCCTCCGTGACCGTGCTGGAGGACGGACGGTGGCGGCGCCTGGCGTCCGAGCCGTACGACGCCATGGGTCCGCAGCTCGTGGTCCTGGCCGCCGGTCTTCCCGGGCTCTCCCTGCTCGTCACCGGGCTGCTCGCCCGCCGCCGAGCCGCCGCGCTGCGCCGCGGGCCGGTTCCGGTCCTGCGCGTGCTGGAAAGCGCGGGCGACGACGGTCTGGTCTGGATCCACGCGGGCGACGACACCGCCGCCCGGCGGCCTGTTCTCGGTGCGAGCTTCGTCGCCGACGACCCCGGAGCGGCACACCGGGCGGACGACGACGAGTGGGTGCCGCCCGCCGAGGACGAGGCCCGGGAAGAACCGGTGGACGAGGCCCCGGAAGAACCGGTCCCGGCCACCACGCGCCCGCGCGAGGCCGTCCTGTTCGGCGCTCCGTACGAAGGCGGCGAGCTGCTCCTCGTCACCGTGTCCGGGGACGGCGGTCCGGCCGTCCTCCGTACGTGCGGCCCGGTCCGGCTGCCCGGCCCCGGCCGGGAACAGGGACGCGCGTCGCAGGAGGCGGCGCACACCACGAAGACCACCGGCGTCCCCACGGCGCCGATCACGCCGGGACACCCGCTGAGCTGGGGGCCCAGCGCCCCGGTACGCGCCGTCGGCGCGGTGCTGGCCCCGGCCCTGATCGCTGTCGCCGCCGTCAACGTCCGCTCTCTGGTGACGGACGGGATCGATGCGGAGGCGGTCTTCTTGCTGCTCTGTGCGCTGGCCGGACTCGGGAGCGCCGCGGAACTCCTCGACTGGCGTGTCACGGCCGACGGTTCGGGGCTGTGGCTGAGCGGATGGTGGAAGGTGCGGCACGTTCCGTGGGACCACGTGCGGTCGGCCCGGTACACCAAGGAGGGATGGGTGGAGATACGGCTGCTGGACGGCCCCGGCTGGCAACTGCCCGGCCTCGGAATGCCGAGGCTGGAACGGCGCTTCGGCCTCGACCCCTCCCACGTGCGCATGACCCGGGAGGTCACCGCGCTCCGCGACCACCCCGAACTGCGCCCCACCGAACCGGCCTCCCGCCGGTCCCGGGGCCTCCCGCTCGTCCCCGCCCTGCTCGCCCTCACCGTCGTCGTGGCGGCGGCCTGGGGTCTTCACTGACCGCTCCAGGACTTCATCGACAGCTCGGTCCATGGCAACTGTCCTGATCTAAAGGCTGGTTGCCGCCTCCTCTAAAGGCCGGTTGCCGCCTCGACGGACACCTCCGCCCACACCGTCTTGCCCACGGGACGACGAGCCACCGTCCCCCAGCGCACGGCCAGGGCGTCCACCAGGAACAGCCCTCGGCCGGACTCGCCCTCGGGGTGCGACGAGGGCGAGGTGGTGGGCGGCCGTTTTGCCGAGGCGGCGTCCGCGACCTCGACGCGCAGCAGACCGGCGGCCCTGTCCAGGGCGAGCCGGAGGCCGAAGTCGCGTCCGGGGACGCGGCCGTGCCGCACGGCGTTCGCGGTGAGTTCGCCGACGACGAGGGCGATGGCGTACGACACGTCGGACGCCGGCGGGTAGCCCCACTCCTCCACGTGCCGGACGGCGAGACGCCGGGCGAGCCGTGCGCCTCGTGGTGAGGAGGGGAACCGCTCCGCGAAGGAGAGGTGTTCGCGTGCGGTTCCGGCGAGCGCGACGGTTTCCGCCGCGAGCGGCGTGGAGCTCCGTCGTGGTTCGTCCGCCGGGGTGGTCGTTCCTGTCAGCACGATCCGTCCGTCCTTGTCCGTCGAGCCGAGGCATTCCACGGCGTGAGTGAGTCATCACGTTCCGTGTCCAAGAATCGGCCGGTCGCCCTACGCTCAACAGGTGACACAGCCTTACTTTTCAGCCCGTAAGGAACGGAAGTGACGCTTTGGCCAACGGAATTGACCCCAGTGCGTCGATGGCGGCGCTGTTCGGCGCGCGAGTGCGCAGACTCCGTACGGCGGCCGGGCTGACCCAGGCCGAACTCGGCGACAGGACGCACGTCGTGAGCACGCGGATCACGCAGATCGAGCGGGCGTCCGGAGCGAAGCCGACGCTGGAACTGGCACGTGCGCTGGACGCGGTGCTCGGCGCGGACGATCTGCTGGTCGAGCTGTGGCCGTACGTGTACCGGGAGGCGTTCCCCGACTGGTCGCGGAAGTTCATGGAGCACTCGGAGCGGGCGGTGGCGATCCGCGAGTACGCGGCGCATGTGGTGCCCGGCTTGCTGCAGACGCAGGACTACGCACGGGCCGTGCTGCGCGTCGGCCGGACGCTCAGCGGCGAGGAGCAGTTGGAGGAGCGGGTCGCCCTTCGCATGGGACGGCAGGAGCGCCTCGGCGCTCCCGGCCGGCCCGAGTTGTGGGTGGTCCTCGACGAGGCGGTGCTCAGGCGTCCCGTCGGCGGCCGGGCGGTGATGCGCGAGCAGGTGGCGCGCCTGCTCAGGGCGGCGGAGGAGCCTCACATCACCGTGCAGGTACTGCCGTTCGACCAGGGCGAGCACGACGCCATGGGCGGCTCGCTCACGGTGCTCACCATGCCGGACGGCTCGGAGACCGCCTACACGGAGGGCGCGCACTACGGCCAACTCGTCGAGGATCCGGACGAGGTCAGGGCTTTCACGCTGACCTACGATCGGCTGCGGGCGGCAGCTCTGCCCCCGCTCATGTCGCTCGACATGATCCGATCCGTGATGGAGGACAACCACCGTGGAGCGAAGGTCCCGTCCCGATCTGAACGGCGCCGCGTGGCGCAAGAGCAGCTACAGCAACCAGGAGGGCGGCAACTGCGTCGAGGTGGCCGACGGGCTTCCGGCCGTCGTCCCGGTCCGTGACAGCAAGGTCCCGCACGGCCCGGCGCTGTGCTTCGAAGCGGCCGCCTGGGCCGCCTTCATAGGCGAGTTGAAGGCCGGGAACCACCGTCCCTGAGGCGGCCGGGCGTCGGCTTCCGCCCGCGTCCCGGGCCCGCCGGACCCTTGTCCGCGAGGGTCCGGCGGGCCGCTGACCTCCTGAAAGAACCGGGGGAGAGAACTACCCGCCCACCCACCCTCCCCGCGAGGAAGCCCGCGTCACCCGTCCGGGTGACCGGCTTGCCGGGGCGGGATGCGGGCCGTTACGTTCGCCCCGACCACCACAAAAAAATACGGCCCCCGGCCGGGACGGCAATCCCGATCGAGGGCCTGACCGATCAGGAAGAGAGACCTTCCCGATGGCTGACCCGCAGTTTAACGCGCCCTCGCGCGCCGACGCCGGAGCTCCGACCTCCGGCGTGATCCACGTACGCACCCGCCTGAACGCCGACTTCACGGTGATCTCCAACGCCCTCGCCCAGCGGCGCGGCAGCGCGGTCACGGTCGGCGTCGCGGCGTACATCTCCTCACTGCCCGACGGCTCCCGCGTGAGCATCACCGCCCTGTGCGAGCACTTCACCGAGGGCGAGATCCTGATCTCGCGCGCGCTCGGCGAACTCGAAGCCGCCGGCTACCTGGAACGCCGCCGCGAGCGGACTCCCACCGGCCAGGTCCGTACCCGGACCTACTTCTACGACGTACCCGGCGGCGATCCCGATCCCGATCCGGACGGGTCTTCCGATCCGGACGGGTCCCCCGAGCCGCCGTCCAAGCCGCGTCGACCCCGGAAGACGCCCGCCGCCGCGGCGGTCGCGCCCGCGTTCGCGGTCGTACGGGAAACCGCGCGGGCGCTCGCCATGGCGGAGGCGGAGAAGCCGGTACCGCTCGCCGACGCCGATCCCCGGGCCGTCGCCGTACTCGCCGCCCTGCGCCGGGTCGACCCGCGCCTCGTCCTGTCCGAACAGGAGGCCGCCCGCCTCGCCCCGGCCGTCACCCGCTGGCTCGCGGCGGGCCTTTCGCCCACGCGGATCACGGACCACCTCACCGGAGGACTGCCGGACCGCCTCCTGGCCCGCCCGGCCGGCATCCTCGCCTACCGGCTCAGGGAGACTCCCCTGCCCGCACCAGCGAGAAGCGAGGAGCCCCCGGCGGGTCCGGCCGTCGCGCCCATGCGGAACTGCGACGGCTGCGACCGGGGTTTCCGCTCGGAACACCCCGGCCGCTGCCGTGACTGCCGCCGACGCGAACAGCACGTCTCCGCCGTCGCCTGAGCCGGTGACCGGGTGTGCGGTCCACCGGCAGGTGGGAGGCTTGATGTGGCACGATGCGAAATCCGGTGCCAGGAGGAGGTGGGGGATGGTCGACAGGTTCAACGATGGGTTTCTGACGCCTGTGGAAACGGCCTCCTACCTTGAGATTCCGCAGTCGACTCTCATGTCGTGGCTGAAAGGCAAAGCCGCTGGTGCACCATTGGTGCACCAGGTCGAGCCCGTGCGGAACGGGCAGCCGTCGGTGCCGTTCATCGCGGTGGCCGAGGCGCACGTCCTTCGTTCGCTGCGTTCTCTCGGGCTCCGCATGAGCGAGATCAGGGAAGCTGCCGCCGCTGTACGGGACACCTTCGGCACCCCCTACGGTCTCGTGTCCAAGCGGATCGCCACCGACGGCGTGGACATCTTCATCGAGCACGGCTGGGGGGACCTCCGCAGGGCCCGCGACGGCCAAGTCCCCATCCACGAAGTGGTTTCCGGCTATCTCCGCTATCTCACGTGGGAGCCGGGCGACGACTTTCCCTCCAGCCTGCGGCTTCGGCAGTACCCGGACTCCGTCCCCGTCGTGATCGATCCGAGGTTCGGCCAAGGTCTCCCTGTGGTGGCCGCCAACCGTGTCACGGTCAAGGCCATCACCGACCTGTGGGAGGCCGGGGAGACCGTCGAGGACATCGCGTACGACTACGACATGACACCTGAGCAGGTGGACGCGCTCTGCCGGGCCGTGGTGCACCTTGCCGCCTGAGTTCTTCCTCGACCGGAATCTCGGGCGTCGTGTGGCGGAGGGGCTGAGAGCCTGCGGGTGGATAGTCCACCGTATCGGAGATGTCTTCCCGGACGACGGGCAGGACATCCCGGACGAGGAGTGGATCACGTACGGCCTGGACCGTTCCTGGGTCCCGCTTTCGAAGGACGGGCGGATCAAAACCCGGGATCTGGAGATCCGGCCCGTCCTGGAGCGTGAGGCGGTGCTGTTCTACCTCGACAACCAGCAACTTCGCAGCGCAGAGATGGTCGAGCGGCTCGTCGTGTGCTGTGACGCGATCCACCGGGCCATGGAGAAGGGCGGTCCGGCGGCGTACGCCGTGCGATGCGACCGGATCGAGCGCACATGGCCCTGACGGGCGGCCGCACCTTCACCCTCGACCTCGACGAACTCCCGCGCCCGGAGCCCGAGGCGGACGCCCTCTGGTCGGCACACCGTCCAGTGCCGCAGTGCGCGCAGAACTCCCGGAACTCGAGGAGGGTGCTGTGTCCGCCCCCGGGTCCTGTCAGCTTTCGTAGTGGTAGCGGCACTGTGCGATCAGGACGGCGTCCTCGGTGGCCTTGTAGATCAGTCGGTGCTCGTCGTTGATGCGGCGTGACCAGTAGCCCTGGAACCCGTGTTTGAGTGGTTCCGGTTTGCCGATCCCCTCGTTGCCGTTTTGGGCGATGTCCGCGACGAGTGTGTTGATGCGCTTCAGGATCTTCCGGTCCTGAAGCTGCCACCACAGGTAGTCCTCCCAGGCGCGGGAAGAGAAGGTGATCTTCAACTCGCGGCCCTTATCCGTCGGTCGCCAGCTCGCGTACGGTGCCGCCGCCGTTCTCCAGCTCGTCGATGGACGCGAGCAGGCGCCGGGCGTTGGCCGGGCTTCGCAGCAGGTACGCCGTCTCCTTCAGGGACTCGTAGTCCTCCAGGGAGACGATGACGACCGGCTCGTGTCCGGCTCGGGTGATGACGACTTCTTCCCGGTCGTCGGTGACGGAGTTGAGCACCTCGGCGTACCGTGCGCGCGACTCGGAATAGGTCATGGTCTTCACGATCAGCCTCCTTGACGTACAAGAAACTGTACGTCGATGCCTGTGGTGCGGCAAGCGCCGGAACGACGGCCGTGGCCGGGCGGCCTTCGGGCGCGGCGGTTCCCTGCGGGGGAGGGGCGGCAGGCGACGATCGCGACGAGCGGCCGGATGTCGGTGGTGATGAAGTACGTGCCCCGCGGCCGGAAGGCCGCGAAGCCCGCCTCGGTGAGGTCCGCCGCTCCCCTGCGTCCTGCAGGTCCGCCAGGCTTCCAGTGCCCTCGTCGTCACAGGATGAGCGGCAGGGATGTGAGGCCGCGCATCAACCGCGTGTGCCGCCAATCCAGTTCCTCGGCGGGAACTGCCAGCCGAACGTCGGGGAAGCGGGAAATGACCGCCCGGAGGGCGAGTTCGGCTTCGGCCCGTGCGAGGGGTGCTCCCAGGCATCTGTGGATACCGTGTCCGAAGGAGAGGTGTCCGGTGGCGCCACGGTTGAGATCGAGCTGGTCCGGCCCGGGGAATCGGGTGGGGTCACGGTTGGCGGCACCGGGAGCGATGAGTACTGGAACGCCTTCGGGGATTACGGTCCCGCCAAGTGTGAGCGCTTCGGTGCTGTAGCGGAACGTGGCGATCCCGACAGGCGAGTCGAAGCGCAGCAACTCGTCCAGAGCGCTTCCGAATAGTTGCGGTTCGACTCTCAACTGCGCGAGCGAATCAGGGTGTTGCAGAAGAGCCAGGGCCGCGTTGCCAATGAAGTTGGTGGTGGTCTCATGGCCTGCCAAAAGCAGGAGCACGGCGAGCGATACGAGTTCGTCCTCGGTCAGCTTGTCCTGGCCGTCGCGTACGGCGATGAGGTCGTCGAGCAGACTCTCACCGGGCGAGCTGCGTCTGGAGGCGACCAGGTCGGTCATGTAACCGGCAACGGCATGTGAGGCGGCGTCGATCCGCTGGGGATCTCCGGCGGCGAACAGCTCGTTCGACCACGTGCGCACGAGCTGGCGGTCTGATTCGGGTACCCCCAGCATCTCGCAGATGACGGTGACCGGCAGCGGTACCGCGAGGCTCGCGACGAGGTCCACTGGTCCGTGATCCGGCCAGGAGTCGAGCAGCTCGTTGACCAGGCCGGCGATGTAGGGGCGCAACCGCGCGACGGCCCCGGTGGTGAACGCTTTCGTCACCAGAGACCGCAGCCGTGTGTGGCGCGGGGGGTCGGTGGCAAGCATGTTCTGGGAGACGGCCGGATGGAGGTCGCGCTGCGACGGCCGGTCGGCGAAGAACCGCATGGTGTTCTTCGAGAGCCGAGGATCGGTGAATGCCTCCCGGGCCTCTGCGTAGCCCGTGACCAGGTAGCTGTAGCGCCCTCCTGAACCGGTGGGCACCTTCTGAACCGGGGCTGCGTTTCGCAGCCGGGCGTAGGTCGGGTAGGGATCGGCGAAGAACCGCGGGTCCTGCAACGGGTCCGTCACGCTTGCGAGTCCAGTCCTACGGGCGCCAGTTCGTCTGTGACGGTGCGCGTGATCTCGCTCTGTGTGTAGGCGTGGGCGACGAGGAGCAGCCACTCGGTCTCGGCGCGGAGGTTACCCTCCCGGGAGGCGGCATCGAGGGCCGGCGGTGCGGCTTCCGTCTGCGGTTCACTTCCGGTCTTCTTCGCGTGTACGGCGGCTCGCAGGATCGCGGCCTCCACGATCGCGTCTCCTTCCGAGGTGCCTGCCAGGCCGCGTGCGGCGACGGCCCGCTCGGCGTTCTCCTGGACTCGCGGAGAACGGTGAGGGCGAAGGGCGAGGCCGCCGTCGTTGATCTCGATCACTCGACGGTGGAGGAAGAAGTCCGAGTCGTCCGCGTGCTCCTCGTCGTGGAATTCGGGCGAGGCCAGGACGACTTCGGGTGTCGCGTCGGCGATGTCCTCCCAGAGGGGGGCGAGCGCGGCGAACGACCGCGACTCCCATCGACGGCGCAGGAACTGGCTGAACGGCCAGACGACCGCCGGGAGCGTAAGACCCAGAGTGATGAGGAGTACGGCCAGGGCCGGCGCTGTCACGCTGAACACACAGCGGACGGGACTGACGGGCGTGGAGCACCGGACGCCGTGCGGGAGGAGGCCCAGTTCGAGCCCGATGGATACCAGGCCGAACACCTTGTACGCGGCGTACAGCAGCGCGAAGAGGCAGCCGACGGCGGTGATGCGCAGTCCGATGCGCTGGCTCTTGCGCCGTGAGTGGTTGGACTGTTTCCAGGTCTGCTTGCAGAAGTCCTTCGCGGTGACACCCAGATACGTGATGTAGATCAGCACGTAGAGCGCGTACAGCTGGGGCGAATCGTCGTTCATCTGGCTGGCGCCGAACAGTCCCGCCATGGCGGCGACCGAGATCCCGAGGAAGAGCACACGCAGACGGATGCTTCGTCTGGCCTCGTCGGGCTCCAGATTGAGTTGGAGCATGAACGCCAGGACGGAGGTCGCGGCGGCCAGCGTGAACGAGTTGCTGAGCAGGCGACCGACGTCGGGGACGACGCTTTCGACGGCGTTCTTCACGAACGACACGTACGAGGCGAAAGCCAGAGCGAAGGACACCAGCAGCGCGGCCATGGCCCAGGTGCCCGTCGGTCTGTGGCCGCCTCGCCCACGGACCCAGTAGCCGGCGGCGAGGAGAAGCACTACGGCCACGCCCGCGAACAACAGGTCGATCATCGGTGTCGACGGCCCTTCCTGGTGGGTTTGGCGAACAGGGCCTCCCAGCGCTCGGCGCCCTTCTCGGGCTCGCTGGGGGGCAGTTCACGTCCGCGGTAGATGTGCTGTCTGATGACGGTGGCCATCATCTCGGCCTCGCGCTCGTCGTCCGTGGAGTAGCTCGTGCGCCCGTTCATGCGCTGGACGAGGGTGGGGTTGAAGCCGATGGCGCGGAAAGCGTCGGCGTCCAGTTCCAGACTGCCGGGGTGGTCGCAGATGATGTGACTGACCTCGTGCGCGAGTATGTGATTCTGGTGCAGGGCGGACGTTCCCTCCTCGTAGAAGAGGAGGTCGGCGTCGGGCGTCTCCAGGCGGATTCCGCACGGCGCGTCGATCGCGCCGAGCGTGTTCAGGGGCCTGAGGATGATCGGACGGCCGCGTTTCTCCGCCACGGCATCACAAAGATCCCGAGTGTTGAAGCGGTGGGGGAGCTGAAGGACCTCTAAGCGCTTTTCGCACTCGCTGCGGAGCCGCTCAAGGTCCACGACCTGTCCTGACGTTTCTTGGGTCTGGCCCCTGTGGGCGTAACCCCCGTACGGTTGACGGGTGACCCGGAAGACCCGGCGCCGAACCGCTCGAAAGCTTAGGCGAATTGCCGGGCCGGTTCAAAAGGATCTCGATCTTCCTGTTGTTCGCCGGATGGTGAGAGCCGCTAGTCGTCCAGGTTGAGGGTGTTCGAAGGGGTTTCGCCGGGGAGCCCCTCCAGCTTCCGGGCCTGCTCGATCACTGCTGTCACCATCTGAAGGGTCTCCGTGCTCAGGCCGTTGGCACGCAGGGCAACGGTGCGAACGTTCCGGTCCCGCATGGCGGCGAGGACGGCGATCTCCGCTCGGGTGCGATGAGCGGCCTCCTCGTCGACGAAGTAGCCGGCGGGTACGCCGAAGAAGTCGGCGAGAGCCTTGATGGTGTGCATCGTGGGGTTTTTCTTGGCGCCGGTGCGCAGTTGCTGGATGGCGCTCGCGGTGAGCCCCTTGCCCTGGCCTCCTGATGCCTCCCGGATGCCCTCGGCGACCTCGGCGTACGTGAAGGGTCCGCGACTCTCCGGGTGGACCTCTTTGAACAGATAGTCCAGCAACTGCGCGAAGGTGCGCGCCTCGTCGTCTGTCACGTCCGGTACATCCTTGTCATGGTCGTCACTGTCCACTCTGGTGCGTCAAGAGCGGGGAAATCGGTGGCCTCTGACTAACTCTAGTTGACGATTGCCTGTAACCAGGGTGTACGTTCTTGAGGTGGTTGCTCACACCAGAGTGTTCCACTGCTGGTCAAGCGTCTCTGATGTCCTGGGTGGAGTGACCAAACCCCCAGGCGGGTGGCCGGGTTCCACGGGGGTGGGCCCGGCCACCTTGAAGAGACCATCTGGACCAGAGAGTGTTCTGGCCGAGGAACAGTGAGAACGAGTTCCATGACGTGAGTCATGGCTTTCGATGGGGGAAGGTATTTTGGAGACGGCGACCGAACGACACCTGCTGGATTTCTCCGTACTCACGGACCGTGAGGTAGAGGTGCTCCTGTTGCTGGCATCGGGGGAGCAGAACCGCCGGCTCGCCCGGCACCTCGGTATAGCGGAGCGCACGGTCCGAGCGCACACCGCCAATATCGTGCGCAAGCTCCGCCTCAAGTCGAGATTCGAGGCCGCGATCGTCTCCCATCTCTACGCGGACGACATCAAGGGTCTCCAGGTCGCATCCCGCAGCGCCGCCTGATGACGAAGAAGTCCCCACCGAATCCAAGACGGTGGGGACTTCTTCGTGTACAGGGCTAGGGGAGCGCAGCGCTCACACCATCGACGATCATCATCCACATGGGCTGACCGCCCGTGCCGAAGGCCGAGGCCAAGGCGTATCCGACCGAGGCGTCCGCCGGCCGGACCTCCGCGTCCTCCTTCCACTCGGCGATGACCATCTCGTCACCGCTGGAGATGAAGTCCCCTATGTGCGTGCCGTCGCGGGTCAGCCGACTGCTGGGAACGGAGTCGGGGACCAGGCGGTACCTCGCCCCGTCGTACTCCACGTCCACCCTGTACGAACGCCTGGTCAGACCGCCCTTGGCCGGCTTGAGGGCGACCTCCGCGCCGTCGATCGTCATGGTGAGGTGGGCCGGGTCACGGCTGCCGATGGCGATCTGCGGGTCCACCTCCGACTCGAGGTCGCGCTCCAGGGTCACGCGAGGAATCCCCTCGCCTTCGACCTCCAGGCGGTCCTGGCCGTCCTGGCGGACGGTGATCTCGCCGAAGAGCGTGTCCTCGATGGGCTTGGCGGTGGGTGGCGTGTCGTTCATGGGATGAGTCCTTCAGTGTGGTCAGAACTGATGTGGCAACTCTGTCAGTTGAGTCGCGGCCAGCTCGCGGTAGAGATCGTTCCGCTCCAGCAGTTCCGGGTGCGGACCGTGGTCGTGTACCCGGCCGCCGTCGAAGAGGATCAGCTGGTCGGCGGAGGTGACGGTGGAGAGCCGGTGCGCGATCAGCAGCACCGTGCAGTTCTCGGCGGCCTGCTCGACGGTCCTGCGCAGGGCGACCTCGCTGAGGCCGTCCAGATGTGCCGTGACCTCGTCCAGCAGCAGTACCTGCGGTTCGCGGAGCAACGCCCGGGCAATGGCCAGCCGTTGCCGCTCGCCACCGGAGAGGGCGAGACCCCGTGAGCCCACTTTGGTGTCGAGTCCGTCCGGGAGTCCCGCGACGAATTCGTCGAGAAGGGTCTTGCGCAGGACCTCGGCGACAGCCTCGTCGGTGGCGTCCGGCGCCGAGTAGAGGAGATTCTCGCGGAGGGTGCCCGCGAGCATCGGGGAGTCCTGCTCGACGTAGGCGATACGGCGTCGGAGCTCGGCCCGGCTGAGGGAGCGGATGTCGGTCCCGTCGAGACGGATGCTTCCACCGTCCAGGTCGTAGAAGCGCTGGATCAGAGAGAAAACCGTGGTCTTTCCCGATCCGGAGGAACCGACGATCGCGGTGACGGCGCCGGATGGCGCGGTGAAACTGATCCCCTTCAGGGTGGGCGTGCGGCCCTGATATGCGAACTCCAGGTCTTCCACGACGACGTGCGGCGGCGGCCCGGAGGGGCGGGACGTCGTCCCGTCCACGTCGTCCTCGGTCTTCATATGGCGGACCTCCTCGATGCGGGCGAGTGCGCCGAGGCCCTGCTGGAGCGCGGTGGTGCCGCCGACCAGGGACAGGATGGGGCCGCCGAGGTTGAACAGATAGAGCAGGAACCCGATCAGGGCGGCGAGGTCCAGCGCGCCCGTGGCGACCAGCGCCCCACCGAAGCCGATGACGGCGAGGAACGACGCCTGGACGATCAGCCCGGAGAGCACCGCGATCAGCGCGTGGTAGCGGGCACCCACCAGGCCGGCGTGGTACGCCTGTTCGGCAGCGGCGGTGGCACGTTCGGTCTCCTTTGCCTCGCCCCCATTGGCCTTGACCGTGCGGGCGGCGCCGAGTGAGCGGTCCAGGGCGGCGCCGATCGCGCCGACGGACTCCTGGGCCTGGGTGGTGACCCGGCGGATTCGCGGCATGACCATGCCCATCGCGACGCTGATGACCAGCAGCACGCCCGAGGTGATGCCGAGCAGCGGGAGGCTGGTGATGCCCATCAGCACGATGGTGGCCACCAGATGGATCGAGCCGTCGACCAGCTGGATGAGCCCGCCGGTCGCGGCGTGCTGCACCAGGGTGCTGTCCGATGTCACGCGGGTGGTCAGACCACCCGGTTCGGTGCGGTCCATCTCGCTGGTGCGCAGCCGGATCAGGCGGGCGATGAGTCCGCGGCGTACGTGAAGGACCACGCGCTCGGCAGTCCGCTGGCTCAGCCATGCCTGCCCCCACATGAGGGCTATGGACAGGATGAGCAGGCCGACCAGCAGGAGGAGTTCGTCGCGCAGGCTGCTGTCGGTCATCAGTTTCGTCAGGACCGACTGGATGACCATGGGCTGGGCGAGGCCCGCGGCGCTGCCGAGCAGAGTCAGCAGCAGCACCAGCAGAAGAACACCGCGATGCGGCCGCGCATACGAGAGCAGCGCGCGCAGCGCGGGCCGCTTGGCCGGAAGCTGTTCCGCGTCAGAAGTTTTCACACACGTATTTCTAACCCCTCTCACGCGCGGGTGAAATTGGCGTTTGCGGCAATGCCGCAGCGGGCGTGAGAGGGCGGCGCATTGCTCGAAGTGGCATTGCCGGTTGCGGAGTCGGCGGTTCGCGCAATGCCGCAAGTGCCAATAGTGCGGGCGCCCGGCGTGGAGTCACTATCGATCTGTCCGCAGCGGACACCGGCCGCCTGCCCGGCGGGTCCGGAAATCATGTACGAGCTGAAGGAACTTTCCCATGCAGAACGTCAGTGAGAAGGACCTGTTCGACGGCTACACCGCCTACACCTCGGCGGAGGAGCTCGGCCTGCACGACGGCAAGGAAGCCGGCCCGGCGTTCAGCCCCACCGTCCCGTGGGCGATCCGGGCCACGATCATCACCGCCCGCTCCTCGCAGGCGTGCGCCGCCGCCCTCGGCTCGCTCGCCGCGAGGACCGTCGAGCACAAGTGCTGATCACATCGTGAGCTCGGGGCCGGTCGGCGCGAAGGCGCGCAAGCGCCAGGTCGCCGACCGGCCCCAGCGATGGCGTCCGAGCCCGGTCTCTCGTCCGTCTTACACAGAACAACGCCTGAGAGGAGGAGCCATGGATGTTCCGGACGCCGGATTCCGGCGCGTACTCATCGTGGGGACCGGGGCGCTCGGGGTGGCGTTCCTCCCTTTCTGGGTCAACTGGCTGAAGAATTCCTTCCCCGAGATGGAGAAGCGCGTCGCGCTGACCCGGTCCGCCCGCCGGTTCGTGTCGGCGGACGCGATCGCCGTACTCTCCGGAAAAGAAGTCTTCATAGACGACTGGAGCGAGTTCTCCGGAGTCGATGTACCTCATGTCGAGCTGGCCCGATGGGCAGATCTCGTCCTGGTTCACCCGGCCACGCTGCATTTCGTGAGCCGGTACGCCCTTGGCATCACCGACACCCCTCTGCTGCTCGCCCTCCAGTCCACCGACGCCCTCGTGGGCGTCGCACCCTCCCTACCGCCCGCGGCTCACAGAAGCCCAGTCGTACAAAGGCACTTGGACGTACTGCGGTCCCGTCCGGGGGTGGTGATCGCCCCGACGATTCCCGCCGTCAGCGCGAGCACGGGCGAGGTGGAGGACGGCGGCTCCGCGCCGCTCAACGAGTTGTACGACCTCTGCGTCGCCCACGCCACCCGCAGCAAGCAGGAGAAGCCATGACGTCCGACATCCGGCTGACCGCGTCTCCCGCCGACCTGGACGGCCTCGACCTGGTGGCTGAGTACGGGACCGGACTACAGACCACCCGGGTGCACCGTGCGCAGGACGGCGGGTTCCTCTGGTGGCAGCGGCCCGGCGCGCAGCACACGGGCCCGCTCACCGCACCCGCCGCGCACCTGGTCCCGTACCTCCCGGCGGAGACCGGCGCCGCTCTGCTGGCCGTCCCGGAGCAGGTCGGCGACGGCCTCCTCCACCGGGCCGCCGGGGCTGCCTCCGCCGCCGCCTGGCTGAGGGACTTCCGCCCGCAGGCCCGTGGTCTTGTGGCCCACTCGCTCGCCTCGGCGGCCCGTGCCCTGCGCGTGCTGCACCGGGTCCCCGTACCGGATGACGTCCCGCTCGGCACGCCGCCGGGACTGACGAGGCTGCGCGACTGGGCGTACGGGACAAGTGAGCTGAAGGACCGGACCCTGGCCGTATGGGGCGAGGAGCGGATGGCCCGGCTGCTCGGCTGGACCACGGACCTCGGCCCAACGTCGGACGCCGCAGGCACCGGGCGGCCCCGGTCGCTGGTCCACGGGTGGGCCTCGGTCGGCGCGCTGATACCGCCCCTGAGCCGGGGCAGAGCAGCGCTGCTGACCGGGGAGGACCTCGCCGCGGGGCGGCCGGAGCTGGATCTGGGCTGGGCACTCGGCGATCTCGTCGAACTGGCCTGGGCGGCGCGTGCCGTGGCGTCACCGCACGACTGCACGGATCTGCGGCGGGTGCTGCTGGACGCCTATGGTCCCGGCCCGGATCCGGTGCTGGTCGGACGCTCCGCCGTACTTCGTGTCGTCACCCACATGCAGGACTTCGCCACCTACCGGGGGTGGGATGACGAACTGCTCGACTACATCGCCTTGACCGCCGAGTTGATCGACGAGGAGGGCCGCAGAGCGGTCCCCCAGGGAGCTCAGGGAGTGTCATGACCATCACGGCCTCGACCGTGCAGCCGGCGCTGCAGCGGTATCGGCCCACCGAACTCGACACCGCTCCCGAGGTGAACGAGCTGCTGGAACGGCTGGGTCTCGGCCGGTTCCTGCCGTACGGCCTCACCGCGTTCGGCGGGCGCAACGACAACTGGGCGGGTACGACGGTGAGCGGCGACCAGGTCTTCGTGAAGACCGTCGCCCGCGCGCCCGACGGCACCAGCCCCGAGCTCGACCGCACGCTGGCGTACGAGGAACTCGCCGGACGGTTTCCCTCGGACTCCCCGCTTCGCTCCCCCGCCCACCTCGGCACCCACCGCGCGGCCGCGATCAGCGCCTACCGGCTGCTGCCTGGTGCCCGCTCCGGCTCCGAAGTCGCCCTGGACGGCGACTTCGACGACGCGCTGTGCCGCGAGGCGGGCCGAGCCGTCGCCACCCTGCACGGGCTGGACGCGAATGGCGCGGACATCGACGCCGGGGAGGCACCACTGCCGCCACTGGGCTGGCTGGAGGCGTTCCCTTGGAGCGCGCTCCAGGAGCGCAGCATGGCGCAGATCGCCGCCTGGAAGCTGGTCCAGGACGACGCCGAGGTCGTCGCCGCGTTGCGCCTGCTGCGCGACCGGGAGCGGGCCGCGCCGCGCACCCCTGCCCACTGCGACCTGCGCTTCGACCAGTTCATCCACCACGAGGGAACGCTCTACCTCTGCGACTGGGAGGAGTTCAGGATCGCCGACCCGGCGCGCGACGTCGGTGCCTTCATCGGTGAATGGCTCTTCCAGGCGACGTACTCCGTCTTCGCTCCGACCGGTGACCCGGACGCGCCCGCCCTTGGCTTCGACCTCACCCACGAGGAGATCATCGAGCGTGGCTCGGCCGGTCTGCGCCGCCACATTCCGCGCGTCGCCGCCTTCTGGCAGGGCTATCTCGAATGCCGGGACCCCGATGCCGGGCTGGCCGAGCGGGCCGTCGGCTTCGCGGGCTGGCACATGTACGACCGGCTGATCGCCACAGCCCAGGCACACGCCTCCCTCAACCCCGTCGCGCGGGCGGCAGCAGGCATCGGACGCGTCCTCCTGCTCAACCCGTCCGCAGCCGTCGCCACGCTGCGGCTCGAAGCGCCTTCCGGGAGCTCCTGATGACTGTCACCGACATCACCGACACGCTTGTCCTCGCTCCGCGGCTGGCGGCCGCCCTCGACCTGGTCTCCGTACGAGACGACGCCCTCAAGGCCACCGTCAACGGGCGCGAGCTCACCGCCGGCAGCCCCCGTGACCTGCGCGGACGCCTCACCAACGCGTTGTACGAGGAATTCCACGCCGGAAACGGCGCGCAGCGGCGGGACCCCGGCACCGCGCCCCGGCGCAGCCTGCGTGACGCGAGCCTCGAGGAGCGACTGGCGGCGGGCGTCCCGCACGACTGGACACCCACCCGAGGCCGGCTGATCGAGGTGCTGAGCCGTCCCGGCGGCGACCAGCTCGTCGTGCGGCTACCAGACATCACTGCTCGTGTCCCCGCCGACCGGCTTCTCGCCCCTGGGGCGCCGCCCCGGCCCGGGGACATCGTGGAACTGGCAATGGAGGCGGCCCGGCCCGCCCTGTCGCCCGGCTTCTTCTACGTCATGGGGTCGCGCCCGCTGCCCCGCCCTGCCGGGGCCATCCGCAGGCTCTTTCTGCACGCCCTCGACGGGGACAGTGCGGCGACGCTGTGGGCGGCCGCGCTGGCGGCCCTGGAGCGGGTCGGGGCGCTGTACCACGCGAAGGCCCTGTCCGACCCGGACGACTTCCCGCGCCGGGACGGCCTGGTCGTCTATCTGCACGGCGACCACGAGCCGGGCGAGCGCGCCGTGGTGGAGGCGGTTCGGGGTTTGTCCGGGACGGGTGCGGACTGCTCGCTGTTCACCGAGCGGCTCGCGCCCGGCGTCGCTGCCGCGTGGGACCCGCAGGACCCGCGGCCGGGCCAGAGCGGCATGAGCTTCGGGCAGCACCGCAGCTTCGCGCTGGCCACGGCCCTGGTCGACCACGCGTCGGCGGGCGGCGGGGGGTCGCGGGCGGAGTCGCTGAAGAGGTCACTGGAGGAGCACATCGCGCGGGAATTCCGGGCGGCGGGAATCGACCCGCTGCACCCCGAGAACAACATCTCCACAACGGAGGGGAACTGACATGGCCGAGACGATGATGGAGACGCCCGAGGCCGAGAGCGAGGCCGGGACCACCGCGTCCGCAGGCGGTTTCGGCGTGGCCGTCACGACGGCGTACAGCGACGCCCTCGCCGAGGTGTACGACGACATCTACCCCAGCACCCCCGACCTCGCCGACATCGGCGAGTTCCTGCTGACCCTCACCGAACCCGGCGCGAGCGTCCTGGAACTCGGCGTGGGAACCGGGCGGGTGGCCCTGCCCCTCGCCGACCAGGGCTTCCAGGTCCACGGTGTGGAAACCTCCGAGGGCATGCTCGCACGTCTCGCCGAGAAGGACCCGGAAGGCAGGATCACCCCCGTACACGGTGACCTCACCGGCCTCGACCTGGGGCGGACCTTCGACGTGGTGCTGGCGCCCTTTAACGTGCTGTGCTGCGCGATGATGATCGACGAGCAGATCGCGCTGGTGCACGCGGTGGCCCGGCACGCGTCGGCGGACGGCCATGTGGTGATCGAGACATTTGATCCGAGCGATTATCACGTGCAGCGGAAGGACGAGATCACGACGCGTCCGATCGGCACACGCGGCGCCATGATCGAGTCGGTGGGCGTGCTCCCCGCGTCGCAGAACATGATGCTGCACAGCACCCTCTTCCTGGACGGTGACGCCCCCAAGTCCGCAACCACGGTGATGCGTTATCTGTGGCCGAGCGAGCTGGACCTGCTGGCCGCGATCGCCCGCCTGGAGCTGGTCGGCCGCTACGCCGGCTGGCGGGAGCAGCCCTTCGACGGCGGTGACAGCCGTAAGATGTGCGTCTCCGTCTTCCGGCCACTGGCATGAGTCCGTACACCGGCCGACTGCCGAACGGCCTCAGGCTGTTGGTGGAACCCCTGCCCGACCACGGACGCGGTCTCGCCTCGGTTGCGATGACGGTGGCGGTGGGCGGCGACGACGATCCCGCAGGACAGCACGGCATGGCCCACCTGGTCGAGCATCTGATGTTCCCGCGGGCGGGCGAGGACGATGCCCGGGACAGCCACGTCGCCCGGGTCGAGGGCGCGGGCGGCGTCTGCAACGCGGAGACGCACCGTGACCACACTGTCTTCCACACCACCGTTCCGGCAGGGATGCTCCCGGATGTCCTGGAGTGGGAGGCGCGGCGGCTGCTCACCTTCGCGCCTACGGAGGCAGTGCTCCGTACGGAGGCCGATGTGATCGCCGAGGAGATTCGCGGCGCGTCGGCCTGTGGCCGCGTCTGGGACACGGCTCTGGAGACTCTCCATCCCGGCAGCCGTGACAGCTTCGGTACGCCGGAGGACCTGGCCGCTGTAACGGCCGCCGACGCGACGGCCTTCTTCCGTCGCCACTACCGGGCGGGCGCGATGGTGCTGTCGGTGGCCGGGGACGTGGACGCTGAGCGGGTGGCGGCTTCGGCGGATGTGCTCTTCGGGGGGCTGCCGGCGGGCGGGGCGCCGACTGCCGGCAGCCGCCGTGCCGACTCTGGCTCAGATCCCGGCCTCGGCCCCGGTATCGGCTCCGGCCGCATGCCCGGCCCTGTCCCTGCGCGTGTCACCGCCCCCGCAGTCCTCCGTACGGTCCCGCTGCCCTCCCCCGTCAGCGGCGTCGCCCTCGGATACCCCCTGCCCGACCCGGTTTCCGAGCGGAACGCCTACCTGGCCCAGGTCGTGCTGGCCGAGGGGCTCGGCCGGAGCCTCCTGCCGCGGCTCACCCGGCGCGACTCCCGCCTTACCTCCGCCCGGATCACCTGCGGCTACCACGGGCAGTGGCTTGGGTCCGCCGCACCTGACCTGGCGCTCGTGCTGCTGGGGCGGACTCCCCGGGGTACCGTCGCAGAGGCGGTCGACGCCTGGCTGGAGGTCCTGCGCGAGGCGGCAGAACGCCCGGCGAGCGCGGACGAGCACCGACGGGCGGTCAATGCGCTCCTACTGGCCTGCCACCGCAACGCCGACTCGCTCGCCGCCCGCGCCATCACGCATGCCCGTACGGCACTGCTCTTCCGGGGCAGCGGCGGTCTCGCCGCACTTCCCGGCGACCTGGCCCGGGTGACCCCGGACGAGGTGTCCGCCGCCGCCCGCGCACTGCTGTCCGGGCCCTGCTCCGTGACCGAACTCGGAGGAGAGACCCGGTGCTGAGATTCTCAGTGACTCGGAAGACCACCGACACGACCTTCGGCAATGGTTTGAGGGTCGTCGTCGTCCAGGCGCCGGGCGCGCCGCTCGCCGAGCTGCGGCTGGTTCTTCCGTACGCCCGTACCGCGCCGCACCTCTCCACCGCCCAGGAACTGCTCGCCGCCTGCCTCGGCACCGGCACCGCAACCGGTGGCAGCACAGGCGGCGGATCAGGCACCGGCGGCAGCACCCGGCAGGAGATCGCCGACCGGGCCGCCGACCTGGGCGCCGAGCTGAGCACCGTCGTCACCGCCGAGTCGCTGATCATGGCGGCGAGCGTGCTGTCCGCCGGGCTGCCCGGCGCGTTGGAACTACTCGCCGACCTGATGTTGCGCCCGGCTTACCGGGAGCCCGAACTCGCGCTTGCCCAGCGGCGTACGGCCGCCGCCCCCCGTGTCCCGGGCGCCCGGCAGCGGCTGCGGCGGGCTCTGCTGAGCCATGCCTTCGGCAACCACCCGCTCATGGATCCGCCTCCGGAGCCGACCGCCCCAAGCACCGGCGACCTGTACGACCTGCACGCGCGGGCCGTGGTGCCGGGCGGCGCGGTGCTCCTGGTCATGACGAGGGACGAACCGGACGAGGTCACGGCCCTGGTTCATGAGCGGCTGGAAGGCTGGGCGGGTGGCCCGTCCGGGCTGGTCCTGCCGCCCTTCGCACGCCGCGAGCCGCTTCCCGGCCGGATCGCGCTCCCCGGCGGGACCACGCCTCCCGGCTCCGGCCAGGCTCTCGTACTCACCGCGGGCCCCGCCGTACCTGCCACCGACCCCGGTCACGCCCCGCTGCACCTCGCCCAGTTGGTTCTCGGCGGGTACGCGTCCTCGCTGCTGGCCCGGCGTATCCGGGACCGGCACGGGCTCGCGTATGCGGTATCCGCGGCGATCCGGGGGAACCGGGCGGGCAGCTGGCTGGAGATCGAGTGCGCCGGGGCGCCCGGCACGGCGGGCCGGATCGCCGAAGAGATCACCAACTGCCTGCGGGAACTCGCCGGAGACGGCCCTGCCCCCCGGGAGGTCGACCGGGCCCGCGCCTACGCGACCGGGTTCACGCGGTTCGCGCTCGCCACGCGGACCGAGGAGGCGAGCGCGCTGGCCGGCTTCGCGGCCGCCGGGCTACCCCTGGACTGGCTGCAGTTCTACCGCGGCACCCTGACCGAGGTGACGTACGCGCACGTTGCCGAGGCCGCCGCTCGCTTCCTCGATCCGTCCAAAGCCCTGATCGCGACCCTTGACGAAGACGAAGAAAGCGACCAGTGGACCCAGTGATTGCGACACACCCGGCCGATCCCGTCCCGCAGGACCCCGCGGTCCTCTACCCTCTCCAGCCCGACCACCCCGAACTGGTCGCCCCTTTCGCCGCCCTCGTCCAGCGCACGGGCGCCCGCAGGCTGTGGCTGTGCCAGTCCTTCAAGGCCGAGACCCACCAGGTCCTGGCGCACCTCGCGGGCATGGGCCATAACGTCCCGGTCGGCACCAGCGTGACGCTGCTGCCGCTGCGCCACCCCTACGAGGCCGCGCTCCAGGCCCGCTCCCTCGCCCTCATCACCGGCGAGCCGGTCGTGGCGGGCTTCGGCATCGGCAACCCGGACTTTGTGGCGGGCTTGACCGGTAGCCCTTACGACAGCCCACGTACCGCCGTCCGTGACTACCTCTCCTCCGTACGCTCCCTTGTCGACGGCGAGACGGTCGGCCACGACGGTCCCTACCACCAACTGCACGGCGGGCTAATGCCGTTGGACCATGCACGGATCGAGGTCGGTGCGGGGGTGCTGCGCCCCGGCATGGCGCGGACGGCGGGGCAGGTGGCCGATGTGGCCATCACCTGGATGACCCCGCCGGCGTATATCGCGGGGACACTGCGGCCCGCCCTGGACAGGGGCGCGCAGGGGCGCGGTGTCCGTCCGAGGATCGCCACCGCCGTCCATGTCGCGGTCGCACGTCCCGGCAGGGATACCCGTCGCCTCGCCCTGGCCGCGACGGGCGAACATCTCAAGGCACCGCACTACGCCGACATGCTGCGCAGGGCCGGTGTCGCCGTGGACCCACACGACCCGGCCGGTTCGGCCGGCGCGCTGCTGGCCGAGCAGGTCGTCGTCACCGGCACCCCGGAGGAGATCGCCGAGGCGCTCGACGGCTATCGCCGCGCCGGGGTGGACGAGGTGATGCTCAACCCCTCGGGCGTACTGCTGACAGAAGGCGTGCACGCGGCGGCCACCGACCTGGAGGAGATCATCGCCGCTTGCCGCGCCGCCCAGGGCAGGATCCTGCCGCGCCCACGACAGCAAGCTGCTGCCTAATGCTGTTGTCAAGCCACGAGACGAAGGGGTGGCCGGGCCTCGTAGGGGCGGTGGTCACGCAGGACGGCGTAGAGGACGTTGATTTTGCGGCGGGCTGGCGCGATCAGGGCCTGGTGGTGTGGGGCACGCTCGGCCGGCTCATGGTCCTGGGCCGGCTCCCGGAGGTGGGCCGCTTCCTCCCGGACGGGGCACAACGGAGCGTGCTGGGTGACCGGCTGACCTTCCCCAGCGGCTTGGAGACGCCGTACGGGCTGCTGATCCTGGTCGCACGGGGCGCGGGGCCGACCTTGCCGGCCCAGTGGCGCTTCGCTCGTCGCGACGTGTGACCTCCCAGGGGCACCGCCATACCTGCATGGACAGGTAGCGATCTTGCCCGGACCTCATTCGGGGCGAGGGGATGAGTTCAGGACGCCAGGCGTTGCAGGCGGCTGGTGGCCTCGGCGAGGACGTCGTCCCTCTTGCAGAAGGCGAACCGGACTTGGCTGCGGCCGCCGCCCACTGCGCGTCGGCGACCACGGCTCTGCTGCGCGGTTACGCCGACGGCCCGGGACCACTTCCGGCGTCCGTCGGCCTCGACGCGGTGGCACGGTCGGCCGTGCTCCGCATGTTCACGCACTGCCTCGACTACGCGGCGTTCGTCGGCTGGGACGACCGGCTCACCGATCACCTGGACGTGCTCGCCGCGCTGCTGGACCACCCCATGGGCACCATCGACGGCCTCACCGGCGCACCCGCGGCACCGGACGTGGCCTTGGAAACGGAGAGACCGTGATAGCGCAGAACGCCCATTACAACGAGAAGATGGCCAGCGTCTACGAGCAGATGTACCCCATCGGCTTCGACACGGACGCGGCCCTGGAGTTTTTCGCCACGCTGGCGGAGCCCGGCGCGCGGGTACTCGAACTCGGTGTCGGCACCGGAAGGATCGCGGTCCCGATGGCCGAGCGGGGTTACCGCGTCTTCGGCGTCGACGCGTCCGAATCGATGATCGCCAAGTTGGTTGAACGGGACAGCAAGGGCGAAGTCACCGTGGAGCTCGGGGACTTCACCTAGCCGGGGCTCGACATGGGTGGCGATTTCCCGCTCGTGACACTCGTCCTGAACACGTTCTTCGTGGCCGTCTCGCGGGAGGCACAGCTCAACTGCCTGCGCAACGTGCGCGACCAGTTGGCACCCGGGGGTCGTTTCGTCCTGGAAGCCTTCGACCCGTCGCCCTACCACGTGCTCACCAAGCCGGACCTGTCGATGCGCTTTCTCGGCGAGAACTCGATCATGCTGGACACCCTGATGGTGGACCGCTCGCAGCAGCTCATGGTCGCCACGCATACGATCCTGGACGGCGGAGCGCCGCAGACGACCCAGCATGTGCTGCGCTACGCGTTCCCCCAGGAGATCGACCTGTTGGCCGAGTTGGCCGGGCTCCGGCTGGTGGAACGCACTGCAGGCTGGCGCAAGGAACCCTTCACGGCGCTCAGCCCCCGGCATGTGTCCGTGTTCGAACGGGCAGAATAGCCGGGTTTATCGGAGACCTACCGGGCTCCGGCCAGGAAACCGGGGCCGACACACGAAACAAGGGAGGCCAAGCATGATCGAGAACATCTCAGGGGCCATCGCCGTCGGCATCTCGACGGTCCTGGGCGTGGCCGGCGAGAACACGTCGAAGAAGCGCGCCCAGGCATTTACCAAGCGCTACGGGTCCTACGAGGGATTCCGGCAGCAGGTGGACGAGGACCGCGTCCAGGAGGTCCTCAGGGCCCGCGGGAAGGTGGCGGCGATCAAGGAGGTGCGGGACAACTACCCCTACGTCTCGCTGCCGATGGCCAAGCGTTACGTGGAGCAGTTGCCTGCCTGACGGCCCCTGCCCGCCCGGCGCCGCCGTGGACCTTTCCCCGGCGGCGCTTTTCACGGAGCACAAAGAGCGGAGAGGTCCGAGCGAAAAGCGGAGGTAAAGCTTCACCGTAATTCAGGTGAGTCATATTTTTTTCCATGGTGTCATCCCCGGTGAATCGTATAGAAAAGGAGTCGACGGCGGAACGGTTCCGTCGATCGCCTTCTCCCGAGGAGGAGTTTTGGTGAACACCACCGACGCCCTGCTCGCCGGCTACGCCGCGTACACCTCCGCCGACGAGATCGCCGCCACCCAGGACGGCGGAGCGCGGGAGATCAGCCCGGTCAGCCTCTCGATCGCCGTCTCCGTCGCCGAGTCCTCCTACGCCTGCAGCGCGGGCCTCAGCATGAGCGTGGGCGTGACCGTCGGCAAGGGCTGCTGACCAGGCACCCCGGCTTCTCGTGACCCGGCCGCCCCGGCACCCTGACCCGGGTGCCGGGGCGACGGTCACCCTCGCCGGCTCCCTCCCGCCCCGTACCGCCCGCAACCGAACACCCGAAGGGACGCGCACCGTGCGGCAGTTGACTCTCGAGAACGGACTGCGCGTCGTACTCGACGCCCGGGGCGGCGCGCCCGCCGTCGGCGTGGCCGTCCACTACGGCACCGGATTTCGCGGCGACCCCGCCGGACGCAGCGGTTTCGCCCACCTCTTCGAGCACGCCATGTTCCAGGGCAGCGCCTCGGTCGGTCCCGGCGAACACATCCGGGCCGTACAGGGTTCGGGCGGCACCGCCGGCGCGTCGACGCACCAGGATTACACGGACTTCTATCAGGTCGCCCCTGCCGCGGCACTGGACCGGCTGCTCTTCCTGGAGGCCGACCGGATGGCCGGGGTCCGGCTGGACGCGCACGGCCTGGACATCCAACTGCGGGTGATCCGTGAGGAGATCGCCGCACAGGTCACCGGCCGCCCCTACGGCGGCTTCCCCTGGACCGTCCTCCCGTCCGTGCTGTACGCGTCGTTCGCCAACGCCCACGACGGTTACGGGGATCTGGCCGGGTTGCGTCAAACGCAGGGAAGCGACCACGATGCCGCCGCATTCTCCGTCCGGACTGCATTGACGACCTTCGACGCCGCGCCGCGGACAACGCATAGGCCCCGCGAAGCCTCCCAGCTGAGGGACACGGCATCCCCCTTCTCTTGGAGCCATCTGGGAGCCGCCCTGCTCCCGATGCCCCTCCACACCACCCGAGACCAGCCGGGATCACCCACCTGACCTGCGCAAACACAATCCAGGCAGGAAAGCTCATCAACCGATCCTTCGGGACGAAGAGGGTGTGGGTCAGGACGCCAGGTGCTGCACGCGGCCGGCCGCCTCGCGGAGGACGTCGTCCTTCTTGCAGAAGGTGAAGCGGACCTGGCTGCGGCCGGCGTCGGGGTCGTCGTAGAAGACGGAGTTGGGGATGGCGACGACGCCGCAGCGTTCGGGGAGGGCGCGGCAGAAGGCGTAGGCGTCCTTCTCGCCGAAGGGCGTGATGTCGGTGGTGATGAAGTAGGTGCCCTGGGGCTGGTAGACCTCGAACCCGGCGGCGCGTAGGCCGTTGCCGAGCAGGTCGCGCTTGCGGCGGAGGTCGGTGCGGAAGCTGTCGAAGTAGGCGTCCGGCAGGCGCAGTGCTTCGGCGATCGCGTACTGGAAGGGGCCCGCGCTGACGTAAGTCAGGTACTGCTTGGCCGTTCGGACGGCGGAGACGAGCGGGCCGTCAGCCATGACCCAGCCAACCTTCCAACCGGTGAAGGAGAAGGTCTTGCCGGCGGAGGAGATGGAGACGGTGCGCTCACGCATGCCCGGCAGGGCAGCGATGGGGCGGTGCGTGCCTTCGTAGACCAAGTGCTCGTACACCTCGTCGGTGACCACGAGGAGATCGTGTTCGACGGCGAGTGCGGCGATGGCGCTCTGCTCTTCGGCGGTGAGGACCATTCCGGTTGGGTTGTGGGGGGTGTTGAGGAGGAGAAGGCGCGTCCGCGGGGTGATCTTGGCTTGCAGCTCGTCCAGGTCCGGGCGGAAGGACGGGGCACGCAGGGTGAGCGGTACGCGCTTCGCTCCGGCCATCGCGATGCAGGCGGCGTAGGAGTCGTAGAAGGGCTCGAAGGCGATCACCTCGTCTCCCGGTTCGAGGAGGGCGAGCATGGCCGCAGCGATTGCCTCCGTAGCACCTGCGGTGACCAGGACCTCCGTGTCGGGGTCGTAGTTCAGGTCGTAGAAGCGGCGCTGGTGGTCGCTGATGGCCGTGCGCAGTTCCGGGACGCCCGGTCCCGGCGGGTACTGGTTGCCGCGTCCGTCCCGCAGGGCGCGGACGGCCGCCTCCCGGATCTCCTCGGGACCGTCCGTGTCGGGGAAGCCCTGTCCGAGGTTGATCGAGCCGGTGCTCATCGCGAGGGCGGACATCTCGGCGAAGATCGTCGTCCCGAACTCGGCGAGCCGGCGGTTCAGGAAGGGGCGCGCACTGGAGGTCATGCGGGCCATCCTGCGCCCAAGTTCTGGAGTTCCTCAACTCACCTGTGCCGACGGGAACCTGTGCATATGTCCTGTGCGCCGTCTCTGAGCAGGACGGCGCCGTCACCGACTGTCGTCGTCCGTCGGCACCGGCCCCCCTCGGACGGCCCACAGGCGGCCTCTGCGGAGACCGCCTGTGAACTCCCGATCCCGGCTGCGTACAGGCCGTCGATGCGTGCCGGTGGCAGGAAGGGCACGGCGCCCGCGCGCGGTGTTCTTCCTGCCCGGACGAGGTGCTCCTTGCCGCGGGGCTCGTCCCCCGGCGACTCGCCGGTCAGAGCCCGGTTCCGGCGCCGCTCAGAACGAGACTCCGAAGAGCGCGGCAACCGCGGCGGCCGCGAGGGCCCTCGCCGCGGCGTTGGACAGACCGCCGCCGGCCGCCATGTTCGCCGATATGCCCTGTGTCGCGAACATCGACCCCGCTTGACCACCGGTCGGCGGATGCTGCACGGGGACGGCTGTCCCGTTCGGCATCACCAGGAACATTTGGTCACCGGCATGAACCAGCGTCACCTCAGGAATGTGATCATTATTGGTCATGGCTGCCGCTTTCTCTCGGTACGAGCCGTTCTGGCCGAGGAATACAGCGGTTTTGCCCGCTCCGGCCCCGAGGAATACGGGTTCGGGTATGGCGGAACATGGCGGTTGAGTAGCGACAGTCATGCATTTGTCAGCCGGAACCGCAGAGGATTCCTGTCCCTGGACCGTCGGCCAGGCCCACTTCTGGATGCTCTGGAGTTCCTCAACTCTGCTTTGGGCCGGGAAGCGTGAGGGCATCCCCCTGTCACGCAAGGCCTGAACCGAGAAACACGGCCCACGGGGGGCCGCTTCGGGGGAACGGAAGGAGGGTGGCGCCATGGTCATCGGCATCATCCTGGCGGTCGTCCTGCTCGTCGTGATCGTGGGGATCGTCGGCAGGAACAAGAGGCGCAGGGAGAGGGGGCGTTCGTCCCTGGGCACGGTCGGGTCCAGGAACCGGCGGCGCTCCTCCAGCGGTAGTGGCAGCGACAGCAGTTGGTGGGCCGGTGGCGCGGGTGGTGCCGGGTTCTCCTGCTCGTCCGGCGACTCGTCGGGCGGTCACTCCTGCGGAGGGTCGTCCTGCGGAGGCGGGTCCTCGTGCGGTGGTGGCGGCGGGGGCGGATGCGGCGGAGGCAGCTGACACGGGGCAGCCGGGCTCCCGGTGGGAAACGCATCCGCAGCACGAACGTGCCCGTCGGCCGACCACTGCCGACGGGCGCGTTCGCGCGCCGGGCGCACGTCGGGGTTGAACAGTTGAGCTGTGGAGCCCTCGGGGGGATGGAAACCCCACGAAGTTGGGTAAAAACGCTGTGGCGGCAGCACAGTTCATGATTCCCTCTAAACCACCAAAGCGGCCCTGGTGCATCACCGAGCAGCCCTGGGCCGACAGGCCTCGGAAGTCCATCGGATGGTCCTATCGGACGTGTCCGCCGGATGCCCTTCCGGCCGGGCAGGCCAGGCCGTTCCCCCCGGTGCTGACCGGGTGCGCATGAACCCCACCTCACCTTTGCGTGCTAGCGGAGCCGACCCATGCTCACGACCCTGAACACCTCGTACACCGACACGCGCGCGGCCGATCTCGCCTGGGCGCTGGGCCGCGAACCGCTGCCGGCCCTCGCCACCCTCGATCTCGAACTCGCCGGTGCAAAACTCCAGTTGAGACTGCTCGGCGCGTCCCACCAGGTCCTTCTGGAGGAGGAGCGGGGCAGTTGTTCGGAGACCGTCGCCTGCATCGCGGGCAGCAGCACACCTCTGCCGCTCGGCGTCGCGAAGAGGTTCGGCGACTGGGAGTACGAGTTCGCGGCCCGCGTCGAGATCCTGTCCCCCGGCTCCTTCGCGGGCCGCGCCCAGGAGTTGCTGGCCCTCGTCTCCGACCACCCCCAGGGGCTCGCCGGTGTCTTCCCCGGCAGCCCGCACGCGTTCACGGCGATGCTCGCCCAGCGTCATGAGGGACAGGTCCACTGGCGTACGTGGCACGCGTACCCGCAGGACGGCCAGTTGGTCGCGACGCGTACGCGAGTCGGCGTACGGACGGAGGCCCTCAGCGCCTCCGGCGTCTGACGGCGGGACGCGCGAGGGGGCGCGCGGGCGCAGGGGTGCGGGGGTGCGGGGAAGTGTCCGGCTTCGGGAGCGGGGCGGGGCGCCAGGAGGCGGGCGCGGGGGTGCGTCCGGAGGGGCCGAGGGGGGGTGCGCCCGTCGTGGGCGCGGGGTTCGGGAAGGGTGCGCCGGGTGTGGGCGCGGGTGTCCGCGCGGGGTGCGCCGGGCAGATGCCCAGGTCAATCCCGTGCACCCTGAAGAGCAAGGGTTTCCACACGTGTGGGTGACGAGACGTAGTGGCGACGTGACGTAGCGTTCACGGAGTGATCGAACCGCACGCGCCAGCCCCGCCCGGCGCGCCGCCGCCCTGGGGCGTCCAGGGCCAGGCGCGGCTGCCCGTCCGGCCGGGCATCGGCAGGTTCCTCGTCCTGGTGGGCGTGTTCGTCTGCGCGGCCTGCGGACTCGTGTACGAGCTCGAACTGGTCGCCCTCGCCTCGTACTTGATCGGCGACTCGGTCACCCAGGCGTCCGTCGTGCTCTCCGTCATGGTGTTCGCCATGGGAGTCGGCTCCCTCGCGGCGAAGCGGCTGCGCCCGTACGCCGCGGCCGGTTTCGGTGCCGTCGAGGCGCTGCTCGCCCTGGTCGGCGGATGCAGTGCGATGGCCCTGTACGCGGTGTTCGCCTGGACCGGAGGATGGGGCGGCCCGTGGGCGGACGGTCCCCGCTGGC
This sequence comes from Streptomyces sp. NPDC058751, assembly GCF_042746485.1. Lineage (NCBI taxonomy): Bacteria > Bacillati > Actinomycetota > Actinomycetes > Kitasatosporales > Streptomycetaceae > Streptomyces > Streptomyces sp. NPDC058751. Next base: position 237,236 of record NZ_JBHYPZ010000004.1, on the reverse strand, counting down.
TGCTGGTGGTCTTCTCGCTCACCATCGGCCTGCTCATCGGCGCCGAGGTCCCGCTGCTCATGGAGCTGATACAGCGCATCCGCCGCCAGGACCCCGGCGGCGCGGTCGCGGACCTGTTCGCCGCGGACTACGTGGGCGCCCTCTTCGGCGGCCTCGCCTTCCCGTTCCTGCTGCTGCCCCTGCTCGGCCAGCTGACGGGGGCCCTGCTGACCGGGACGGTGAACGTGATCGCCGGCGGCGCCCTCGTGCTCGGGCTGTTCCGGGGGGACCTGACCCGCCGCGCGCGCTGGATCCTGGTCGTCGCCAACGTCGTCGTGCTCGGCCTCCTCGCCTCGGCCGCGGTGCTGGCCGACGACTTCGAACGGGCCGCGCGGCACGCCCTGTACGGGGCGGAGGCCCGCGTCGCGCTCCGCACCGGCGTCCAGGAGGCCGTCCTCACCGGAGGCACCCACGGCCGTCCGCTGCGCTTCTTCGTCGACGGCCGTCTGCGCTTCAGCGCCCGCGACGAGCGCCGCTACCACGAGGCGCTCGTCCACCCCGCGATGAACGGACCGCACGCGCGCGTGCTCATCCTCGGCGGCGGTGACGGACTCGCCGCCCGTGAGGTGCTGCGCCATCCCGGGGTGCGCCGCGTCGACATCGTCGAACCCGACGCGGACGTGGTCGGGCTCGCCCGCCACGACACCGCGCTGTCCGCCCTCAACCGGCACGTGTACGACGATCCCCGGGTCCACGCGGTGACGGCGGACGCCTTCCGCTCGCTGCGCCGCGCCCGGTCGACGTACGACGTCGTCGTCTCGGACCTGCCCGACCCCTGCGTCACCGCGGCCACCAAGCTGTACTCGCGGGAGTTCTACGGTCTCGCGCGCCGCGTGCTCGCCCCCGGCGGGCGTCTCGTGGTCCACGCGGGTCCGCCGGCCGGCCGGCACCGGACCTTCTGGACGGTCGACGCGACGATCCGCGCGGCGGGCCTGTTCACCAGGCCCTACCGCGTCGGCGGCCGGGACCCCGGCTTCGCGGCCCGGACCGGTCACCGCGCCCACGGAGCGGCGGGGGCCAGGGGTGCGGAGGGGGGCGGGGACGGGGCGGGGTCCGGGGGCGGCTGGGGTTTCATCCTCGCCTCCCGTACGCCCGTGCCGCTGCGGCTGGACCCCTCCTGCCCGCGGCCGCGCACCCTCACCCAGGCGGCCCTGACGGCGGGCGCGCGCGCCGCCTCCCGCAGCCGCGTCCACCGTGCGCTTCCGCCCTCCACGCTGGTGCATCCGCGGTACGCCGACTGAGCGGGAGGCCCGGGAATCCCGGGATACGCGGGTGCGGTCCGGTCCGTGCTGGGTAGGCTCGGCTGACATGGAGCACGAGGTGTTCGTTCCGTTTCCGGCCGGGCGGCTGACAGAGGCGCTGGCCGATCCCTCCCGGGTCGCCCGCGCGATCCCGGGCCTCCAGCAGGACGCGTCGGCCGCCTCGGGAGGCGCCGAGGCGGCCGGGGGCTCGCCGCTCGTCCCCGGGACCGGTCAGGACACCGCGGGCGGGTCCTCGCCCGCCGGACACGGCCGGCAGACGGGGGTCGTACGGGTCGCCGGACGGGTGAAGGTCCGCGTCGCCGGTCATACGATCACCTATCGCGCCGTGTTCCGTTTCGTCGCGCGGGGCGACGGCTCGTACGCCGTCGAGGGCGACGCCACGGAGGTGCGCGGCGGCGGTGCCGTGAAACTGGCGCTGACCCTGCGGCTCCTTCCCGCCGAGGGCGGTACCACCCTCGCGTTCGACGGCACGGCCTCCGGTGACGGCCGCGTGGCGGAACTCCCGCACGACGCCGTGTCCTCGACGGGCGCGCGCCTGCTGACCCGCTTCGGCGAAACCCTTGCAGCGGACCTCGCGGACCTCCCGGACAGCGGGACCGAGTCCGGCCCCGCGGCCGAGGCCGCCCCCGGACCGGGACCCGGAGCCGGGACCGGGCGGGCCCCGGAACCCGGACCGGTACGGGGAGCCGGACCCGAGGCCGGGGCCGAGCCGGAGACCGCCCCCGAAACCGGACGGACGGCCGGGGCGGGACCGGTGTCCGGAGCCGAAACCGAGCCGGAGCCGGCCCCCGAGCTCGACGCCGACGTCGACGCGGAGTCCGAAGGCGGCCCTGCGCCGGAGGCCGGCCCCGCATCGGAGGCCGGACCGACGTCCGAGGCCGGCCCGGCTCCTCAGGCCGAACCCGGGACCGTGCCCGAGGACGCACCTGCCCCGGAACCCGAGGCCGGACCCGCACCGGAAACCGAACCCGGGACCGCGCCCAAGGACGCACCTGCTCCGGAACCCGAGGCCGGACCCGCTCCTCAGGCCGAACCCGAGGCCGGGACCGGGCCCGAGGACGGACCCGCGCCGGAATCCGAAGGCGACCCCGGCCCGGTCCCGGGGTTCGAGGGGGACGTGGCGTCCTCCCCGTTCGGGGCGGAGGAGGACGACGGCGAGTTCGACGGGGAGGACTTCGTGGCGGAGGAGACCGGGGGGCCGGGGCGGGCGGACGCCATGGCCGAGGCGGCACATGCGCGGCGGACGATGATCGGGCGCAGCGCGGAGGAGGTCGACCACGCTCCTCCGCGCGGCCGTTACGCCCCCGTCCCGCCCCCGGAGGCCACCGCCGCACGCGCCACCCTCCGCTGGGCGGCCCCCGCGGCGGCCCTGGCGCTGGCCTCGGCGATCGCCCTGACCCGGGCGCTGCGCAGGCGCCGTTGAGCCGACGGCACGGGCCGTCGAATCCGGCGGTGCGGGCGTCGTCGAGCCGGACGGCACAAGCGTCGTCGAGCCGGCGACGCGGGCGGCATCGAGCCAGTGGCGCGGGCGGGAGAACCACACGGCGCTCCCGCCCCAGTAGGGTCGGCTCCGTGATTGACGAAGACATCACGCTGACCGCGGGTGACGCGGAGGTGACCGTGACGCCGGGCAACGGCGGACGGGTCGGGAGTCTGCGGGTCGGCGGCGTCGAACTGCTGAGGCAGGGCGCGAAGTTCGGGTGCTTCCCGATGGTCCCGTGGTGCGGGCGGATCCGCGACGGCAGGTTCCTCGACGGCGCCGTCGTCCGGCAGATGCCGCTCAACTCCCCGCCGCACGCCATCCACGGCACCGCCCGCGACGGCGCCTGGAAGAGGGCCCGCGTCACCGCGGACGAGGCCGTGATCACGTACGACCTGGTCGAGCCCTGGCCGCACCCCGCCCGCGTCACCCAGGCGTTCGCCCTCACCGAGGGCAGCCTGACGATCACCATGTCGGTGGAGACGTACGGGGAGTCGTTCCCGGCCCAGATCGGCTGGCACCCCTGGTTCAACAGGAACCTGGGCGACGGCGGCGACGACGTCCTGGTGGACTTCGAGCCCGGCTGGCAGGAGGAGCGGGGCGAGGACCACCTGCCCACCGGCCGCCGCGTCGATCCGGCACCCGGCCCCTGGGACGACTGCTTCGGCATGCCGGAGGGCGTCGACGTCACCCTCACCTGGCCGGGGCGGCTGGAGCTGAACGTCGCCGGTCGGGAGCAGTGGGTCGTCGTCTACGACGAGCAGGAGGCGGCGGTGTGCGTGGAGCCGCAGACCGGTCCGCCGAACGGCCTCAACACCCACCCCCGGCTGGTCACCCCCATCGAGCCCCTCGAAGCCGCCACGACCTGGAGCTGGCGGCGCCTCTAAGCTGGCGTCCATGAGTGACGACGTACGTGGCACGCTGCTGCAGCAGATCAAGGACAAGGCCGTGGTGCACGGCAAGGTGACCCTCTCCTCGGGTCTTGAGGCCGACTACTACGTGGATCTGCGCCGGATCACGCTGGACGGCGAGGCCGCCCCGCTCGTCGGGCAGGTCCTCCTCGACCTCACCGCCGGTCTGGAGTTCGACGCGGTCGGCGGGCTGACCATGGGCGCCGACCCGGTCGCCGGGGCGATGCTGCACGCCGCCGCGGCGCAGGGCCGCAGGCTGGACGCCTTCGTCGTCCGCAAGGCCGCCAAGGCGCACGGTCTGCAGCGCCGTGTCGAGGGCCCCGAGATCAAGGGCCGGCGGGTCCTCGTGGTCGAGGACACCTCGACCACGGGCGGCTCCCCGCTGGAGGCCGTCCAGGCCGTCCGGGAGGCCGGGGCCGAGGTCGTCGCCGTCGCCACGATCGTCGACCGCGCCACCGGTGCCGCCGAGAAGATCGAGGCCGGCGCCGGTGTTCCGTACCTCTTCGCCTACTCCAAGGGCGAGTTGGGGCTCGACTGACCGCCCTGTCGCGGGACCCCGCCGACGCGCGGGTCCCGCATGTCGGACGGGCTGTCTGGCAGATCCTGTGTCGTCTGGAAAGATGGGGCCGACGATGACGTCGCCCCCCTAGGTCAGGGCCAGAAGCACCAGTCCCGTCGTACCGCAGCAGCAGTACGGCAGACCCGCACATACAAGGAGCGGACAGATGCCCATCGCAACCCCCGAGGTCTACAACGAGATGCTCGACCGGGCGAAGGCAGGCAAGTTCGCCTACCCGGCCATCAACGTGACCTCGTCCCAGACCCTGCACGCTGCGCTGCGCGGCTTCGCGGAGGCGGAGAGCGACGGCATCATCCAGATCTCCACCGGTGGCGCGGAGTTCCTGGGCGGCCAGCACAACAAGGACATGGTGACGGGCGCCGTCGCCCTCGCCGAGTTCGCGCACGTCGTCGCCTCGAAGTACGACATCACGGTCGCGCTGCACACGGACCACTGCCCCAAGGACAAGCTGGACGGCTACGTACGTCCGCTGCTCGACATCTCCGCCGAGCGCGTCGCCAAGGGCGAGAACCCGCTGTTCCAGTCCCACATGTGGGACGGCTCCGCCGAGACCCTCGCCGACAACCTGGCCATCGGCCAGGAGCTGCTCGCCAAGGCCGTCGCCGCGAAGATCATCCTCGAGGTCGAGATCACCCCGACCGGTGGCGAGGAGGACGGCGTCAGCCACGAGATCAACGACGAGCTGTACACGACCGTCGAGGACGCGCTGCGCACCGCCGAGGCCCTGGGACTGGGCGACAAGGGCCGCTACCTGCTCGCCGCGTCGTTCGGCAACGTGCACGGCGTGTACAAGCCGGGCAACGTCGTCCTGCGTCCCGAGCTCCTCAAGGACCTCCAGGAGGGCGTCGCCGCCAAGTACGGCAAGACGAGCCCGTTCGACTTCGTCTTCCACGGCGGCTCCGGCTCCACCGCCGAGGAGATCGCCACCGCGCTGGAGAACGGCGTCGTGAAGATGAACCTCGACACCGACACCCAGTACGCCTTCACCCGTCCGGTCGTGGACCACATGTTCCGCAACTACGACGCCGTCCTGAAGGTCGACGGCGAGGTCGGCACCAAGTCGAAGTACGACCCGCGCACCTGGGGCAAGCTCGCCGAGGCCGGCATGGCCCAGCGCGTGACCGAGGCCTGCGCCGCCCTGCGCTCCACGGGCACCCGCCTCAAGTAACCGGCCGGCGGTCCTCCGCCCGAGCCACGTCCGGAAGGGTCCGGCACCCGCCACGGTGCCGGACCCTTCCGTATGCTCCGGGGTATGGCTGTGCCCGCACGGGACGCATCGGACGGCCGGGCCGGGGTACGGATCGCCTCCCCGACGGGGAAGTGGATCCTGCTGACCACCGTCCTCGGCTCCAGCATGGCCCTGCTGGACTCGACCGTCGTCAACGTCGCCCTGCCCGCCATCGGCCGCGACCTGGACGCGAGCCTCGCCGCCCTCCAGTGGACCGTGAACGGCTACATGCTGTCGCTGGCCGGGCTGATCCTGCTGGGCGGTTCGCTCGGGGACCGGTTCGGGCGCCGGAGGATCTTCGTCCTCGGCGTGGTGTGGTTCGCCGCCGCCTCGCTGCTGTGCGGGCTCGCGCCGGACGTGGGCGTGCTCGTCGCGGCCCGCGTCCTCCAGGGCGTCGGCGGGGCGCTGCTCACCCCCGGCTCGCTGGCGATCATCCAGGCCTCCTTCCATCCGGACGACCGCTCCCGCGCCATCGGCCTGTGGTCGGGCTTCGGGGGCGTCGGGGCCGCCGTCGGGCCGTTCCTGGGCGGCTGGCTGGTGGACGGGCCGGGCTGGCGCTGGGTGTTCCTGCTGAACATCCCCGTCGCGCTGGTGTGCGCCCCGGTCGCCCTGCGGCACGTGCCCGAGTCCACCGGGGACACCGTCCGCCCGGCGGAGTCCGCCGGGGAAGCGCCCGGGCCGGGCGGGGCGGGGAACGGGACGGGGCGGTCCCGCCGCGGTTTCGACGTCCTCGGCGCCGTTCTCGGCGCGCTCTCGCTCGCCCTGGTGACGTACGCCCTGATCGAGGCCCCGAGCGGTTCCCCGCTGGTGCCGGTGGCGGCGGTCGCGGGCGTGGCGGCGGGGGTGGCCTTCGTGTACGTCGAGCGGCGGCGGCCCGATCCGATGATGCCGCCCGACATCTTCGCCTCGCGCCAGTTCACGGCCGTCAACCTGGTGACCCTGTGCGTCTACGCGGCCTTCGGCGGCTTCTTCTTCCTGGCCGCGCTCCAGCTCCAGGTCGTGGCGGGCTACTCGGCGCTCCAGGCCGGCACGGCGCTCCTGCCGACCACGGCCCTGATGCTGCTCTTCTCCGCCCGCTCCGGCGAACTCTCCCGGCGGATCGGCCCGCGCATCCCGCTGACGGCCGGGCCGCTGCTGTGCGCGGCGGGCATGCTGCTGATGCTGCGCGTCGGCGAGGACGCGTCGTACGCGGCCGACGTGCTGCCCGCGCTGCTGGTGATGGGGCTGGGCATGGTCACGCTGGTCGCCCCGCTGACCGCGACCGTCCTGGCCTCGGTGGACGTCGGGCGGGCGGGCCTGGCCAGCGGGATCAACAACGCGGCGGCCCGCGCGGCCGGGCTCCTCGCCGTGGCCGCGCTGCCGCTGCTCACCGGGATGGGGCCGGAGGCGTACCGCTCGGCGGACGCCTTCGACGCGGCCTTCCGCCGGGCGATGCCGTTGTGCGCGGGCGTGCTGGTGGCCGGCGCGGTGCTGGCCTTCGCGACCGTGCGCCGCCCGCCGCCCGGCTGCCTGCGCCCCGAGTGCCGCAGGCACGGTTCCCTGACGGCACCCCCGCTGGAGCCGGAGCGCTCCCGGGGCGTCCTCGGGGACCGCGGCTCCCCCGGGCCTCCGGGGGCCGGGTCCGTCTGACGATTCCCCCGTCTGGCGATTCCCCCGTTCGGCGGATGCCGGTCGTGGTCCGGCCGCGGAACGGATCGTTCCCCCGGTGTCCCGGGCAACCGTTACCGATCACGGACGATGCAGCAGACTGGAACCCATGACGATTCACGAGAACCTCCTCGGGGGACCGCCCCCGACCCGTCTCCCCGACGACCCGGAGCCGCGCGAGCTGCTCGCGGGCGGCACCGCCCCCGCCGACGTCGCCGGGAAGTACCCCACCTCCTCGCTCGCCTGGGCGCGGCTCGCCGACGACGCGTTCGAGCGGGGCAGCGTCGTCGAGTCGTACGCCTACGCCCGTACCGGCTACCACCGCGGCCTGGACGCCCTGCGCCGCAACGGCTGGAAGGGCCACGGCCCGGTGCCGTGGGAGCACGAGCCGAACCGCGGCTTCCTGCGCGCCCTGCACGCCCTCGCCCGCGCCGCGCAGTCGATCGGCGAGCAGGAGGAGTACGAGCGCTGCAGCCAGTTCCTGAAGGACTCCTCGCCGACCGCGGCCCAGACGCTGGGCTAGGACGGACCGGCGCTTCCGGGACCCCTCCGAACGGGGCTCCGGTGCGGGCCCGCCTGGTGTGACCAGGCGGGCCTTGCGGTTCCGGGGGACGATTGAGGAGGATGCCCGGTGGGGACCGGGGCCCCCGTGTCGGTAACGGCAGGGGCGGACCGCTACCCGGAGCACGATTCAGGAGACAGCGATGTCCCACCAGGCTCAGCCCACGCAGGCTCAGGAGCCCGAGACCCCGCATCTCGACTTCCAGGGCACGACGCCGTACGAGGACTACGTACAGGCGGACGTGCTCACCCACCTCCAGCACACCCTCTCCGACGACCCCGGAGAGATGGTCTTCCTGGTGACGACCCAGGTCATGGAGCTGTGGTTCACGGTCATCGTCCACGAGTGGGAGACCGCGGCCAAGGCGCTGCGCGCGGACGACGTCCCCGTCGCGGTGGCCGCGCTGAAGCGGTCCGTACGCGAGCTGGAGGCGCTCAACGCGTCCTGGCGCCCGCTCGGACAGCTCACGCCCGCGCAGTTCAACTCCTACCGCTCGGCCCTCGGCGAGGGCTCCGGCTTCCAGTCGGCGATGTACCGGCGCATGGAGTTCCTGCTCGGCGAGAAGTCCGCGTCGATGCTCGTCCCGCACCGGGGCGCGCCGCGCGTGCACGCCGAGCTGGAGAAGGCGCTGCACGAGCCGAGCCTCTACGACGAGGTGCTGCGGCTGCTCGCGCGGCGCGGGCACGCGATACCGGCCTCCGTGCTGGAGCGTGACGTGTCGCAGCGCTACGAACCCTCGCCCGAGGTGCAGGCCGCGTGGACGGCCCTGTACTCCGGCGACGACACCGACGAGCTCGCGCGTCTCGGCGAGGCGCTGACCGACGTCGCCGAGCTGGTGTGGCGCTGGCGCAACGACCACCTCGTCGCCACCCGCCGGGCCATGGGATCGAAGACCGGCACCGGCGGCAGCGCCGGGGTGGCCTGGCTGGAGAAGCGCGCGCAGAAGAACGTGTTCCCCGAGCTGTGGACAGCGAGGTCCTATGTCTGAGCGAGACCTGTCCGCGCGGGCGGCGGAACTGGACGCCGCCGACGAACTCGCCGGACTGCGCAAGCGGTTCGTGCTCGACGACGTGGTGTACCTGGACGGGAACTCGCTCGGCGCGCTGCCGGTCGAGGTCCCCGGCCGGGTCGAGGACGTCGTCCGCAGGCAGTGGGGCGAGATGCGCATCCGCTCCTGGGAGGAGAGCGGCTGGTGGACCGCGCCCGAGCGGATCGGCGACCGCATCGCCCCGCTGGTCGGCGCGGCGCCCGGACAGATCGTGGTCGGCGACTCGACCAGCGTGAACGTCTTCAAGGCCCTGGTGGGCGCGGTACGGCTGGCGGGCGAGGGACGCGACGAGATCCTCGTCGACGCGACCACGTTCCCGACGGACGGGTACATCGCCGCGTCGGCGGCCCGGATGACGGGCTGTGAGCTGCGCCCGGTCGATCCGGACGAGCTGTCCTCGGCGCTCGGCCCCCGTACGGCGGCGGTGCTGCTCAACCACGTCGACTACCGCACCGGCCGGCTCTACGACCTGCCGTCCCTGACCGCCGCGGTCCACGCGGCGGGCGCGCTCGTCGTCTGGGACCTGTGCCACACCGCGGGCGCCCTGCCGGTCGGTCTCGACGAGCACGGGGTGGACCTGGCGGTCGGCTGCACCTACAAGTACCTGAACGGCGGCCCCGGTTCGCCCGCGTACCTCTACGTCCGCGCCGGTCTCCAGGACCGCTTCGACTCCCCGCTGCCCGGCTGGAACTCGCACGCCGAGCCCTTCGCCATGAGCTCGTCGTACGAGCCCGCGCCGGGCGCGCTGCGCGGGCGGGTCGGCACGCCGGACATCCTCTCGATGCTGGCCCTGGAAGCGGCGCTGGAGGTGTGGGACGGCGTCTCGGTCGACGGCGTCCGCGCCAAGTCGCTGGCCCTGACCGACTTCTTCCTGGAGTGCGTCGCGGCGTACGTCCCCGAGGGCCGGGTCGAGTCGGTGACCCCCGCCGCCCACGCGGAGCGGGGCAGCCAGGTGGCCCTGCGCTGCGCGGACGCGGGCGCCGTGATGAAGCGCCTGATCGACAACGGCGTGGTCGGCGACTTCCGCCACCCGGACGTCCTCCGCTTCGGCTTCACCCCCCTGTACGTGGGCTTCGCCGACGCGGAACGAGCGGCACGACTCCTGGCGGAAACCCTGTCCTGAGAACCACCGACAACCCCTCCGACTCCGAGTGGCGGGGAAGCTTCAACTCCTCTGGCTTCGACTGGTGGGGAAGTCCCAGCTGCTCCGGTTTCGACCGGTGGGGAAATTTCAGCTGCTCAGGCTTTGAGACGCAGGGAAATTTCAGCCCCTCCGGCGTTTGAGGAGCGGGGTCCGGGGCGGAGCCCCGAGGACGGGAAGGGCAGGGGCGGAGGGGGCGAAACTCCTCCGCCCCACCCGGTACACCGGGTGCCCGCATCGCCCCGGTCCACGGAAACGGCGGAGGGGGAACCGCCCCCTCCGAGCGAGCGCGACAGCCTGCTGTCGACCCACGTCACTGGCCTGATAGCGTCCCCGCAAACGGCCGAATCGTTCCCCCACCCGCCAAATCCGTTTCACCGCTGAGAGGTTGGAGCATGCAGGACGCCGCCGCACCCCGGGACGGCGACGCCGCCGCCGCACGCGACGCCGCCGAAGAGGCGTCAGCCTTCTCGCACCCGCCCGTGGCCCCGGACGTCACCACGGCGTACGGCGGCCACCCCGACCAGGTGATCGACTTCTACGCCCCGCGCGACCCCGACCCGGAGGTCCCGACCCCGCTCGTGGTCGTGCTGCACGGCGGCGCCTGGCGCGCCCCGTACGACCGCCGTCACATCACCCCGTTCGCCGGCCTCCTGGCCCGCCGCGGATTCGCCGTGGCGAACGTCGAGTACCGCCGCGGAGGGGACGGGGGCCGGGGCGGCATCGAGGCCGACGGAACCGGGGCCGACGGAACCGGGGCCGGCGACACCGCCGCCGGGGCTCCGGTCGCCGGCCGCTGGCCCGACACCTTCGACGACGTGGCGGCCGCGCTCGACGCGCTGCCCGCCCTCGTGCGCCGGGCGCTCCCGGGGGCCGACCCCGGACGCGTGGTGATCACCGGCCACTCGGCGGGCGGACACCTGGCGCTGTGGGCCGCGGCCCGTCACCTCCTGCCCGCCGACGCGCCCTGGCGCACCGACGGCCCCGCACCCCTGCGCGGTGTCGTCGCCCTCGCCCCGATCGCCGACTTCGAGGTCGCGGAGGAACTCGGCGTGTGCGGCGGCGCCTCCCGCCAACTCCTGGGCGGCGAGGCCACGTTCGTGGAACGTCTGCCCTGCGCCGACCCGGTGCGACTGCTCCCCACCGGCATCGCCACCACGCTCGTCCAGGGCCGTACCGACGTCGTCGTCCCGCAGGCGGTCGCCGAGTCGTACGCGGACGCGGCGGCCAAGGCCGGTGAGGTGGTGGGGCTGACGCTGCTGGAGGGCGTCGGCCACTTCCCCCTGATCGACCCGTCCGCCGACGCCTGTGCCGTGGTGGTGGAGGAGATCGCGCAACTGGCCTGGTAGGTACTTCAAGTGCCTTGGTTTAAAAGGGAGTTGACTCGCCCTCTCGTGCCCCGGTCATACCCGTAGTACCTGAGAGCTACCTGTCGAATGAGGCCCGCAGCGGGACGCGGACGACAGGTGATGATCCGTAATTTCCCTTCCAGTGACGCCCGATGACCGGGCGGACGGGGAGGGACGGACACCATGGACCACCGGACGAAGCCGGCTGCCGAGGGGAGAGCGGACACCCCCGCGGCCCCGCGCCCCCGGGCCGGAGACCGGACCGCCCGTCGGCCGCGTCGGACGGGACTCGTCCGTCGGCTGCGCCGGACGCTGCTCGCCGCGGCGGTCGCGGCCGCGGTCGTCGTCCCCGTGTCCGCCGCCGCGCGCCCCGAGATCCCCGCACCCGCACCCGCGGTCCTCCCACCGCTGACGGCGTCGAACCTGGAGCGGACGTACGAGGCGAACCGCGCGGACGCCGCGAAGGCGGCCCGGATGGCCGCGGACCACGGTGACCGCACCCGGGCCGCCGCCGACCGCGCCATGGCCGCGCCCTCCCGCCGCCTCCTCCTCTTCGACGGCCGGGGCACCGGCCGGGCCGTCGAGGTCTTCGGCGATCTCGCCCACGCCGACCGCGTGACCGTCCTGGTCCCGGGTTCGGACACCACGCTGGAGACGTACGGCCGCTTCCGCGCCGGCGCCCTCGCCCTGAGCGACCGGCTCGGCCCGCGCGGTGCCGTCGTCGCCTGGCTCGGGTTCGAGACGCCGGGCACCGTGAGCACCACGGTCCTGACGCCGGACCGCGCCGAGGAAGCGGCTCCCCGGCTGAGGGAGTTCCTCGGCCGGCTGCGCGGCGTCGTCGGCCGGTCGGCGCACCTCTCCCTGCTCTGCCACTCGTACGGCACGGTGGTCTGCGGCCGTGCCGCCCCGGGACTGGACGTGAGCGACATCGTCGTCCTCGGCAGTCCGGGCACCGGAGCGTCCTCGGCCGCCGCGCTGGGCACCTCCGCCCGCGTCTGGGCCGCCCGGGGCTCCGCCGACTGGGTCGCGCACGTCCCGCACGCGAGCGTCGGCCTCTTCGGCACGACCGTCGGCTTCGGCACCGACCCGGTGTCCCCGTCCTTCGGCGCCCGGGTCTTCACGGCGGGCTCCGCCGGCCACAGCGACTACTTCGCGCCGGGCTCCGTGTCCCTGGCCAACCTCACCCGCATCGTCCTCGGCGACACCTCGGAGGTGACCCGTGCCTGACCCGACCGGCACGACAGCCCTGACCGGCACGCCCGTCCCGACCGGTTTACGGTCCGCGATCCACCGCGTCGACCGGTCCACCCCCGCGGGGCGGGACCGTGCCGTGGACGCCCTGCGCGCCCTCGCGATCCTGGGCGTGGTGCTGGGCCACTGGCTGGTGACGGCGCTCGTCGCGGACGGCGGCGTGCTGCGCACGGCGAGCCCGCTGCGGTACATGCCCTGGCTGACCCCGGTCTCCTGGGTCTTCCAGACGCTCGCCGTCTTCTTCCTGGTGGGCGGGCACGTGGCGACGAAGGGCTACGCGTCGGCGCGGGCGCGCGGCACGACGTACGGGCAGTGGCTGCGCACCCGCATGGGACGCCTTCTGAGGCCGGTGGCGGCGGTGCTGACGCTCTGGGCGGTGGCGACCGTCTGCCTGCTCGTGTCCGGCGCGGACTTCCGCACGGTGCACACCCTGGTGAAACTGGCCCTGTCCCCGCTCTGGTTCCTGGTGGTCTTCGCCGGACTGACCGCGGCGACACCGCTGTTGACCCGACTGAACCCGCTGTGGCCGCTGGCCGTCGTTCTCCATGTGGACGTCATCCGTTTCGGACTCGGGGGCCCGGCGTGGCTCGGCTGGGTGAACCTCGCGGCCGGCTGGCTGGTGCCGTACGCCCTGGGCGCGGCCTGGACGCGCGGTGAACTGGAGCGGCCGCGCGCGGGCCGGCTGCTGCTGGGCGGCGGCGCGGCGGCGACGGCCGCCCTGGTGATGTGGGCCGGCTATCCGGCGTCCATGGTCGGAGTACCGGGGGCCGCGGTCTCCAATCTGGACCCGCCGACGCTGGCCGCGGTCACCTTCGGCCTGGCCCAGTGCGGACTCGCCCTGCTGCTGCGTGAGCCGCTGCGCCGGGGGATGCGGCGCCCGGTGGTCTGGGCCGGCACCGCCTTCGCCAACCTCTCCGCGATGACGATATTCCTCTGGCACCAGACGTCCCTGATGGCGGTGACCGCCCTCGGTCTGTTCGCGGGCAGGCTTCCCGGCCTGCACACCACCCCCGACTCCCTGGTCTGGGTGGCCGCGAGAACCGCCTGGCTGCCCGTCTTCGGCTGTGCCCTCGCCCTGTGCTGGTTCGCTTTCGGCGTCCATGAGCGGGGACCCCGCCGCCTCGCCGGCCGTCCGTCCCGGGTCGTGCGCGTCCACCGGGGCCCCGGTGGAGCGGCACCCGGGGAGGCGCCTCGTGCCTAGGGTTGGCGGCGTGACCAGCGAGGAGCACGGGCCCCCGACCGGCGAGTCGGCAAAGGGGCCTGGCGCACCGTCACGCGGAACCGGGTCCCCCGCTCCGGTCGCCGTGCCCGGCGATGACGGCCGCCGTGGAGGTGGGCGCGTACGGTCACTCGTCCGGGTCCCTTTCCGGCTCCTCTCGTTCCTGCGCGGGATCCTGGCCGAGCTCGCGGTGCCGGCGGCGGCGCCGCTGCCGCCGCTGTCCCGGCCCCGTCGGCTGAACCGGCTGCCGCACGTCCTGGTGTGCCTGATCGCTCTCGGGCTCGGTCTGGCGGCCATGGACGAGCTGAGCGGCGAACTGGGTTTCCCGCTGGGCACGCTCAGCGGCTTCGCGGTGGGCGTGGCCGTCGCGTTCGCGCTGTGGCGTCCCGTACCGGCCTGGTGGCTGTCGCTGGGTGCCACCGTGGTCGCGGGCATCCCCGGCCCGGCACTGGGAGCGGACTGGCCGTGGAGCTCGTCCACGATGACGGCACAGGCCGTCGTGCTCTTCCTGCTCGCCCTGCGGTCGCCCACGCGCGTCGCCGTCGGCGCGCTGTCGCTGACCGCCCTGGCCACCTACGTCCTGCAGGATCTGGCCGTCAGACCCGCGCCCTCCCCGACAGCGCCGTCCTTCGGACCGCCCGTCGGACCGTTCGGCGGACCGGCCTACCACCCGACGGGAGCGCTGGCGCTGGTCGTCTTCGCCGTCGTCGTCCTCCTCGGCACGGCGCTGCGCGGCCGCCGTGAGGCCCGTACCCAACTGGTCGAGCAGGCCTCGCTGACCGAGGAGGAGCGCGCCCGCCGCACGGTCCTGGAGGAGCGCAGCCGTATCGCGCGCGAGCTCCATGACGTGGTCGCCCACCACATGTCGGTGATCTCCATTCAGGCGCAGGTCGCCCCGCACCTCGTCGAGAACCCGACCGAGGAACTGAAGGAGAACCTGGAAGGCATCCGGCAGAACGCCCTGGAGGCGCTCACCGAACTGCGCCGGGTGCTCGGGGTGCTGCGTTCGGAGAATCCGGAGAACCCCTACGGCCTCGGTGCCGGGGCGGGCGTGGCTCCGGACTCCCCGCAGCCGACCCTGAGCCGTCTCGACGCCCTGGTCGAGAACACCCGCGCCGCGGGACTGGACGTGACCACGGAGATCAAGGGGGAGCGGCTTCCCCTGGCTCCGGGCGTGGAGCTGTCGGCGTACCGGATCATCCAGGAGGCGCTGAGCAACGCCCTTCGCCACGCGCCGGGTTCCGCGGTCGAGGTGGAGCTCTGGCACTTCCCCCGGGGCCTGCAGGTGAGGGTCGTCAACTCGCGGCCCGAGCGGCCCGCTCCGCCGTCCCCGGGCGCCGGACACGGCCTGCTCGGCATGCGGGAGCGCGTCGCGATGCTGGGTGGCACCCTCGTGACCTCGGAGACGTCGTGCGGAGGCTTCGCGGTGGCGGCCTTCCTCCCGGGCAACGGCACCCTCTCCACCGACGGCACCGCCCGGACCGACGACACCTTCACAGGCCCGCGAGGAGAAGAGACGCCATGACGACCGTGAGCGGCACCATCCGCGTACTGATCGCCGACGACCAGCAGATGGTCCGCCAGGGATTCACCGTGCTGCTCAACGCCCATCCGGGCATCGAGGTGGTCGGTCAGGCGGTCGACGGACTCGACGCGGTCCTCAAGGTCGCCGAACTCGCCCCGGACGTCGTCCTGATGGACATCCGCATGCCCGAACTCGGCGGCATCGAGGCGACCCGCCGCATCACCACGGACACCCCGCACATCAAGGTCCTGGTGCTGACCACCTTCGACCTCGACGAGTACGTCTACGAAGCCCTCCGCGCCGGGGCCTCCGGGTTCCTCCTCAAGGACGCCTCGGCCGATCAGCTCGCGGAGGCGGTCCGGGTGGTGGCGGCCGGCGACGCGCTCCTCGCCCCCGGCATCACCCGCCGCCTCATCGCCGAGTTCTCCCGCCTCCACTCCACCCCGCGCACCCCCCTCAAGCAGCGCGTCGGCGACCTCACCGAACGCGAGACCGAGGTCCTGGCCCACATCGCCCAGGGCCTGTCCAACGCCGAGATCGCCCAGCGCCTGGTGGTGGCGGAGCAGACCGTGAAGACCCACGTCGGCCGCATCCTCGTCAAACTGGGCCTGCGCGACCGCACCCAGGCGGCGGTCTTCGCCTACGAATCGGGTCTGGTCCGCCCGACGGGTTATTGACCCGCACCCCGCCGACCCCGCGGAGGGGCGACACGGGTCCTACCCGTAGTACCTGAGACGGATCCCCAAGGACCCTCCTCGCAGGTGACGCCCCCGCCCCCCGTCCGGCCCTACCGTTCTGAACGTGACCGAGACGACCCAGACGCAGATGACGTCCCCGCCCCCCGGCGGTGCCGGGGGCAGGCCCCGCAGCCCGGAGTACCGCCTCGCGGCGGACGCCGTGCGCGGCCTGCGGCAGGACATGTTCCACGACGCCTTCGCCTACCGCCCGCTGCGCCGCATGCGCACGGACGGCCCCGTGACCCGCCGTCTCCCCGGAGCCCTGCGCGGGTACGCCGCCTGGACCCCGCACGCGACGGTGGCCGCGGCCGGCCTGCTGGCGATGGCGGCCGGCTACAGCAGCGTCGGCGGCCCCGGCGAGAGCCCGGTCACACAGCTGCTGTGCGGGTTCCTCGCCCTGCTCCCGGTCCTCGCGACCCTCGTCCGCCCGGTCGGCGCCTTCTGGCTCTCGATCGCGGCGGCCCCGGTCGTCGCCGTGTTCAGCAACACCGAGGGCGAATGGCCGTGGGCGCCCGGCAGCTTCCTGGCGCACGTCACCGTGCTGACGGTCGTCGCCCTGCGGTCGCGCCCCCGCGTCGCGGCGTGGATGTGGCTGCTGACCGCCGCGTACAGCCTGCTGGCCGAGACGTTCTTCGGCGGGGGCTACTACGGCGCCAACACGTTCCCGCTCCTGTTCGTCTCCGCGCTCTCCCTCCTGGTCGTCACGGTCCTGAACATCCGCAGGGAGGCCGAGCAGGAGGTGACGGCCCACCAGTCGGAGACGGCGCACGAGCGCTCCCGGCGCACGCTGCTCGAAGAGCGCACGACGATCGCCCGCGAACTGCACGACGTGGTCGCGCACCACATGTCCGTGGTCGCCATCCAGGCGGAGGCGGCGCCCTACCGGGTGGAGAACCCGCCCCCGGAGCTGGAGCAGGCGTTCGTCACGATCCGGGAGAACGCGGTGGCGGCGCTGACCGAGCTGCGCCGTGTGCTGGGCGTGGTCAGGGCCGAGGACTACGAGGCGCCGGACGCGCCGCAGCCCACCCTCGCCGATCTGGACGGGCTCCTCGCCAATGTGCGGGACGCGGGCCTGACCGTGGAGAAGGCCGTCACCGGCGCGGTGCGCGAACTCCCGCAGGGCGTGGAGCTGTCGGCGTACCGGATCGTCCAGGAGGCGCTGAGCAACACCCTGCGGCACGCGCCGGGCGCCTCCGCCCGCGTCGAGATCGGCTACGTCCTCGGCGGGCTCGGCCTGCGCATAGTCAACGGCCCCGCGCCGGTGACGACCCTGGAGAAGTCCACGCACGGCGCGGGGCACGGCATCACGGGCATGCGCGAGCGGGTCACGATGCTGGACGGCGAGATGACGACGGGCGCCACGGACGACGGAGGGTACGAGGTGGCGGTGTTCCTGCCGGTGCCCTCGGGGGAGGAGACCGGATGACGGACGGTACGGGTCGCGCGATCCGCGTGCTGATCGCCGACGACCAGATGATGGTCCGCGAGGGCTTCTCCGTGCTGCTCGGCGCGATGCCGGACATCGAGGTGGTCGGCGAGGCGGTCAACGGCCGGGAGGCGGTCGAGCGGGTCCGTGAGCTGCGGCCGGACGTCGTGCTGATGGACATCCGCATGCCGGAGATGAACGGCATCGACGCGACCCGGGAGATCGTCGCCGCGGACGGTGCCGCGAAGGTGCTGGTGCTGACGACGTTCGACCTCGACGAGTACGTGTACCAGGCGCTGCGCGCGGGAGCGTCCGGCTTCCTGCTCAAGGACGCCTCGGCCCGCCAGCTCGCCGACGGGGTGAGGGTGGTGTCGGCCGGGGAGGCTCTGCTCGCCCCCTCGGTCACCAGACGGCTGATCACGGAGTTCTCCAAGCTCGCGGAGGAACCCCGGCTGCTGGCGACCGCGCACGGGGCGTACGGGGACCTGACCGACCGGGAGACGGAGGTCCTGGTGCTGATCGCGCAGGGGCTGTCCAACGCGGAGATCGCCGAGCGGCTCGTCGTCGCGGAGTCGACGATCAAGACCCATGTGAGCCGCGTCCTGGTGAAGCTGGGGCTGCGGGACCGGACACAGGCGGCGGTGTTCGCGTACGAGGCCCGGCTGGTCACCCCCAGATGACGGCGCCCGGCGCCCGCGGTTCGGGTCGGACCTGGTCAGCGGGGGGTGGGCCGGGCTAGCGTCCGTTCATGGCAGCTTTGGAGAGTTCGCGGGCCTTCGACCCCTGGGACCCGGCCTTCGTGGCGGACCCGTACCCGGCGTACGAGGAACTGCGCGCGCGGGGCCGGGTGCACTACTACGAGCCGACGAACCAGTGGCTGGTGCCGCACCACGCGGACGTGTCGGCACTGCTGCGCGACCGCCGGCTGGGCCGGACCTATCAGCACCGGTTCACGCACGAGGACTTCGGGCGGACCGCGCCGCCGCCGGAGCACGAGCCGTTCCACGTGCTCAACGACCACGGGATGCTCGACATGGAGCCCCCGGACCACACGCGGATCCGGCGGCTGGTGTCGAAGGCGTTCACGCCCCGCACGGTCGAGCGGCTGAAGCCGTACGTGGAGACGCTGGCGGGCGAGCTGGTCGGCCGGCTGGTGGAGGCCGGCGGCGGGGATCTGCTCGCCGACGTGGCGGAGCCGCTGCCGGTGTCGGTCATCGCGGAGATGCTGGGCGTCCCGGAGTCCGAGCGGGCGCCGCTGCGGCCCTGGTCGGCGGACATCTGCGGGATGTACGAGCTGAATCCGTCCGAGGACGCGGCGCGAAAGGCGGTACGGGCCTCGGTCGAGTTCACCGAGTACCTGCGGGGGCTGATCGAGGCCCGCCGCAAGGAGCCGGGGGACGATCTGATCTCGGGGCTCATCGCGGCGCACGACGAGGGCGACCGGCTCACCGAGCAGGAGATGATCTCCACGTGCGTGCTGCTGCTGAACGCGGGGCACGAGGCGACGGTCAACGCCACGGTGACCGGCTGGTGGACCCTGTTCCGGCATCCGGAGCAGCTCGCGAGGCTGCGGGCCGACCACGCGCTGATCCCCACGGCGGTGGAGGAGCTGATGCGCTACGACACCCCGCTCCAGCTCTTCGAGCGCTGGGTGCTGGACGACATCGAGATCGACGGTACGACGGTCCCGCGGGGTGCGGAGATCGCGATGCTCTTCGGCTCGGCGAACCGTGACGCCGCGGTGTTCGAGGACCCGGAGAGGCTGGACCTGTCCCGGGCGGAGAACCCGCACATCTCCTTCAGCGCGGGCATCCACTACTGCATCGGCGCCCCGCTGGCCCGGCTGGAACTGGCCTCGTCCATGAGCGCGCTCCTGACCAAGGCCCCCGGTCTCAGGCTGGTGGAGGAGCCGGTCCGCAAGCCGGGCTTCGTGATCCGGGGGCTGGAGGGCCTGTCGGTGGAGGTCTGACGGCCGCGGCCGCGGTCGCAATGGCAGCCGCAGCCGCAGCCGCAGCCCGTCCCGGCGGCGCGACCGCACGTCTCGGCAGGTCGCGCCGCCGGGCTCCTCACGTCGTCAGGTCGCGCCGGCGCAGGCACGCCAGGCCCGTCGCCGTCAGGGCCGCCGCGATCGCGGTGAGGACGAGGACCGGTGTCCAGGCCATGGTGCCGCCCGGCAGCTTCGGGAGGTGGCCGAAGGGGGAGAGGTCCATGACGGCCTGCGGGATCTTCAGCGCGGGGCCGATCCAGCCGAGGAGGAGGGCCAGGCCCGCCCCGGCCCAGGCGCCGGGGGCGACGCGGGGCGAGAGGCCGTACAGCAGGACGGTGAGGCCGCCCAGGGTCCAGATCGCCGGGACCTGGACCAGACAGGCGCCGAGGATGGCGCCGTACTCGGCGCCGTAGCCGAGGGCGAGGCCGAGTCCGCCGAGCAGCATGACGACGACCGTGCCGCCGAAGGCGATGACGAGGTGTCCGCCGGCCCAGCGCAGCCGGCCGACGGCGGCGGCGAGCAGGGGTTCGGCGCGCTGGGAGGTCTCCTCGCCGTGCAGTCGCAGCACGGAGGCCACGATGTAGAGGGCGGCGACCATGCCCAGCATGTTCACCATGGCGGCGAGGAACGCGTCGGTGATCCCGGCCTGTCCGCCCATCCGCTCGATGATCTCGCGGGTCTTGGCGTTTCCGCCGACCAGGTCCGCGGCCCCCTTGGTGATGCCGCCGAACGCGGCGCCCGCGGCGAGGAAGCCGAGGCTCCAGCCGAGGACCGCTCCGCGCTGCAGCCGCCAGGCCAGCGCCCCGGCCGTGCCGAGACGGCCGGTCGCGGGTCCCGGCCGGGTGGGCAGGAAACTCATGCCCACGTCGCGCCGCCCGGCGAGCGCGTAGGCGGCGGCGCCCTGGCCGGCGACGGCCGCGGCGAACAGGAGCAGGACCCACCAGCGCTCGTCCGCGAAGGCGCGGACGTTCTCCAGCCAGCCGAGCGGTGAGATCCAGGTCAGCACCGAGGAGCCGTCGTCGGTTGCGGAGTCGCCCGCCGCCCTGAGGACGAAGGCGGCGCCGATCAGCCCGCCCGTCAGCCCTTTGGCGAGCCGTCCGCTCTCCGTGAGCTGGGCGACGATCGCGGCCATGGTCGCGAAGACCATCCCGGTCGCGCCGATCGAGAGCCCCAGCGCCAGGGCCCCGGCACCGCCCTGTCCGGCGAGGCCGGCCGTGACGAGGAGGGCGAGGACGCCGTTGGCGACGAGCGCCGCGAGCAGGGCGGCGGTCAGCGGGGCCCGCCGCCCGGCCATCGCGGCGGAGACGAGTTCCTGGCGCCCGCTCTCCTCCTCGTCCCGGGTGTGCCGTACGACGACGATCAGGCTCATGACGGCGGCGAGGACTCCGGCGTAGACGCCGATGCGCCAGGCGGTGAGTCCGCCGAGCGAGTCGTCGAACACCGGCCCGTAGGTGGCGCGCAGGGAGTTGTTGGCGAGCATCTGCTGTGCCAGGGCGGCGCGTTCGGCCGGGGTGCTGTAGACGCTCTCCAGCGAGGCCGGCAGGGACAGCACCATCAGGGCCGTCACACCGATCCACAGCGGCATCG
The DNA here is from genome assembly GCF_042746485.1 of Streptomyces sp. NPDC058751. NCBI lineage: Bacteria > Bacillati > Actinomycetota > Actinomycetes > Kitasatosporales > Streptomycetaceae > Streptomyces > Streptomyces sp. NPDC058751. Next base: position 216,257 of record NZ_JBHYPZ010000004.1, on the reverse strand, counting down.
TCACGCGGTCGCGGCGCAGCGCGAAGCGCAGCAGGGTTCCGGTGCCGGCCAGGGGGCGGGAGCCGCCGACGCGTGCGGCGAAGGCGCCGGGGGCCGGGGTGGTCGTGGCGGTCACCGGGCCACCGTCTCTCCGGATCCGTCCGCCGGGACGTCCGCCGGGACATCTGCCGGGACGTCCGCCGGGGCATCCGCCTGGACGCCGCCCCGGGCGTCGTCCTGGTAATGCCGCAGGAACAGCTCCTCCAGGGTCGGCGGGGTCGAGGTCAGGGACCGTACGCCGGAGTCGGTCAGCGAGCGCAGGACGGCGTTCAGCTTGTCGGTGTCGGCCTGGAACCGGACCCGGCACCCGGTCCCGTCGTGCCGGACCCCGGTGTTCTGGACGTCGAGCTCGTGGACCCCGGGCAGCTCCGCCAGTCCGTCCGGCGGGCCGGTGAGTTCGGCGGTGACGCTGGTGCGGGTGAGGTGGCGCAGGTCGGCGAGGGTGCCGCTCTCGACGGTCCGGCCCTTGCGGATGATGCTGACGCGGTCGCAGAGTTCCTCGACCTCGCTCAGGATGTGCGAGGACAGCAGGATCGTGCGGCCCCGGTCGCGTTCCTCCCGTACGCACTTCTGGAAGACCTCTTCCATCAGCGGGTCGAGGCCCGACGTCGGCTCGTCCAGGATGAGCACGTCGACGTCCGAGGCGAACGCGGCGACGAGGGCGACCTTCTGGCGGTTGCCCTTCGAGTAGGTGCGCCCCTTCTTGGTGGGGTCGAGTTCGAAGCGTTCGATCAGTTCGGCGCGCCGCGCCGGGTCGAGGCCGCCGGTCCGTCCGCCGCCCCGTCCGCCGCGCCGGGCGCGGCCCCCGTCGTGCAGCCGTCCGTAGAGGTCGATGACCTCGCCGCCGGAGAGGTTGCGCCACAGGGTGACGTCGCCGGGGACGTAGGCGACCCTGCGGTGCAGTTCGACCGCGTCCGCCCAGGGGTCCATGTCCAGCATCCGGGCCGTGCCCGAGTCGGCGCGCAGCAGGCCCAGCAGGACCCGGATGGTGGTGGACTTCCCGGAGCCGTTGGGGCCGAGGAAGCCGTGCACCTCACCGGCCCCGACCTCCAGGTCCAGACCGTCCAGCGCGTGCGTCGTGCCGAACGACTTGTGCAGTCCGGCGACGCTGATTGCCTTCGTCATGGCCCGAACGTACGCTTCTTTCAGAAAATTGTGAAGTTAAGGAAACGTATAAACACTGGATACACTCGGCGGGGACGCGTGGGCAGGGGAGATGATCGGGAGATGGCGGAACCGAGTGCGGGGGAGCGGGACCCGGAGGCGGTCTCGCAGTTCGTGGAGGGCTTCGCGGCCCAGCTCGTCGAGGCCGGGATGCAGCGGATGCCCGCCCGCGTCTTCGCCGCCCTGCTGGCCTCCGACTCCGGCGCCATGACCTCCGCCGAGCTCGGTGAGCAGCTCCGGGTCAGCCCCGCCGCCGTCTCCGGCGCGGTGCGCTACCTCGCGCAGCAGCACATGGTCTCGCGCGAGCGCGAGCCCGGCTCGCGGCGCGAGCGCTACCGCGTGCACAGCAACCAGTGGTACGAGGCGCTGACCAACCGTGACGCGGTGCTCAAGCGCTGGGAGGCGTCCCTGCGCACCGGCGTCGACTCCCTCGGCTCCGCCACCCCCGCCGGGCGGCGGCTCTCCGAGACCCTCGCGTTCTTCGAGTTCATCGACGGAGAGGTCGCCGCGATGATGGAACGCTGGCGCGCACACCGGGAAAGGCTGTACGGCGACGCGGGGTGACGCCGGGGCGGCCCCTCGCCCCTGCCGCGTCCCGCCACCGGTCTCATCGCGTCCCGCCGCTAGGGCCACCGTGTCCCGCTGCCGGTCTCACCGCGTCCCGCCGCCGGGACCACCGGGTTCCGCCCCGCCGGGGCCCTTGCCGCGTCCTGTCATCGGGCCCACCGGTCCCGCTCCGCCGGGTTCCGCCGTCAGTCTCGCCTGCCGCCCCGCCGGGTCCACCGCCGCCCCGCCAGGGCCCTTGCCGCGTCCCGTCACCGAGGCCCCGGCCCCGCCCCGAGAAGCCCCGCCGCCCCTCAGGGTGTCGTCGGCAGTGTCAGCCCCCAGGCCGACTCGTGGACCGTCCAGGTGCGGGTCCGGACCGGGCCGCCCACCACGGAGTCCGCGCCGTAGCGGAAGTCGGCGCCGGAGACGGTGACCTTGTGGCCCAGCAGCCGCAGCGGCGAGGACCCGGCCCCCGCGGACACCGCGTGGACCTCGATCTCGGCGCCGGCTCCCGAGCCCGTCGGCGTCACGGACACGGCCTCCACGGGCTGGTCCAGGTCCACCACGCACACCCCGTCGACCTCGATCCGCAGCCGGGAGGGCCCCGCCACGGGCGCGGAGGCGAGCCGGGACGGCCGGGAGGCGAAGGTCCGTACGAGGGACTGGCAGGTCCGCAGCCACGGATGCCCGCCCGTTTCCTCCCCCGGCGCCCCCGCGGGCACCGGAGCGGCCGGCCGGGCGGGCGGCGAGGGGATGCGCAGCGCGCCGAGGACCACGCCGTCGCTGTCGTCCACGAGCAGGTCGAGCCGTCGTTCCGTCCCGTCGAGGACCGCCCTGGCCGCCGCGACCGTGCCCGTCGGCACCCCGAGCGAACGGGGCAGCGACAGCGCGCCGCCCACGGGCACGAAGGACAGCGCGCACGCGGCCAGCTCCCGCCGCCGGTGCAACAGGGACACCGCCCGCAGCAGGGCGCCGTCGTCGCCTATGACGACGGGGCGTCGCGCACCCCGGCGGATCAGCGCCCGGGCGAATTCCTCGGGTCCCTCGGGGAGGCACACCTTCGTCGCCGCACCCGCGCTGAGCACGTCTTTCGCGATCCGGACGGACTCGCCGTCCGTCCGTCGGGCGACCGGGTCGATGACCACCAGGAGCTGGTCGGAAGCCGCCACCTCGGTCCTGCCTCGCTTCCTCGGGTAGCATCTTTCTGCAAGAGCCCCTTGCGCCTTTGCGCCAGGGGCTTCGTCTATTCCGGGGCATCCGGTCCGACGGTCGCGGCCGATGGTGGTCGCCGGTGGACGCAGCCGTAACCACGGCAGCGTACGCCCCCGACCTTGGACATGCCCCGCCCGGAAGGGGTGTACGCCTGTGCCCGCACTTGTGCTGCTCGGTGCTCAGTGGGGTGACGAAGGCAAGGGAAAGGCCACCGATCTGCTCGGTGGGTCCGTGGATTATGTGGTGCGCTACCAGGGCGGCAACAACGCCGGCCACACGGTAGTCGTTGGCGACCAGAAATACGCCCTCCACCTCCTCCCTTCCGGAATCCTCACGCCGGAGTGCACTCCGGTGATCGGCAACGGAGTCGTCATCGACCCGTCCGTCCTGTTCTCCGAGCTGAACGGACTCAACGAGCGCGGCGTCGACACCTCCAAGCTGCTGATCAGCGGAAACGCTCACATCATCACGCCTTACAACGTCACTGTCGACAAGGTGACGGAACGCTTCCTCGGAAAGCGGAAGATCGGCACCACCGGGCGCGGGATCGGTCCGACATACGCGGACAAGATCAACCGCGTGGGCATCCGCATCCAGGACCTCTACGACGAGTCGATCCTCACCCAGAAGGTCGAGGCGGCCCTGGAGGTCAAGAACCAGCTGCTCACCAAGCTCTACAACCGCCGCGCCATCGAGGCGGGCCAGGTCGTCGAGGAGCTGCTGGGCTACGCGGACCGGCTCGAGCCGTACGTCGCGGACACCGTCCTGGTCCTCAACCAGGCGCTGGAGCAGGACAAGGTCGTGCTCTTCGAGGGCGGCCAGGGCACGCTGCTGGACATCGACCACGGCACGTATCCGTTCGTGACCTCGTCGAACCCGACCGCGGGCGGCGCCTGCACGGGCGCCGGCGTCGGCCCGACCAAGATCAGCCGGGTCATCGGCATCCTCAAGGCGTACACGACCCGTGTCGGCTCGGGTCCGTTCCCGACCGAGCTCTTCGACGCGGACGGCGAGGCGCTGCGGCGCATCGGCGGCGAGCGCGGTGTGACGACCGGCCGTGACCGGCGCTGCGGCTGGTTCGACGCGGTCATCGCCCGCTACGCGACCCGCGTGAACGGTCTGACCGACTTCTTCCTCACCAAGCTGGACGTCCTGACCGGCTGGGAGGAGATCCCGGTCTGCGTGGCGTACGAGATCGACGGCAAGCGCGTCGAGGAGCTCCCGTACTCCCAGACCGACTTCCACCACGCGAAGCCGGTCTACGAGAACCTCCCCGGCTGGTCGGAGGACATCACCAAGGCGAAGACCTTCGCGGACCTCCCGAAGAACGCGCAGGCCTACGTCAAGGCGCTGGAGGAGATGTCGGGCGCCCCGATCTCCGCGATCGGCGTCGGCCCGGGCCGTGACGAGACGATCGAGATCAACTCGTTCATCTAGTACGCGGCGGACCACCGGTGGTACGCGGCGGACCACCGCCGCGAAGCCGGAGCGGTTTCTTCCATGAGTGCGCCCCCTGGCCGACGGCCAGGGGGCGCACTCATGTCCGAAGGGCCCGTCCCGCCCCCCCCGTGCCCGGCGTCGCCCGCCCGCCCCGGACGCCGGAGTGGGCAGGCGAAGTGCGGGAGGAATAGCCTGAAAGCACACTCTTGGGGGCCTGTGTGTGCGCCGAGCGGCAGGAAGGGTGAGCGCGATGCGCGTGATGCTCAAGGCGACCCTGGACACGGAGAAGGCCAACGAGATGATCCGCAGCGGCAAGATGCCGGAGCTGCTGAAGGAGACTCTGGACCACATCAAGCCGGAGGCGGCGTACTTCGGCCCGGCGGGCGGGCGCCGTACCGTGTTCCTCGTGTTCGACATGCAGGACAGTTCGGACCTCCCGCCCATCGGTGAACCGTTCTTCACCCAGCTCAACGCGGAGGTCGAGGTCTTCCCGATCATGAACGGCGAGGATCTCCAAAAGGGCTTGTCCCAGCTGCGCTGACGACCGGGCGCGCACCCGCGTACCGGCGGTCCGGCGTCCGTCGGTGCGGGGGCCGCACTCGGCCGGGCCCCGCACCGGGACGGCCGGATCAGCTGAAGACGATCATGGAGCCCTGGGCGAGGCTCCGGGTCGCCGCGGCGTGCAGCCCCAGCCAGACGTGACGCTCGCGGGCGAAGGGGCTGGAGTCGTAGGGGGCCGGAGCGGCGGGCTCCTCCAGCTCCGTCGGGACGCTCGGCGGCTGCGGCGGCGCGGGCGGGTTCGCCGGGTCGATGCCGATCGCGGGCGCCACGAACTCGAGTTCGCGCAGGAGAACCTGCGACGAGCCGAGCGGACCGCCGCCCGCGAGGAGTTCGTCGTTGGCCAGCGGGTGCGGGAAGTCGACCGGAACGTAGGCGCCCGCGTGGTCGTAGTGCCAGACCAGATGGGACTGCTGGGCGTTCGCCTCGAACATCTCCAGCAACTGCTCGTAGTCGCCGCCGAGTTCGTCGACCGGCGCCACCGCGAGCCCGCACATCTGGAGGAGGTAGGCGCGGCGCAGGAAGTGCAGCGCGTCGTAGTCGAAGCCGGCGACCGGGGCCACGTCCCCCGACAGTCCCGGCATGTACGCGTACACCGGCACCGGAGGGAGACCGGCCTCGGCGAGCACCTTGTCGTAGAGCGCCAGTTCCTCGGCGAAGGGGTTGTCGGGGGTGTGGCACAGCACGTCGACGAGCGGGACCAACCACAGGTCACAGGCCAACAGACGGCTCCTCTTGCTCCTTGGGGTGCAGGGTGGTCAGGGCAGCGTAATGCGCGTGGCGGCCCTGTGAAGAGGCCGGTGCGCAAGTAGACCGCCCGGCGACCGGGGTTGTCCGTTTCCCGAGGGCGCGCCCGCATCCTCCCGGTCGCCCGGAGAGGGTGTGCCCGAACGCGGGAACGGGACGATCCGGACCGCCGCTCAGGGGGTGTCGAGGCGCTCGATGAGGGTGAGCGCGTGCTCGTTGTACGCCCTCACGATCGCCCGCGCCCCGTCGGCGTCGCGGCGCGCGAGGGCGTCCACCAGCTGGGTGTGGCCGGACCACAGATGGCCCTTGAGGTCGGAGACGTGGCGCAGGTGCTGGACCGTGCAGACCCATGACTGGACCCGCATCCGGTGCAGGAAGTCGGCGAGGTAGGTGTTGCCGAACAGGTTGCTGAGTTCGCGCCAGTAACGGAGGTCGTAACCGATGAGGATGTTCAGGTCGCCCGCGGCGGCCGCGCGCTGGGCCTCCTCGCCACGGCGCCGGACGGCGGCGAGGGCGGCGAGCGCGCGGGGGTCGTCGGCCTGCGGCATGCCGCTGGCCAGGAGGTTCTGGAACATGCCCTCCGTGATCAGGCTGCGCGCCTCGATCATGCCGCGGTAGTCGGCGCCGGAGTACTCGTGGACGCGGAAGCCGCGGTGCTGGTCCGCGTCCAGCAGGCCCTGGGCCGACAGGTCGACCAGGGCCTCGCGGACCGGGGTGGCGGACACGCCGTACTGTTCGGCGATCTCCTTCACCGTGAACTCCTGGCCCGGCCGGAGGCGGCCCCCGAGCACCTCGTCACGGAGCGCGTCCGCGATCTGCTGCCGCAGGGTGCTGCGTGTTACGGCGCCACTGCCGCCGGTGCCGGCCATGGTGGTGTTCTCACTCCCCGTCGCGTGGGTCGGTGCGCGCGTCTACTCGCGTATCTCTTCGAGCAGGACACCATACGCCGTGGGGGCCGGCGGTCCGACTCCCCGGCACCCCGAAGGGGAACGGAGAGGCGACCACCGGCCCCCACCGGGGCGGGACCCCCGCTACCTCACACCGTGTGCTCGTCCGCCACCGACAGCGCCTCGTCCAGGGCCGCGAGACCCTCCTTGGCCTCGGCCTCGGTGATGTTGCACGGCGGCACGACGTGGGTGCGGTTCATGTTGATGAAGGGCCACAGACCCCGCTTCTTGGCCGCGGCGCCGAACGCGGCCATCGGCGCGTTCGCCTCGCCGGACGCGTTGTAGGGGACCAGCGGCTCCCGGGTCTCCCGGTCCTTCACCAGTTCCAGTGCCCAGAAGACGCCCGTGCCGCGCACCTCGCCGACGCTCGGGTGCCGCTCGGCCAGCTCGCGCAGCCCCGGTCCGAGGACCCTCTCGCCGATGGCGGCGGCCTGGCCGACGATCCCCTCCTCCTCCATGACGTTGATCGTCGCGACGGCGGCGGCACAGGCCAGCGGGTGCCCGGAGTAGGTGAGCCCGCCCGGGTAGGGCCGCTTCGCGAAGGTCTCGGCGATGGCGGAGGAGATCGCCACGCCGCCCAGCGGCACGTAGCCGGAGTTGACGCCCTTGGCGAAGGTCATCAGGTCCGGCGTGACCTCGTAGTGGTCGGCCGCGAACCACTTGCCGGTCCGTCCGAACCCGGCCATGACCTCGTCCAGGACGAAGACGATCCCGTACCGGTCGCAGATCTCGCGCACCCCGGCGAGGTAGCCGGGCGGCGGCGTCATGATGCCGGCGGTGCCCGGGATCGTCTCCAGGATCACGGCCGCGATCGTCGCGGGCCCCTCGAAGGCGATCGTGTCCTCCAGGTGCTGGAGCGCGCGCTCGCACTCCTGCCCCTCGCTGTCGGAGTGGAAGGGGCTGCGGTAGAGGAACGGCGCCCAGAAGTGGACGACGCCGGCCGCGCCGATGTCGTTCGGCCAGCGCCGGGGGTCACCGGTGAGGTTGATCGCCGCGGAGGTGGCGCCGTGGTACGAGCGGTAGGCGGAGAGCACCTTCGGACGGCCGGTGTGCAGCCGGGCCATCCGTACGGCGTTCTCGACGGCCTCCGCGCCGCCGTTGGTGAAGAAGATCTTGTCCAGGTCGCCCGGGGTCCGCTCGGCGATCAGCCGGGCCGCCTCCGAGCGCGCCTCGACGGCGAAGGCGGGCGCGAACGTGGACAGGGTCGCGGCCTGTTCCTGGATCGCGGCGACGACCTTCGGGTGCTGGTAGCCGATGTTGGTGAAGACGAGCCCGCTGGTGAAGTCCAGGTACCGCTTGCCTTCGTAGTCCCAGAAGTAGGACCCCTCCGCGCCGGCGACGGCGAGCGGGTCGATGAGCTCCTGCGCGGACCAGGAGTGGAACACGTGCGCGCGGTCCGCGGCCTTCACGGCGGCGCCGGTCTGGGGGCTGGGCTGAGGGGTCATGCGGCGAAGAGTAGATGTCCGCCGACCGGGCGCGGTATCGGCGTCCTGTCTGCGGTCGGGGGCTTTCCGCGACAGTCTGTCGGGCTTGACCGGGGGCGGGCCGGGCCGCCGCGGACCCGGGCGCGGACGCCCCTCCCGGGCGGGTGCCCCGGGGTGCCCGCGGACGGGTGGATGTCAGGGGCATGCCGGGTCTTGTCGCCCGAACGGCACCAGTCGTGACGAAACCGTGGACATCGCCCGGCCCGGCCCTCGGTACGGGCGCACTATCCTCGGTCCGTTGCACGCAAATGGGGGAAGGTGGACGCTGCGATGGAGAAGCTGGGGGCGGGGGATCCGCAACTGATCGGGGCGTACCGGCTGCTGGCGCGGCTCGGCGCCGGAGGGATGGGCCACGTCTATCTCGCGCGGTCCGACCGGGGGCGTACCGTCGCCGTCAAGCTCGTCCGTCCGGAACTGGCCGAGCAGGAGGAGTTCCGGGCCCGCTTCCGCCAGGAGGTGCAGGCCGCCCGCCGGGTCGGCGGGCTGTGGACCGCGCCGGTCCTGGACGCGGACACCGAGGCCCCGATCCCGTGGGTGGCCACCGGCTACGTCGCGGGACCCTCGCTCCAGGCCGTCGTCGGACGCGACCACGGCGCGCTGCCGGAGCGTTCCGTGCGCATCCTCGCCGCGGGCCTCGCGCACGCGCTGAAGGACATCCACGCGGCGGGCCTCATCCACCGCGACCTCAAGCCCTCGAACGTCCTCGTCACCATCGACGGCCCCCGCGTCATCGACTTCGGCATCGCGCGCGCCCTGGAGACGGTGACCGACGGCGGCCTGACCCACACCGGGGCGCTCGTCGGCTCACCCGGGTTCATGGCCCCCGAGCAGGTGCGCGGCGACCGCGTCACCCCCGCGTGTGACATCTTCTGCCTCGGCTCGGTCCTGTCGTACGCGGCCACCGGCGTCCTTCCGTTCGGCGCGGCCAACAGCGGTGTGCACGCCATGATGTTCCGCATCGCGCAGGAGGACCCCGACCTGACGGGGGTGCCCGAGGGGATCGCCGATCTCGTGCGCGACTGTCTGCGCAAGGACCCCGGCGCCCGGCCCGGTCTCGACGAGATCCTGGAGCGTACGGGCGCGGAGGACACGCTCGCGGAAGGCCGCACCCTCGACCCCTGGCTGCCCGGTTCGCTGGTGGCCCAGCTCGGGCGCCACGCGGTGCGGCTGCTGGACACCGAGAACCCGGACGAGCCGTCGGGGCGGGCCGGCGCCCCGGCGCCCGGGGCCGCTCCCGCCCCGCCGCCCGCGCCCGTCGCCACCCCCGACTTCTCCAAGCCGCCCACCGGCTCGCCCGCCGCCCAGGCGCCCTCCCCCGAGCAGGCTTCGCCCGCCCCCGAGCCGTCCTCGGCCTCCTCCGCGTCGGCTTCCGCCGCCTCCTCGACGCCCTCGGCCTCCTCCTCGGCGCCCGCCGCGTCCGCCGAGGCGTCCCCGGAGCACGCGCCCGCGCCCGCCGAGGGAGGTGCCGTCCCGCCCGTTCCGGGGCAGCACGGGCCCGTGAACCATCTCCCGACCGTGACCGCGGGCCCGGGCGCGACGCCTCCCCCGGCCGGCCCGCACCCCGCCTACGGCCATCCGCAGCAGCACCCGGGGTCCCCCGGCCAGGGCCCGGCCCACCCCGCGTACGGCCATCCGCAGGCCGGCTGGGGCGCGGCCCCGCCGCCGTACGGTTCGACGCCTCCCTACGGTCCGGGCGCGGTCGCCCATCCGTACGGCCCCGGCGGCGCGACCCCGCCCCACGGCCCGGCCCCCTACGGCCCCGGCGTCACCGCCGCCGGCTCGCAGCCCCCGCCGAGGGGCGGCCGGTCCACGGCTCTCCTCGTGGCCGTGGCGCTGGTCGTCGCGCTCGGCGCGGGCGGCAGCGTGTACGCGCTGCTGAACGGGCGAGGGGGCGGGGGCGGCCAGGACGACCCCAAGGCGTCCGCCTCGTCCTCCGGGGCGACGACACCGCAGCAGAGCGCGTCGCAGGCTCCGGCCAGTGGCACCCCGGAGTCGCCCGGCGCGCCGACGAGCCAGGGCGACGGTACGGTCCCGGAGGCGTTCCTCGGCACCTGGGACGGCGTCATCGACAACGAGCAGGGCCACCACACGCGCCGGATGACGATCCGGCAGGGAGACGTCGGCGACACGGTGCTGACGATCGTCGCGGACGGCTCTGCGGGCTACCACTGTGTCTTCGAGGCCGACCTGACCGAGGCCCCCACCGCCGGCGGACCGCTGAGGATCGGCCCCTCCCGGGTCACCGTCGGCGAGCCGCCGTCCTGCGACCCGGGCGCCGCCACCGAGGTCACCCTGCTGACGGACGGCCGGCTGAACCGGGTGAACATCAGCACGAACGAGTCGCTGGCCTACACGAGGAGCGGCTGAGCCCCCTCGGGTACGAAGAGCGGCTGAGCGCGGAGAACGTCGTGGCCGTCGGGACCGCCGTCATCGGTGTCGTCTCCTCCGCCGTGATGGTCTGGTACGAGCGGAGGGTGCCGCGCCGCAAGACCGTCGGCTACCGCGTCCAGATGGACAGCCCCATCGGCGACGGCGTCCGCTCGGGGCGCGCGAACGTACGGCTCGGGCTGTTCGACGAGGCACCCGGCATGTCCGACGCCACCCTCGTGCTGCTGCGGATCGAGAACGACGGCTCGCGGAGCATCGTCGGGGAGGACTGCACCAGCCGCGAACGGCACGGCCTGACCGCGGTTTTCACCGACCGCACCATCCGCGGTGTGTCCGTGGCCCAGCCGCCCGGCACCGACCATCTGATGGACCACTTCACCCCGGCCGCCGGTATCGGCTACGACCGCGGCACGCTGCGCATCCCGCGGGTCCCGCTCAACCGGGGCGAGCACTTCAAGCTGCTGGTCCTGCTGTCGGGCGGCGACGTGGGCTGTCCGGTACGGATCGTCGGCGGCATCCGGGACGGCGAGGTCCGGCCCAACCGCAGTACGACACCGGACGACCAGCCGCCGCTGTTCAGCCGGGCCGCGCGGCTGATCACCGTGCTGCTGACGGTGTGCGTCGTCACGCTCGCCGTGATCGTCGTCCTGCGCGAGGAGACCCCGCCCCCGATCGGCTGCGAGCGCGGCACGCTCACCGTCACCGGCTCGACGGCCTTCGCACCGGTGGCGCGCGAACTGGCCGAGAAGTACGAGCACGACTGCGAGGGCTCCACGATCACGGTGGACGCCCACGGCAGCACGGCCGGTGTGCGCGAACTCGACGCGGCGGGACGGGCGTCGCGGAAGGGGTCCCCGGCCCTCGTCGCGCTCTCCGACGGTCCCAGGCCGGGCGACTTCCCGCGGCTGCGGGAGAACCGGATCGCGGTGTCGGTCTTCACCCTGGTCGTCAACGACGCCGTCCCGGTCAGGAACCTGTCGCTGGCCGACGTACGCCGGCTGTACCGCGGCCAGATCGGCAACTGGAAGCAGCTCGGCGGCCCCGACAGACCCGTCCTGCTGGTCAGCCGGGACGCCGACTCCGGCACCCGGCAGGTGTTCCAGCGCCGGGTGCTCGGGCGCGGCGAGATCGCCGACTCCCTCGCCTCCAGCTTCCTCTCCTACGTCGGCCGGGGCAGCGGCCAGGACGTCGTCCGCACCCACGGCCGTCTCCCCTGCGGGACGCCGGTCGGACTGAGGATCTGCGGAGCCGGGTGACACCGCGGCGCCCCGGGCCCGGACGGGGCTACCGGGGCTCGGGCGGGCGCTGGCGGGGCATGTTCGGGCGGGTCCCCGGCGGCAGCGGGGCGCGCCCGTTCAGCGGCGGCCCTTCGGGCCTGGGCGCTCCCGCCGACGACGACTGGATCCCCAGCGGCGCCGGTCCCGTACGGAACTCCACCATCCAGTCCGCCGTCTCGGTGCGCACCAGTTCCGTGATGTCCTCCGAGAACCTCCGCAGCACCCCGATGCACCGGTCGGCGGCCTCGCTGGCCGTTCCGTCGGCGGGCCCGAGGACCTCCCGGACGCTCTCGGACGCCCAGTCGAACTGCAGCGCCTGAAGCCGTCGCTGCACGGCCTGCGCGGTGGCCACGTCCCTTATCCATCCGGAGGTCACGCCGAAGAACCGGTCGACGGCGACGCAGGAGACCGCGAGCAGCAGTGCCAGATAGCCCCAGGGAGCCGCCCCCCGCACCGGTCCGGTGAGGTCGAGCAGGGGCAGCGCGGCGCCGGCGACGGCGCCCAGCGTGGCGCCGGTCCGCAGCACGCGCGCCGCCCGCCGCTTCCACACCCGGTCGGAGAGGTACCAGGCGGCCGTGTCGAGCGCCCCCTGCTCCACCCAGCGGTAGAGCTCGTGCAGCCGCTCGGCGGGCTCCCCCCAGTCGCCGAGCGGGAACGGCCGCCCGGTCAGGTCGCCCGGCCGCAGTCCCGCCGCGCCCTCGTTCCGCCCGTCCTGGAGCGGCCCCTCAGGCTGCATCTCCGGCTGGCTCACCCGGCACTCCCTAGCTGACGACGGTGATGACGGACGACGGCGACGACGATGGCATCGGTTACGTCGGTGACGACGGTGACGGCACCGACAGTGCGTGACGTCGTGTGACGCGTGGTGTGAATGCGCAGCCCCCTTCCTACCGCCCAATGGGTGGCGATGGACCGGCTTTACCGGCTTTTCCGCCCGGAAGAGGGCCTTGATCAGGTATAGGCGCCGCTGTGATGTCACTCGAAAGAGTGCTTGGGCGACGGGCCCTTGGACCACGTAGGCTCATGCTGACAGGAAGAAGCGCTCGGACAGCCGTACTCGAAACCAGGAGCTGATCGTGATTCCCGGTGGTGGCCAGCCCAACATGCAGCAGCTGCTGCAGCAGGCCCAGAAGATGCAGCAGGACCTCGCGAACGCGCAGGAGGAGCTGGCGCGGACGGAGGTCGAGGGCCAGGCGGGCGGCGGTCTGGTCAAGGCGACCGTGACGGGCTCCGGAGAGCTCCGCGCCCTGGTGATCGACCCGAAGGCGGTCGACCCCGAGGACACCGAGACGCTCGCCGATCTGATCGTCGCGGCCGTCCAGGCGGCGAACGAGAACGCGCAGGCGCTCCAGCAGCAAAAGCTCGGCCCGCTCACCCAGGGGCTCGGCGGCGGCAGCGGCATCCCCGGTCTGCCTTTCTAAGACCGGCGGCATCCAACTACCGTACGCACCAGGAAGAAACAGCAGGACGGGACCAGGCGGTACCGGAGCTCGGAAAGGCAGTCCGTTGTACGAAGGCGTTGTCCAGGACCTCATCGACGAACTGGGGCGACTCCCCGGCGTCGGTCCCAAGAGCGCGCAGCGGATCGCCTTCCACATCCTCCAGGCCGAGCCGACGGACGTCCGCCGGCTCGCCCAGGCCCTGATGGAGGTCAAGGCGAAGGTCCGCTTCTGCGCGACCTGCGGCAACGTGGCACAGGAGGAGCTGTGCAACATCTGCCGCGATCCGCGCCGGGACCTCTCGGTGATCTGCGTGGTGGAGGAGCCGAAGGACGTCGTCGCGATCGAGCGGACACGTGAGTTCCGGGGCAAGTACCACGTGCTCGGCGGCGCGATCAGCCCGATCGAGGGCGTCGGCCCGGACGACCTGCGGATAAGGGAGCTCCTGGCCCGCCTGGCGGACGGTGCGGTCACCGAGCTCATCCTGGCCACGGACCCGAACCTGGAGGGCGAGGCCACGGCCACGTATCTCGCCCGCATGATCAAGCCCATGGGCCTCAAGGTCACCCGCCTGGCCAGCGGCCTCCCGGTGGGTGGCGACCTGGAGTACGCGGACGAGGTCACGCTCGGCCGCGCCTTCGAGGGGAGACGACTTCTAGATGTCTGACGCCACGCTGCACGCGACCAGCCAGGACCCCGACGACTTCGTCGTCCAGATCGCGGACCAGGTGGAGAGCTTCCTGGTCGCCGTCACCGAGGTGGCCAAGGGCGACGAGCCGGCCTCGGCCGTGCCCTTCCTCCTGCTGGAGGTCTCCCAGCTCCTGCTGGCCGGCGGCCGTCTCGGGGCGCACGAGGACATCGTTCCCGAGGAGCGCTACGAGCCGGACCTCGGCCCGGAGGCCGACGTGGACGAACTCCGTGAGCGCCTCGCCGTGATGCTGGAGCCGGTCGACGTCTACTCCGAGGTCTTCGACCCGTACGAGCCCCGCAAGGCCCCGGTCCCGGCCCGTATCTCCGACGACCTCGCCGACGTCATCACCGACCTGCGCCACGGCATGGCCCACTACCGCGCGGGCCGCACCACGGAAGCCCTGTGGTGGTGGCAGTTCTCCTACTTCTCGAACTGGGGCTCCACCGCCTCCGCGACCCTGCGTGCCCTGCAGTCCATCGTGGCCCACGTGCGGCTGAACCAGCCCCTGGAGGAGCTGAACGGCCTCGACACCGACCAGGACCTCGGCGAGGAAGTGCTCGCCGAGGAGGCCGGCAGGGTGATGGCGGAGGAGATCGCGGGGCCGCTCGGCCTGCGCACGGTCAAGTGACCCGTCGCCCGCCGTCCGTGGTGTGAGCTGGGGCACGTTCCGAGTGGCGGGGCTCCGGCACGGGCAGGTGCCGTCTCGGAGCGGCCGGGTCCCCTTGTGGACCTGACGGTCCGGAGTGATCACCTCGTGAGCGGGACATCTCACGATGCGATACCCCGGAAGGGAAATCCGGCCGCTCGTTAGACTGAGCCGACCGCAGTAGTGCGGTGCAGAGACGGACTGAGCGAGGAGCGCACGTGGGCCTTGTCGTGCAGAAGTACGGAGGTTCCTCCGTAGCCGATGCCGAGGGCATCAAGCGCGTCGCCAAGCGGATCGTGGAAGCGAAGAAGAACGGCCACCAGGTGGTCGTCGTCGTTTCCGCGATGGGCGACACGACGGACGAACTGATCGATCTCGCCGAGCAGGTGTCTCCGATGCCCAGCGGACGAGAGTTCGACATGCTCCTGACCGCCGGAGAGCGGATCTCCATGGCCCTGCTGGCGATGGCGATCAAAAACCTGGGCCACAGCGCCCAGAGCTTCACCGGCAGCCAGGCGGGCGTCATCACCGACTCGGTCCACAACAAAGCCCGGATCATCGACGTCACCCCGGGCCGTATCCGTACGGCGCTCGACGAGGGCAACATCGCCATCGTCGCCGGCTTCCAGGGCGTCTCGCAGGACAAGAAGGACATCACCACGCTGGGCCGCGGCGGCTCCGACACCACGGCCGTCGCGCTCGCCGCGGCGCTCGACGCCGAGGTGTGCGAGATCTACACCGACGTGGACGGCGTGTTCACCGCCGACCCGCGCGTGGTGAAGAAGGCGAAGAAGATCGACTGGATCGCCTTCGAGGACATGCTGGAGCTCGCCGCCTCCGGCTCCAAGGTGCTCCTCCACCGCTGTGTGGAATACGCCCGCCGTTACAACATCCCGATCCACGTGCGGTCGTCCTTCAGCGGGCTCCAGGGCACCTGGGTCAGCAGCGAACCACTCGTGCAGAAGACACAGCAGCAAGGGGACCAGAAGGTGGAGCAGGCCATCATTTCCGGTGTCGCTCACGACACCTCCGAGGCCAAGGTCACGGTCGTCGGCGTGCCGGACAAGCCGGGCGAGGCCGCCTCGATCTTCCGCGCCATCGCCGACGCCGAGATCAACATCGACATGATCGTCCAGAACGTGTCGGCGGCCACCACCGGCCTGACGGACATCTCCTTCACCCTCCCCAAGACCGAGGGCCGCAAGGCCATCGACGCCCTGGAGAAGGCGAAGAGCGTGATCGGCTTCGAGTCGCTGCGCTACGACGACCAGATCGGCAAGATCTCGCTCGTCGGCGCCGGCATGAAGACCAACCCGGGTGTCACGGCCGGCTTCTTCGAGGCCCTCACCGACGCGGGGGTCAACATCGAGCTGATCTCGACCTCCGAGATCCGCATCTCCGTGGTCACCCGCGCCGACGACGTCAACGACGCCGTCCGCGCCGTGCACACCGCCTTCGGGCTCGACTCCGACAGCGACGAGGCCGTCGTCTACGGAGGCACCGGGCGATGACCCGGCGACCGACGCTCGCGGTCGTGGGAGCGACCGGAGCCGTCGGCACGGTCATGCTCCAGATCCTGTCCCAGCACGCGGACATCTGGGGTGAGATCCGACTGATCGCCTCGTCGCGCTCGGCCGGCCGCAAGCTGGCCGTGCGCGGTGTGGAGGTCGAGGTGACGGCCCTGTCGGAGGACGCCTTCGACGGGGTCGACATCGCCATGTTCGACGTCCCGGACGAGGTGGCCGCCCAGTGGGCGCCGATCGCCGCCGCCAGGGGCGCCGTCGTGGTCGACAACTCCTGTGCCTTCCGGATGGACCCGGAGGTGCCCCTCGTCGTGCCCGAGGTGAACCCGCACGCCGCTCGTGTGCGCCCGCGCGGGATCGTCTCCAACCCGAACTGCACGACCC
Source organism: Streptomyces sp. NPDC058751 (assembly GCF_042746485.1). Lineage (NCBI taxonomy): Bacteria > Bacillati > Actinomycetota > Actinomycetes > Kitasatosporales > Streptomycetaceae > Streptomyces > Streptomyces sp. NPDC058751. The sequence goes on along the minus strand of NZ_JBHYPZ010000004.1, from coordinate 199,772 downwards.
TGTCCATGATCGTGGCGCTGGGCGCGCTGCACGCCGAGTTCGGGCTGCGGGAACTCGTCGTCTCCTCGTACCAGGCGGTCAGCGGCGCGGGCCGCGCCGGCATCGACACCCTGCGCCGGCAGATGTCCCTGGTCGCGGGCACGGAGCTGGGCAACAGCCCCGGTGACGTCCGCCGGGCCGTGGGCGACGACACGGGCCCCTTCCCGGAGCCGGTCGCCCTGAACGTGGTGCCGTGGGCCGGGTCGCTCGCCGGGGACGGCTGGTCCTCGGAGGAGATGAAGGTCCGCGACGAGACCCGCAAGATCCTCGGGCTGCCCCGGCTGAAGGTCGCAGTGACCTGCGTCCGCGTCCCCGTGGTCACCACGCACTCCCTGACGGTGCACGCCCGCTTCCAGGACGAGGTGACCGTCGACAGGGCCAGGGAGATCCTGGACACGGCACCCGGGGTCGTGCTCTTCGACAACCCGGCCGCCGGCGAGTTCCCCACGCCCGCGGACGTCGTGGGCACCGACCCGACCTGGGTGGGCCGGGTCCGCCGGGCACTGGACGACCCGACGGCCCTCGAACTGTTCGTGTGCGGCGACAACCTGCGCAAGGGCGCGGCCCTGAACACCGCCCAGATCGCCGAACTGGTGGCGGCGGAGATCATCAGGACCCCGTAGACCCGGTCCTCCGCGATCCTGCGTTTCCGGCGTGGCTCCGCAGGTCCTGTGCTCCCGGCGCCTTCGGACCGTAATCCCGGTGCCCCGCGGAGGGTAGTTTTGTAGGATCTCTGTCGGTTCAGTGATCAACCTAATGGTCTTGGCCACTTGAACTGACCCGTACCGGCGTTCGAAAATTTCGCTGCCGTCCCGCGCAACCGCACGCGGGGTGGTGAGCGTCTTCGCCCTCGCCATTCGGGGCTTCCAGGGGGCGGCGGAGCATTGGGCACAGAGGAAGAGCTGTTACGCATGAGGGCATCTGGTGCACTGTCGGGCGCGCGGAGCCGCGTAACAGAGGGGAGTCCGGGGGGCGTTGCAGTGAACGGGGTGCCGGCCGGTGTGAAAACACCCGGCGCGAATGTGTTGTCTCCCGCGTACAACCATGTCGGGGGGACGCGTGTCCAACTGGCGTGGCAGAGGTACTCGAATTCACCGCGGTCCAGACGAGGGGCATGGCCCTGCGTCCACCCCGCCGACCCCGCAGCCCCGGCGCGCCCGGCGGCATGCCGGTGATCGCCCCCATGCCCTCAGCGCGGCCCGCCCGCATCCCGAGTCAGCGTGACGGCGCCGAGGACAGCCTGGCGGCGGCGGGCACGACGGTCGACCATCTGACCGAGACCTACCGGGCGCACTACCGGTCGCTCCTCGGTCTCGCGGCGCTCCTGCTCGACGACACGGCCTCCTGCGAGGACGTCGTCCAGGAGGCGTTCATCCGGGTGCACTCGGCGCGCAAGCGCGTGAGGGACCCGGAGAAGACGCTCGCCTACCTGCGTCAGACCGTCGTCAACCTGTCGCGTTCGGCCCTGCGCCGGCGCATCCTCGGCCTCAAGCTCCTGTCGAAGCCGATGCCCGACATGGCGAGCGCCGAGGAAGGCGCGTACGACCAGTTGGAGCGCGACGCCCTGATCAAGGCGATGAAGGGGCTCCAGCGGCGCCAGCGCGAGGTCCTGGTCCTGCGCTACTTCGCGGACATGACCGAGGCCCAGGTCGCCGAGACGCTCGGTGTCTCCCTGGGTTCGGTGAAGGCGTACGGCTCGCGGGGTCTCGCCGCGCTCCGCGTCGCCATGGGGGCTTCGGCATGAGCGAGCACGACGAGCGGCGGCCCCCCGAGGACGAGGGGCGCCCGGAGCACGAGCACAAGCAATCGCACGCTGGGAACGGAAATGTGAACCAGGTCCCCGAGGAAAAGCCCGGCACACCGGACACGGACGGACCGGGACCCGAAGGGTTCGGCGGCGACGAGCTGGCACTGCGCCGGCTGTTGCAGCAGGCCGTCCAGGAGATCGAACCCTCCGACGGCACCCTGGAGCACCTGCGCCGGGCGGTACCGGCCAGGCGCGCCCGCAAGCGGCAGGCCGTGGTCGGCATGGCGGCGGCCGCGCTCTTCATGGGCACGGCCATCCCGGCCTTCGTCCACGTCTCCAACTCCTCGGGGGCGAACCCCGACCCGTCCATCGCGGCCAACAGCTCACAGGCCCAGGGCGGCGCGAGCCAGGGCAAGGGCTCGGACGGCGGCTCCGGCAAGGACGCTGGTCCGGCCGGCACGTCCAAGGGCGCCGGCGGCGACGACAAGAAGGAGACTCCCGGGGCGGGCAAGGACAAGGGCGGGAGCGGGGCCACCACGGGCGGCGCCGACCCCACGGCCTCGGCCCAGGCCGCCCTCACCTGCACGGCGGACCAGCTCGGCGGGGCCTCCGGCTTCGCCGGCGCACCGGACGCCGCCGGCGCGGTCTACGGCTCCTTCACCGTCTCGAACGTCTCCGCCACCGCCTGCACGGTCACCGGCGCGGGCACGGTCAGCACGCTCGCCCAGGGCGCGGCGGACCCGGCCAAGATCGGTGTGGCGACGCACGTGGGGGGCGACGCGGCCGCCGGGCTGCCCGACCCGTCCACGGAGGTCACCTCCCTGGTGCTTCAGCCGGGCACCTCGTACGTGGTGAAGTTCGCCTGGGTACCCTCGTCGACGTGTCCGACCGTGGTGGAGGAGCCCTCACCGGACCCCACCCCCACGGAGGGCGGCACCGAGACCGGCGGCACGACCACCGACAACGCGGTGGCCGGCACCACGCCCCAGCTCCTCGTCGCGGACGGCACGCTGGACGGCAGCGTCGTCGTCTCCAGCACGGCCGCGACGGGCGGCGCGACGGCATCGGTCACCGTGCCCAACGCCTGCGCGGGCACGGTGTACCGCACCGGCATCCTGGCATCGTCCTGACGGACGGGTGATCCGTCCTTCCGCCGGGCGGCGGCCTCGTCGCCGCCCGGCGGACAGCTGCCCGTCCGTCGCCGCGGACGGCGTCCGTCCGCCGTCGCCCCGTCAGGCGGTCGTGGACGGCTCGGCCGCGGTGGCGCCGGCCTCTTCCCCGGACTCCTTCTCCTTCTCCGGGGCGACGGAGGTCCCCGGGGCGCCCGAGGTGTCCTGGGGCTCCGGCAGCAGCCCCAGTTCGGTGTCGCGGGCGAACTCCGTCTCACGGCGCAGCAGGCGGAACCACATGAAGACGACGAAGCCCGCGAAGACGAACCACTCGCCGGTGTAGCCGAGGTTCTGGAACGCCTTGAGGTCGAGTCCCGTGTTCGCGGGCGCGGTCGGAGGCACCGCCTTCATCCCCGCGTCGGCCTTGCCGAGCGTGATCCACGCCTCGTACGGGGTGTACGGCACGAGGTTCACCAGCGACGCGGCGCTGATCGCGGCCGTCTGCCCGGCGGGAAGTCCTCCGGCGGCGCTGACACCGTTCGACCCGGGACTCTCGGACGCCTGGAGCGCGCCCGTGACCGTGACCTCGCCGGCGGGCGGGGCCGGGGCCTTCGCCGCGTCCGCCGTACCGGGCAGCCAGCCCCGGACGACCGGCAGCGCCTTGCCGCCGTCGACCCGCAGCATCGTCAGCACGTAGTACCCGCTCCGGCCGTCGAGTTCCCGGTCCGGCACGAGCAGCTGCTCGCCGTACCGGCCCGTCGCGGTGGTCTGTCTGCCGGACGTCTCCATGGTCACGGGCAGCATCGAGGCCAGCGGCCGGGCGGGCTCCGTCTCGGCCGTGGAGGCCGCCGCGTCCGCCGTCCGGTGGTCCTGCACCCGGTCCTCGAAGCGTCCCAACTGCCACGACCCCATGAAGACGCAGAAGGGGATGGCCAACAGCACGAAGACGTTGATCCCCCACCAGCGGGGCGTCAGCAGAAACCGGTACACCCCGTCCACGGTACGGGGCGGTCGTGCCGGACTCGTCCGTGGGGCCCGCTCAGTACCGCTCGGCCAGGTGTTCCCGTCCCGCCGGAGGCTCGTACGGTTCGGGCCGGAAGCCGCTCACCGTGGCGATACGGCCCCGCGCGGATCGGTCACGCGCGGATCGGTCACGAGTGGATCAGTCATGCGAAAGAGTCTGCACCCCGCCACTGACAACGGCCCCGACCTGCGCACACGCTCCTGTGACGGGACCGCTCCCGTCCGCCCGGCCGGAGCGCGGGCGCCGCGTCGCGCGGCATCCGGAAGCCGGGGGAACGGGCGGGGAACGCGAGGTTTTCCACAGGCTGGGGGCCTCCTCGGCGCGCGGGGTGCGGGGCCAGGCAGTATGGGGCCATGACTGAGAGCACCAGGTCCACCGAGCCGCAGCAGGCAGACATGCCCGACTGGGAGAAGCGCTTCCGGGCACCGCGGGTGTCGCTGCCGGACTGGGCGGAGGACGCCCCGCACCGCTCCCTTTTCGTCTCGAACGCGACGGGGACGTACGAGCTGTACGCGTGGGACCGCGCCACGGGGGAGCAGCGCCAGGTCACCCACCGGGCGAACGGCACGACGGACGGGGTGCTCTCGCCCGACGGCGAGTGGATCTGGTGGTTCGACGACACGGACGGCGACGAGTTCGGCGTCTGGCGGCGCCGTCCGTTCGGCGCCGCCCTGGTCGTGGGCGATGCCGACGAGCCGGCGGTCCCCGGCCTCGACCCCTCCTACCCGGCGGGCCTGGCCATCGGCCGCGACGGGCGTACGGCCGTGGTGGGCCGCTCGACGGACGACGACGGATCGACGATCCACGTGGCCCGCGCCGGTGAGGCCACGGTCGAGATCTACCGGCACCGCGAGTCGGCCGGGGTCGGCGACCTCTCGCACGACGGCTCGCTGATCGCCGTCGAGCACACCGAGCACGGCGACGCGATGCACTCGGCGCTCAGGGTGCTGCGCCCGGACGGTTCGACGGTCGCCGAGCTCGACGACACCGAGGGCGGCACGGTCGAGCTGGGCCTGGAGGTGCTGGGCTTCGCCCCCGTCGACGGGGACGGCCGGCTGCTCATCGGGCACCAGAGGCGCGGCCGCTGGGAGCCCCTGGTCTGGGACGTGACGACCGGCGAGCAGACCGACCTGCGCCTCGACCTCCCCGGCGACGTGGCCGCCGAGTGGTATCCGGACGGCTCGGCCCTCCTCGTCGCCCACGGCTTCGAGGCGCGCAGCGACCTGTGGCGCTACGACCTCGCCTCCGGTGAGCTGACCCGGGTCCCGACCCCGCCCGGCACGGTGTCCGGGGCGACGGCCCGCCCGGACGGGACCGTGGAGTACCTGTGGTCGTCGGCGGCCGAGCCCTCCGCCGTCCGCTCGACGACCGGCGGGATCGTCCTGGACCCGCCCGGCCAGAAGTCCCCGGGGTCCGTCCCGGTGGAGGACGTCTGGGTCGAAGGGCCCGGCGGCCGTGTCCACGCCCTGGTCCAGAAGCCGGCCGGCGCCACCGGTCCGCTGCCCACCGTCTTCGAGATCCACGGCGGCCCGACCTGGCACGACAGCGACTCGTTCGCGGCGGGCCCGGCGGCCTGGGTCGACCACGGCTACGCGGTGGTCCGGGTCAACTACCGCGGCTCCACCGGTTACGGACGCGAGTGGACCGACGCGCTCAAGCACCGCGTCGGCCTCATCGAGCTGGAGGACATCGCGGCGGTCCGCGAATGGGCGGTCACGTCCGGCCTGGCCGACCCCGACCGGCTGATCCTCACCGGCGGTTCCTGGGGCGGCTACCTCACCCTCCTCGGCGTCGGCACCCAGCCCGACGCCTGGGCCCTCGGCATCGCCGCCGTCCCGGTCGCCGACTACGTCACGGCGTACCACGACGAGATGGAGGCGCTGAAGGCCATGGACCGCACGCTCCTCGGCGGTACCCCGGAAGAGGTGCCGGAGCGCTTCGAGGCGTCCTCCCCGCTGACCTACGTCGACGCGGTCAAGGTGCCCGTCTACATCTCGGCCGGTGTCAACGACCCCCGCTGCCCCATCCGCCAGATCGACAACTACGTCGCCCGCCTCGCCGCCCGCGAGGCCGTCCACGAGGTCTACCGCTACGACGCGGGCCACGGCTCCCTGGTCGTGGACGAACGCATCAAGCAGGTCCGCCTGGAACTCGACTTCGCGGAACGGCACCTGGGCAGGTGACACCGGGGTGACGCCGGGGCCCGGGGTCTGCCGTCCGACCCCGGGCCCCGGCGGGGCGGCGTGCCCGCGTAGCCCCGTCCGGTCTACGTCCCCGCGCGCTGCCGGGGCCGTCGGCCGAGCAGTTCCGCCAGCCCCCGCCGCGTCGCGGCGAGCACCACGCGGTCCTCGGGCCGCAGGACACGAGCGGAGGGCAGGTCCCACACCAGCCGGGGACCGCGCGGGCCGGACACGGACGCCGGGGCCGTCCGGCGCTCCTCGGGAGTCGCCGTGTCCAGCGCGAGCACGCGCCAGGATCCCGCCCGGAAGGCCTCCCCCACCGTGCGCCCCTCCAGCTGAGGATGCCCGGCCACGTCCACCGAGGCGAACAGCAGCACCCGCCGCTCGACGGGAATCGCCCCGAGGATCTGCCGCCCCAGCATCGCCCCGGCGAACGCGGGCGCGGCCAGGTGGGACACGCTGCGGCTCCGGGTGAGCGCGCCGGGATGCGCGGCCCTGAGGGTGCGGTAGACGGCGGTCGCGAAGTCGTCGTCGTACAGCCGCAGTACGACCCGCAGGTCGGGCTTCAGGGTGCGTGCGGAGAGCGCGGCCTCCAGGTTCATGGTGTCCGCGCTGGTCAACGCCAGCAGCGCGTGCGCCCGATGGATCTTGGCGGCCTCCAGCACCCCTTCCTGCGTGACGTCCCCCAGCACCACGGGCACCCGCAGGCTCCGTGCCAGCGCGAGCCCCCGGGCCTCCGGATCGGCCTCCACGCACACCACGGGGATGCGCAGCTCGCGCAGCCGCGCCAGCACACGCGTACCGATCTTGCCGAGCCCGAGCAGCACCACGTGTCCGGACAGTCCGCGCGGCGGCTTCCGCAGGGCGGTCCCGCTGCGGAAGGTGCCGAGCGCCTCCAGCACCGCGGCGAGCAGCACCGGCAGCAGCAGCAACCCGACCAGCCCCGAGCAGAGTTGGAGGATCTGCCGTCCGGGCGGCTGTCCGACGGCCGGATCGTTGATGGCGAAGAGGTCGAGCAGCGTCAGATACGTCGCCTGCAGCGGCTGCTCTCCGGTGACCAGCATCGACGCCACGGCGAGCCCGACCACGCACGCGACGAGCCCCACGAACGACCAGCGCAGCCGCCGGGACAGCAGCGAGCCGAACCAGGGGACGACCCCCCGCCCGGAGTTCAGTTCGGGACCGGAGTACGACACGTTCTCCAGGACGACGGTGCCGCGCCCGGTGGCGGCGGCCACCGCCCTTTCGTCGGGCAGCAGTTGGGGACCCTGCGCGCCGCTGCCCTCGGAACCGTCGGCGCCGGCCGGGTCGTTGGTCGTGGCGGAGAGCAACGCCAGTGTGCACAGCCCGGGATCGGCGACCTCGCCCGGACCCGGCGGCGGCCGCTCCACCGCGCGCAGCATCAGCCCCTCGGTCTGGACGACCTTGCTGGTGCCGGTCACGGCGGTCGCGGCGAGCGCGGGAGCGGCCGTGTCGGCGTCGGACAGCACGGTGGTGGAGGCGTCGTAGGCCTCGGCGTTCCCGCCCGGCCGGGAGGAGTTCGCGGTCCCGCCGTCGGGTGCGCCGCCGGGCGTGGCGGCGGAGGCCAGTGCGGAGGCCTGGTCGAGGAGTGCCTCGATGTGCTGTCCGAGGCGCCGGTTGTAGAGGCGCAGGACGAGCCGGATCCGCGGGTTGAGCCGCCGGGCCGTGAGCGCGGCACGGATGTTGGTCTCGTCGTCGTCGTACACGAGGGCGAGTGCGGTGGCCCGCTCGACACCCGCGTGGGAGAGCGCGCTCTCGGTGAGCTCGGCGGCCTCCACGACCCGTTCGGAACCCGGCGCCTCGTCACTTCCGCCGGTTCCTCCTCCGTTGCCGTTCCCGGAGGCCCGGTTCACGGCCGCGGACACCCGGTCGAGCAGGGCGGCGGTGGCCCGCGCCCGTCCGACGACCGGCGACCGCGCGCCGTGCTGCGCGGGCGGCACCACGAGGGTGACCCGCTCGCCGTACACCCCGCGCAACTCGGCGGCCAGCCGCTGCGCCAGGGCGTCGTCGCCGGCCACCACCATGTGCTCCGCGGCATCGCTCGACGCGCTCTGAGACGGAAGATTCCCCACGGGGGAGAAGACTGCCGTACGGATACGGGTGGTTCCAGGGAGAGGGCCGGTCGGGCCGGGTCCGACGGGGTGCCCGGCCACCGTCTCCGGAGGTTTCCCGTCCGGCTTCCTCCTGGGTCCCCATCGGTTTCCCGACGCCGTTCCAACGCGGTTCCCGACGCGGTTCCAACCGGTTTCCCGTCCCGGACAGGCATCCCAGGCTTCCTCGTCTCCGCAGGTCACCGTGGGTGGGACCGTTCCACCGTTGCGGGTCGGGCGGCTTCCGTTGTCCCGGGTCCCCAGGACGTCCGAAGCTTTGGCCATCGCACCGACCGAAGCGGCCCGCCGCCCGGCAGCACTCCTTCCCCGGCCCGTCCGCCCAGGGGACACCCGTCTCTTCGGTCACCCGGATCGAGGGCGACCTCGTGACGGTCGGAAACCTCGTGACGATCCGGAACCTCGTGAAGATCAGAAAAGGAACACACATGAACGTGAAGTCCGTTGTGGGCCGCCGCGTGGCCGTGGCCGCGGGTCTCGTCCTGGCCCTCGGGGGCGGTGTGTCGGCACAGGCCGCCTCCGCCGCCGGGGCGGGGACGGCCGGCGGGAAGGCGCACGTCGCGGCGAAGCCGCGCTCGGGCTCCGTCGAGGCCAAGCGCGCCGTCCCCGCCTGCTCCCAGAAGGAGCTCGGCGTGTCCGCGGTGAAGGAGGGGGACGCCCGCCACCTCGTCCTCACCGTGCAGAACGCGAGCGACAAGAAGTGCAACCTCTACCGCCACCCGGTCGTGAAGCTCGGCAACGCCCAGGCCACGACCCCGGTGATCGAGGAGAGCGACGGGACCCCGGGCGTGCCCGTCACCCTCGCCCCCGGCCAGGAGGCCTATGCCGCGCTGCTCGTCGCCGGCGGCCGCATGGACGATTACGAGGCGAAGAGCATCACCCTCGGCCTCCAGGGCAGCAAGCCCGGCAGCAGCGCGGGCAAGCCGATCGACGTCCCCATGCCCGTCAAGACGCTGCACGCGGACGACGGCCAGCTCGTCACCTACTGGACGACCGCCTCCGGCTTCGCCCTGGATTTCATCATGTCGAAGTGACGGACCTCGGCCGAAGCCGGCATCCGCGCGCCCGGGTATCCGAGGCACGGCGTCCCGCCCACAGACCACCGATCCACTGATCCACTGATCCACTGATCCAAGAAGGAATACACGACATGAGCAGGAACACCCACGCACGTCGCCGTCCGAGCCGTCGTGCGGCCGTCGCCGCCGGTCTCCTCCTGGCCGTCGGGCTCGGCGCGGCGACGCAGGCGGTGGCACAGGCCGCCCCCGCCGAGGCATCCGTGAAGACGTCCGCCGCGGTGCGGTCGGTCAACGGCTTCAACGGCAATGTGGTGACCCAGGTCGCCGACTTCTACGGCGCGTACGTCGACGCGAAGGACACCCCCCGGGGCCCGGACACGGCCCTGGCCAAGGCGCTGCGCGCGCACTACCTGACGCCCGCCTTCGCCAAGAAGCTGGAGGCGTGGGAGAAGACGAACGGGGCGGACGGTGTCCTGCGCGCCCAGAACGTTCCGACCGGATGGACGGTGCGCGAGGGCAACGGCGGCCTCGAGGTCGTCGTCACCCTGACCTTCGGCGGCCTCGGGGAGTCGCCGGTGACGACGTCCAGCTTCGTCGTGAAGCTGGACGTGGTCGACGGCATCGCCGACATCCGCCCCACGGGTACCACCCCCGCGAAGCTGTCCTCGAAGGTGCCCGGGAAGGGGTCCGCCGCGGGGCGGTCGGTCAGTGGCAGGACCGGTGACTCGGTGACCCAGGTCGCCGACTTCTACGGCGCGTACGTCGACGCGAAGGACGCTCCCCGGGGCCCGGACACGGCGCTGGCCAAGGCGCTGCGCGCGCACTACCTGACGCCGGCCTTCGCCAAGAAGCTGGAGGCGTGGGAGAAGACGAACAAGATGGACGGTGTCCTGCGCGCCCAGAACGTTCCGGTGGACTGGACGGTGAGCGGGGACGGCGAGAGCCGCGAGATCAAGGTCACCCACCGCTTCGGCGGCGGGGAGGCGCCGACGGTGAGGACCAACCTCGTCGTGGAGGCGGACGCGGTCGACGGCGTCGCCAACATCCGCGGCATGAGCGCCCACTGACGAAGCATCCGCTCCGCTTGGTCCGCCCCCGGCTTCGGTCGGCGGCGGACCCGCAGCGCTGCCGACCCCCGGCCCGCGGCCCGCGGAACGCCGAACGCCGAACCTTCCCCGGGGCGAGGACGAACGACGCGGGGCCCTGCACGCGCTGGTGCTGTTCTGCCGACAGGCCCGCGCCCCGAGACGACTTCTTGCCCTTTCTCGTCCCGGGGCCTGGCCACGGTCCCTTGACCGGGCGTCATCGACCGCTGAAGGCCGGCGCCGAGGGCATCGGACGGCCCGGGAACAGCTCTGACCACGACGGCGAGAACCCCGACGGACCACCCGCGCGTGCACCCCGCTGCCGATGCCTATGGGGTCGGCATTCCTTAGAGCAGGAAAGCCACGAACATCCACACCGGAATGACGAGAGCAAGGGCGAGCCCGGCGAGGCATCCCCACATGGTCAGCCTGAAGCTGGTCCGCCGGTAGTCGTCCCTATGGGGCATGCCCCATTCAACCAGCGGATCCCCGGCCTGACGCCGGGGACGGATACGCGGCCTCCGCCGGCGTTCATGCGGGAGTCCGGGCGCCGGAGAGCGGCGGCACGATGGCCGTCGGTCCCGCTTCGCGCCCGGACCTCCACGACTGACCGGTCTTCGGGCCGGCCCCTACCGGACGCGGCGGGCGCGGACTCCGTTGGCCTCGAAGTCGTACACGTACTGGTTGATCCGCAGACCGTCGACGGCGCCGGACCACAGGTAGTCACGGCCCTTGCTCACCGCGACGCTGTAGTCGAGGTACGGGCTCCAGCGGTTCAGCGAGCTGACCGGGACCGGTCCGCCACCTGGATGCCGAGGCTGCCCTTGCCGTAGGGCGGGCTGGAGGCATTGTTCCCCTGCACCTGGTACGAGCCGTACGGGCCGTCCCTCAGTGCGGCGACGGGAGAGCCGATGGTGTTGCGGGCGATCACACCCCAGTGCTCCGACTCCGCCACCCGGGCCTGCGCGGAGGCGGCCACCGCTCCCGGGACGGTGGAGGCGGCCAGGGTGGCCGGCGCCGTGACGGCGATGGCGCCCCTGCCGCGTCGGAACCCGAGCGCCCCCGCCGGAGGCGCGTTCCGACCCGAGCACTTCGTGCCCAGGGCTCCACTCATGGGCCGTTGCCTGCTGCGGTCCCAGGGGCCGGCCCGCGCTTACGCGGGCACTCGAACCGGTGGTCCTGCGTTCCACCGCCTGGAACGGGGCCGTCTCGACCCCGAGCCGTGGACGCCCCGGCCGTCGGCGCGCCCTGTGCTCCGCGGCGCCCCGGTTTCCGCCACCTGATGAAGACGAGTGCCGAGATCACCGGGATGACGATCGCCCCACCGGCCATGCCGGGGAGGAAGTTGAACACCGAAGACGGCCACATGACGAAGCAGACGGGAGCGGGGTCGCGGTCGCCGGTCTCGGCTCGCTGCCGGACACGATCCTGACCCGCTCGGTCATTGTCCGCATGCGGCGCCGCGCCCCGAACGAGCAGGTCGAGCCGTTCCGGCAGCGCATCCACGAGAAGGAAGGGCACGCGCTGCGCGATCGGCTCGCCACATGGGCGCAGTCCGTGAGTCACCTGGTCGACGGGGTCTTCCCGGGAGCTGCCGGAGAGCATCAGCAACCGGCCTGCGGACGTGTGGGAGCCCTTGCTCGCCATCGCAGACGCCGCGGGCTCGCGCTGCCTGCATCGAGCTGGTGAACGCGGCCAAGACCAGCGACAAGGGCAGCATCGGAATACACCTGCTCACGGACCTGCGTGACTACGTGTTCAACGGCATCGACCGTCTGCCCACTGTCGCCATCCTCGACCGGCTGCGCGGTCTCGAAGAGGCGCCGTGGGCGGATATGAGCGGCAAGCCGCTCGACGCGCGCGGGCTGTCGCGGATGCTGCGGGAGTACATGACCGCGGACAACACCCCGATTGCGGCCCGCAACATCAAGACCGGCGGCAGCGTCATGAAGGGCTACTACGCGACCGACCTGCACGACGCGTGGCAGCGCTACTGCCCGCCCCCCCGTGGAAAGTCCGCTACTTCCGCTACCTGCGCTACCGGGCAGGTCAGAGCCCTGGAAGCGGTAGCGGATCGGCACTCCGCATCCGCTACCGCGACGCCCTATCCGCTACCTGCCCCGAGGCGGTCTAGCGGCCATCGAAGTAAATCGCCACGGCAACCCACAGAGGGAAGCCGAGAGTGCAGATCAGCGCGAGCGCCAGCCCCGCCAGACAGCCCCATGTGGTCAGACGAGCGCTGGTTCTCGCATGGTCATCGCTCTTCGGCACGCCCTCGTCCAAATCCATCCACCCGCTACCGCCCGGCCCCTAGCCCCTAGAGCCCGGTAGCGGCTTTATCCGCTACCGCTACCGCTACCGCTACCGCTACCGCTACCGCTACCGCTACCGCTACCGCTACCGCTACCGCTACCGCTACCTCTATCCGCTACCTGAATCATGCCCCTGACCAGGGCGGTAGCGGAAGTAGCGGAAGTAGCGGACCTGACAGGAAGGGGGCCACAGCCCCTGGAACCCTGCCGAGGAGGCACCGCCGCATGACCACCGCTGCTGTACCTGCCGAACAGCTCCTCTACTGGCCCGAAGAAGCGGCTAAGGCCCTTCGTATCGGACGCTCGATGGTCTACGAGGAGATACGCCTCGGACGACTTCAGACCGTCCGCATCGGCCGTCGCCGTCTCGTGCCGCCGGAGTACATCGAGCGGTACGTCGAACTCCTCAAGCGCGAGGCAGAAGCCACCGCTTGAGTTCCCCATCACCCGAGTTCCACAGGACCGCGCCCGGCAGGGTGCGGCCCTGTTCTATGGAGGCACGACAGAGCATGACCGACACCCCGAGCGCGTCCAAATGGCTGGCCATGGTGCGGACACCATCTATTGGGACCCGGCCAAGAAGAGTTTCGTAGGAGCCGTCTCCCTGGGACACGGCCCGAACGGCAAGCGCCGCCGACCGAAGGTGTACGGCAAGACGAAGACCGAAGTGCGCAACAAGATCCGGGACTTGAAGAAGGAGATACAGACGGGCGTCAAGGCGCCGGCCGACTACACCGTGGCCGACGCGGTGAACGACTGGTTGGAGCGCGGACTGAGGGGACGCGACGAGAAGGGCACCATCGGCAAGAACCGCTCGATGGCGAACAAGCACCTGATCCCGTTCATCGGCAAGGCCAAGCTGAGGGAACTCAGTGCGGACGACGTCGACGACTGGTTGGACGACAGGGCCGAATTCCTGGCGACGCGAAGCCTGCGCGACCTGCTCGCCATCCTGCGCCGTTCCATCGCACACACTCAGCGCCGGGACAAGGCCGCGCGGAACGTCGCCCTGCTTGTCACCGCACCGGAGGGACGCCCCGGCCGACCGAGCAAGGCACTGAACTTGGAGCAGGCGAAAGCCGTGCTCACTGCGGCCCGCGTCACGGCTGTACGCCTACCTCGTGCTGTCGCTCCTCAGCGGTGTCCGCACGGAAGAGGCGCGGCCCCTCACCTGGGATCACGTCTTCCTGGAGCCGGAGAACGGCGTCCCGCCCCACGTCGCGGTGTGGCGCTCGGTGCGCAAGCACGGGGAGACCAAGACCAGGAAGAGCCGCCGGACCATCGCTCTGCCGAAGCAGGTGGTCGAAGTCCTCGAAGAGCACATGCGCTGGCAGAAGCAGGAACGGGCATCGAGAGGGATGGAGCGGAGCCCGACCGGACGTGTCTTCACGACGCGCAGCGGCGAGCCGCTCGACGCTGCCAACGTCCGGCGAGACTTCAAGGCCATCGTGAAGAAGACCGGACTGAAGCCGGAGTGGACCCCGCGGGAGCTCCGGCACAGCTTCGTGTCCTTGCTTTCCGACCATGGCATCCCCCTGGAGCGGATCGCGCTCCTGGTCGGCCACAGCAGCCAAGCGACCACAGAGGCGGTCTACCGCAAGCAGCTCCGTCCCGTGATCACGCAGGGCGCCGAAGCGATGGACGACATTTTCGCCGAAGATCAGGAAGGGGAGGGTGCGGAAGACGGGGAAGAGGGCGACGCGGTGGCCTGATCAAATTCGTTTGGCCCCTGTTTGGCCCCCCGGGCATGACAGAGGCCACATAGGAACGTTCCTATGTGGCCTCTGACCAGTGTCGGGGTGGCGGGATTTGAACCCACGACCTCTTCGTCCCGAATGAGGTTCGGCCCGGATCTTCACCGGCCGGTTTGTCGTTTCGCCTGGTCACAGCGTTGGTGTGCGGCGGGCTCGGGCGGTGTCGCGGGGGCTTGGGGAGCAAGTCGGCTCCCAGACGGCTCCCAGGAGGGACATACCTACGGTGCCCACCGAGGGAACCTTGCCCGGTGGCTCGCGCTATGAGCTTGGGCGTTCGCGTTTCCCGACCGCGTCCTCGGACTGGACCTCGCGCGAGAGGTGGGCCATCAGCATCAGGCGGCGGCATGACGTCGGGTGCACGGGCCTCATGGCGGCGGTCGTCACAACGGCCCCAGCGCATTCACTCCGCCGAGGCCGCCCTTCCGGATCGTCACACGTGAGAGTGCTCGATCCACGTTCAATTCTACGACTGCGGGCCGGAGAGGCCGAGAGGGAGAGCGGGCCATCGGGGGAGTCCGGCTCAGCCGCGTTCTTCCTCTTCGGCCTCCATGCGGCGGATTCCCTGGTGGGTGAGGGAGACCATCGCGGGTGTGTTGCCCGGTTCCCAGTCGACGGTGATCAGGCCCTCGCCAGCGAGGTAGGTGCAGGCGGCGGCCAAGTCTTCCTCCGGGATGCGCAGGTCGTTCCGCAGCTTCGGCCCCGGGACTCCGAGGAGTCGGTTGCCTTCGGTGGCTTCGTAGAGGGCGGTCAGGACCCGTTCGCGGTAGACCTGTCGCTCGCGGAGTGTCGCCATGACCGAGTCCTTTCCATGCGTGAGGAACGGCCGACGCTCGCCGTGTCGGCGGGGTACAAGGGGCTTGGTCCCTTCACCGGCGAAGCGAGAGGCCGGCGGGTGGGTTGTCCCGGGTGTCGGGTGCCCCACCCGCGGCCTTCGGTCGGAGGAGTGGTCTGGGGTCAGGGCCAGGTGCCCGTACGCCTGCGGCTGGGCGCTTGCCCTGACGAACTGCGGGGGCTGTGGCCGGGTGGACGGGCGATGGCCGGGAAGGGGTCGCTGAAGTGGTAGTCCGCGATGCGTGCGTCGTGCTGGGCGTTGAGCTGGTGGATCAGGCGCATGCCGAGCGCGATCACGAGGGCGCCTGCCGCGAGCGCGATCAAGGTCTCCATGACGTCACCTCCGCGGGTTCCCGGGCAGGGGGATCATCCGCGCTCCGACGACCGGGTGCCGGACCGGCGGCGGGGCGGACCCGCCTTCGGTCTCCCAGGCGTCCTCGCTGCTTCGGGCGTCCCGCATACGGCGGCCGGTCGCGGCCTCGTCGGACATCAGGACACCGGCGGTGAGGCTGCTGCCGGGGATGGCGGCGGCGGTCATCAGCCGGGCAGCTGCGGCGGGTTCGGTCTCGGGCGGGATCACCAGCAGGTCGCAGCGGCCGACGGTGTAGGAGAGCAGGATCATCTTGTCGGGATCCTGTTCAGTGAACCAGCCGACGTGCACGGTGTGCCTGCCGGAAGCGACCTTGTGCGGGACGACGGGCCAGCGGGTGGGGTTCACCACGACGCGAGTGATGCGGCCGAAGTGCTCCTCCAGCGCGTCGACCAGGTCAGGAAGTTCCGTGGCCAGGTGTCGCGAGCGGGGCCACCAGGCGCCGTCCAAGAGGCCGACGAGGGTGGTCTTCGGCGTCAGCGAAAGGCGCGCCGAAAGCGGGGGTGCGACGGTGGTGGTCATGATCGCGGACCCGTCCCCGGGCCGCCCTGCGGGGCGGCCCAGTGTCTTGATCGCCGGAAACGACGTCCGCGTGGGAGCGGGTGTTCGAGTTACTCCCGGTACCTTCAGCCTACTCCGCGCCGGGGTCGGACGAACGGTTTCCGACCAGCTGGTTTCCGACCGGGAACGCCGCCCGGCCGGTGGTCGCGGGCGGGACCGCGGGCACGCGGAGTACCGTGAGACCACGGCGGTATCGCGCCGGCCATGAGGTGCCGGCGGCCCCGCGCAGGCAGGCGGACCACCATGGCTGACTCTGACACTCCCACCCCTCGGAAGCTCCTTCCGGACGAGATCCACCGAGCGGTGAGGCCCGGAACGGCCCTGCTGCGGTTGCAGACGACGCCCGCCCGCGAAGGCGTCCTGGACGGCGCCTGGTGGCCCCGCTCCCGCGACGTCGGGACCGAGCTACCCGCCCTGATCCAGGCACTCACCACACACCTCGGCCCCATCACGCGCGTCGGCCTGGACACGGACGCCTGGGAGGAGTTCCCGACTCGTGTGGTCGTCGACAACCGGGTCGTGCACCTCGACTCCTTCCCCGTCGGCGACGACACCGTCCTCATCACCCGTGGCGACAGCGACCACTTCGCCCTCCTGGTGGTGCCCCCGGACACGACACCGGACGCGGCGCGTGACGCCATGGCCCGCGCGGTCCGAGCCGACAACGTTACCCAGGCCGCCGAGATCCTTGTCGCAACGCATCCCGAACCGGTGACACACCGCCCGGAGCCAGCATGATCAGGATGGCGAAGTTCCTGGCGCCCTGCAGGCCGCCTCGCCGGCGCCTCCCGGCACGGCCCTCCGTCATCCACACCACTCGACCAGGACCAGCGTGGCGTCGTCCGAAGTGGCGTTGCCCCGTGCCCGTTTGAGGGTGTGGGAGAGGTCCCGTACCACCGCGCGGACCTCTCGGTCCGCCCGCTCCAGTCGGTTCACCCAGTCGATCAGCTGGTCCTCGCCGAACTCCTCCTGTCCGCTCTCGTGTTCCTCGATCAACCCGTCGGTGAAGCAGAGGACGCGATCCCCCGGTTCGAGCGTCACTCCGCTGACCTGCGGCTGTGCTCCTCCGAAGCCGACAGGGAGGGTCGTGGGGCTGTCCAGGCGGCCTACGACGCGGTGCCCGCGGATCAGAATGGGGGCGGGGTGCCCGGCGTTGACCCACTGGAGGCGGCCGGTGTTCGTGTCCAGCCGCATCATCTGCGCGGTCACGAAGTGGTCGGGTGCGAACTGCTCGGCCACGGCCCGGTCCATGAAGAGGTAGATCTCGGACAGCTCGATGCTGATCCGGCGGGCGTGCCGGTACGCGCCGATGGCCACGGTGGCCATCGTGGCCGCGTCCAGACCGTGGCCCATGGCGTCGATCATGGCGAGGTGGAAGGTGTCCCCGTTCAGGGCGTAGTCGAAGCTGTCGCCCGCCACGTCGTAAGCGGGCTCCAGAACGCCGGCGACGGCGACGCGCGGCGTCACCATCGTCAGCGGTGGCAGCAGCGACCACTGGATCTCGGCGGCGACGCTCATCGGTTCGCTGCGACGGGTGCGGAAGAAGAGGTCGGTGTAGCCGTTCTTGGTCTGCACCATGTCGGCGATCAGCCCGGCGATCCTGCGCAGCAGGCGGCGGTCGTCGTCATCGACGGCGTCCAGCGTGACGGCCAGGACACCCGCCTGGTCGCCCCCGTCCAGCAACGGCAGCAGGACCCGTACCCCGTCGGCCAGCACGACTTCGACCGGGCGCGAGGTGAGGAAGCACCGGCCGGCCTCGGAGCCGTCGATGGGCTGGGGTTCCCCGCCCGCCAGCCCTTCGCCCGGCAGGGGGACCAGCCTCTGCTGCCCGTAGTCCTGGAGCAGGATCTGCGGATCCCGTCCCCCCAGCCGCGCCACCGTGTCGGCGAGCACCGGACCGACCCGATGCGGTGGCAGCTCGTGGGCCCGGTCCAGGAGCCCGCCCAGCAGCCCCTCCCCGAAGCTCTCCGAGCGATCCGGATCCCCGGCCGATCGGACTGTCATCCCGCTTCCTCCCACAGGCGACGGACGGGCTGCGCAGCGCCTTTACGCTGCTGCCCGGCGGGCACAGGAGCGAGGCCCGTTACCGGCGATCTCGCCACCAGGATGCGCCTCGACGGCAGAGGACGCCACACGGGTGCCATCGAAGGTCGCCTCTGTACACACTGTTGCCGGAGGGCACCCCGGCGTACCGACTGATCGGAGCCGAACCTGGGAGGCTGTCGACGACATGTACCGGAAGGCTGCAGGGGCGCCGGACCACCCAGAGACGCCCCAGGCGGCATGATGTACGCCTCCGCCAGCGGGAAGCGGCTCGGGCACGGCTCGCTCTGGTCGCTGTTCGCCATGGGCCGCCCGAGCCCCCTGCGCCTGCCGCAGACGGCCCAGCGGACGGATCGATCGCCACGCCCGCCCTGGGGCGATTGCGAAGTGAGCGGTTCCGCCGGGACCGTGCGAGCCAGACTACTTCCAGCCGTCCAAGGAGACCTGTGGCCCGTCGGTGAGGTAGCGGTGGAGGGCGCTGGCGGTGGTGTCGACGAAGGCTTCAGGGATGGCGTCGGCGTCGATCCAGCGGACCTGGGCGTGCTTGCGAGGTTCGCGGTTCTCGGGTTTGCCGGTCCATTCGTGGGCGGCGAAGACGACGGTGAGGAAGCCGTTGGGGGCTTCGACGCCCCACGCGCCGTGGATGACATGGGCGACCTTGAGGGACTCAGGCTTCACCGTGAGACCCGTCTCCTCGTAGAGCTCGCGGACCGCGGTCTTGGTGATGGGCTCGCCCGGTTCGCTCTTGCCGACGGGGAGGTCCCACATGCCCTGGGCGAACTTGGCGTTCTGGCTGCGCTGGAGGAGGACGACGCGGTTGGTGGCCTTGTCGTGGACGATGACGGCGGCGACCAGCAGGGTCATCGAGTCGAGCGCCGGCTTGAGGGCTTGGGAGCGGTCGTCGGTCTGCTGGGCCACGGGGTTCCCTTCGTCGGGCGAGTTGTTGGGCATGTTAGGCGAGGGCCTCGCGTGCACGGCGGGCGAGATCGGCGGCGCCGGGCACCTTGCGCCGCTGGTAGACCGCGAGGGTGGAGCGGATCGAGGAGATCGCCTTGCGGGTGCGATCTGAGGTCATGCCCTCCATGAGGACCAGGGCCTGGGTCCAGGCGGCGACCGCTTCGTCGGCGCGAGCCTGAGCAGCGAGGCTGTCGCCAAGGTCGGCGTGGGTGAGGGCATGAACGCGCTTGTACTTCTCGGGGTCCCAGCGGGTGAGGGCGTCGCGGTGCTGCTGCTCGGTGCCGATGTGGTCGGCGAGGTCGGTGAGGGTGCGGGCTGTGTGGCTGGCCACGGTGCCGGCGGCGGGGCCGCTCACACGGGAGTAGCTGGGCTGGGGGCCATCGTCTCGTAGGAGGGCGTCCTCAGCGGCAAGCAGGGCGCGCGCGGCCAAGGGGCTTTCGTTCACGGCGGCGTAGGCGCGGGCGTGGGTGATGTGGAGGAGGGCCTCGGTCTGGCCGTCGACGTGGCCGAGTCCAGCCCGGAGGGCGCCTTCGACGAGGTCGACGCAGTGGTGGGGCTGCTTGAGGCTGAGGGCCTGGTGGGCGAGTGCGCGCATCATCCAAGCCCCGTGGCCGTGGGGGTCCGCCTCGCAGGAGAGTTGGTAGCCGACCTGGTAGTAGCGTTGTGCGGCGCCTTCCTGGCCGAGGTCGTGGTGCTTCCAGCCTGCGAGGTAGGCGAGCTCGGCGACGGCGCCGAAGGCGGCTTGGCGTAACGCTTCGCCGGGGAAGCGTCCGCGGAGCATCGGGGCGGCGGTGTCGGCAAGGTAGGCCGTGACCGTGGTCAGGCCGTGCCCACCGCCAAGACGTTCGTCGGCCGCGCTGAAAGCAGCCGTGATCTGCCGTACGACGTCCACGTCCTCCGCGCCGACCACGGACGTGCCGGTGCGAGCGCGGAGCATACGGGCGGTGGCCTCGTGGTCGTAACCGAGCGGCATGGCAACGCCGGCGGTGGTGAAGGCCGCGATGGCGAGGAAGCGGCGCCGCTCTACGTCGGCCCGACCCAGGTCGGTGACCGCGAGGACGGGGTCGGATTCCACCGGCTCCTTGGCATCACCGGCCTGGAGGCCAATCTCGGTCTGGGTGACCCTGCGCCCCGCTCGGCGGGACAGTGCCTCGGCCAGGTACTGGCCTACCCGGCCCGACGGGGTGCGGGTGCCGTTCACCCAGTGAGAGATGGCCGACTTGTTGGTCTGGAGGATCTCGCCGTTCTCGGCGGCGATGCGCCGCACGTCTCGGGCGAGGGCCTCGTAGGTGCAGTCGACCGTCGCGATGACGTCGCGCAGACGAGAGTTGGGGTCTCTCTGCGCCGCCACGATCGCCTCCGCCCTGGAGCTGTAAACCGCGTATACCGCTTCAACTGCCTTCCACCGTACCCACTGAGCGTGACCACCGGTTCACTTATCAGCAGCCGCCCGGAACGGCGCGACCGTGATCCAGGCTCCCCCTTGGTCCGGGCGGCACCCCGAAGTTCCGTACGCCCACACCGGGCTCGGGCATTCCTGTGCCCGAACCCGGCCATTCAGAGACGGAGACACGGTGACCACCATCGACACCACGGCCATCACGGTCGAACTGCCCGAGGCATTCGACCCGCGCTGGAACCGCCTGCCCGGCGTCCAGGTCGACGGCCGGCGCATCACCATCGACCCGGCCGAGTACTTCTTCCGCTTCGAGTCGAACACGTGGCTCGTCGCCGACTGGGAGCTGGTCAAGACCCAGCTCCTGGGCGTCGACGAGACGACCGAGAGCGCGGTCGAGCAGCTCGCACTGGACTTCATCAAGCAGAACAGCGAGTCCACCTCCGACGCGGCCCGTGTCCTGGCCACCGCGTACGAGGTGTACGCCTACCTCTTCCGCGACGAGCACCTCGCCGGCCTCGGACTGCCACAGATCACCGCCGACCACCTGCGGATGCTGCGCGAGGCCGCCACGCTCATGGCGCTCAACAAGGTAGAGCTGGACGGGCACATCTCCAACGTCGGCCCGTGCTGGTTCTTCCCCGCCGCCACCTCCGTCGTCTTCGACCTGGACGACGAGACGGGCGGCATGCTCGACGAGGTCTACCACGGCGGCTGGTTCAACGAGCACCGCCGGATCGAGTCCATCAAGGCCCACACGGCGCTCGGCGGCCGCCTCGTGCACGGCTGCCAGTCCGTGCCGGACCAGTCCGGCGGCGTCGTCGCGCCCTACGGTGCCTCGATGGCGAACTTCCGCGACGACCTCGCCGCGTTCAAGGCGGGCTGGATCGAGCAGGTCTACGCCCACCGCGTGAACCCCGCCACGTAACCCACCCGACCAGGCTCCGGGGCGGGCCGGCACTTCTCGCCCGCCCCGGCCGCCGCAACATCCCCGGAGCCCTCACGTGACCACGAACCCCAGCGCCGAACTCCTCGACAACCTGCTCACCATGGTCGGCCAGACCTGCGTCGTACGGGAGGAGGTGCGGGTGTGGTCCATGTCCGGAGTCGAGCGCGTGGCCTTCCCCGACGGTGCCACGGCCGTCTTCAAGTACGCCAAGAGGCCGTTCGACTGCGAGGACCAGGCCCTCCGCCTGGCCCACACCCTCGGCGTTCCCGTCCCCCAGGTCCACGCCTCCGCCGTCCTGGACGGCTGGCTCGGCATGCTCCTGGAGGACCTCGGGCCGTCCGTCCGCGAGGCCGACGACCTCGACGGCGTTGCCGCGGCCGTGGTCCTGCACGGCGCCCGTACGGCTCCGCCCTTGCCCGTCCTCGACCAGGAACGCTTGCGTACGCTCCCGTCCCGGGCGCTGGAGCACCTCGGAGGGCTGCGTAAGGCTGAGCGGTGGCAGGACGCCGA
Source organism: Streptomyces sp. NPDC058751 (assembly GCF_042746485.1). Lineage (NCBI taxonomy): Bacteria > Bacillati > Actinomycetota > Actinomycetes > Kitasatosporales > Streptomycetaceae > Streptomyces > Streptomyces sp. NPDC058751. Next base: position 177,757 of record NZ_JBHYPZ010000004.1, on the reverse strand, counting down.
CGACGTCGAGGACGCACTTAACCGAATCGCCCAGGCCGCCAACGTCCGCTCGGCCGGAGCGACGATCGCCCCCTTCGGCTGGGTGCACTCCGAGTTCCACCCCACCAGCCTTCACATCGGCGAGCGCGGCTGGCGGCTGCTCGACTTCGCCCGCGCCTTCACCGGCCCCGGTCTGCTCGACCTCGCCAGCTGGCACGGCACCATCGAGCCCCCGCACCCCGTGCGCCTGCGCGTCTTCCTGGAGCAGTACGTCACCGCCGGCGGCACCCCCGACGCCCTTGCCAAGCGAGGTGGGCTCACCGCCGAGAACTGGGCCCTGGGCTGGCACCGCATGTGGGCCGTCGAGTGGTTCATGGAGCAGTCCGTTCGCTGGATCAACGACCCGGCCACCGACCCCGCGTACATGAAGTCCGTCCGCCGGCACCTCACCGATGTGCTCCACCACCTGGAGATCTGACGTGCTCACCCAGGCTTCCCCATGGCACGCCCACGCCCTCCAACGCACAGCAGCCGGACTCGCCGAGCCCCTGTCCGTACCCGCACGCATGGAATGGACCACGAGACCCGGCCAAGGATCCGGTGCCGAGATCCTCGGCCCCGACCTGCGCGGCAAGCGACTCCTGGAACTCGGCTGCGGCCCCGGCCACAACGCCGCCCACCTCGCCACCCGGCACGGGGCTCACATCATCGGCGTCGACCTCGTCGGCCTCCAGATCCGCCGCGCCCGCTCCCATTACGGACGGCTGAACAACCTCACTTTCGCCGCCGGCCACGCTCTGCACTACCTCCAAGCCTCCGACGAGCAGTTCGACGCGATCTACTCCGTCTTCGGCGCTGTCGGTCTCGTCGCCCCCGAACTCCTGCTCCCGGCCATCGCCCAGCACCTCACGCCCGGCCGGGTGCTCGCCTTCTCCGTCCCCCACCCGCAGCGTGGCGGCCGCAGCCCCTCCGGCGACGACCGCCCCCGCCGCGACCACGTCACCCTGCCCGACCGCACCCGTCTCCCCATCGCCCGATGGGAGTTCGATACCGACCGCTGGGAGAAGCACCTCAGTCAGGCGGGCTTCTGGCTCACCTCGGCCCAGGAGTTCCACGACCCCCGCATGGGCCAGTGGCCCACCACCCTGCTGATCCGCGCCCGCAAGCTCTGACCGCCGCCCTCGCCTGGCTACTGGAGGACCGATGCGCCCGCCTTACCTGCTCCTCGACGTCGACGGCGTCCTCATACCCTTCCCCGACGCCGACGGGACCACCCCGGCCACACACGTTCGCCACGATGTCGTCCCCGCCGGTCGCAGCGCCGACAACCCCGTCACCATCTGGCTCGACCCTGACCTCGGTCGCCTGCTCATGGACGTCATCCGCACCGGCTTGGTCACCCCGGTCTGGTGCACCAGCTGGCGCCAGGACGCAGCCACCCTGGTCGGACCGCTCCTCGGCCTCCCGGCCCTGCCGTACGTCGATCTCCCGCGACCGCAGATCACCACCAGCCACCCCAACGGCTACCTGTGGAAGCGCGACCACGTCGACACCTGGCTCGGTGATGCGCCCGCTGTCTGGATCGACGACGACTTCACCCGCCTTGACCACGACTGGGCTGCAGCCCGTACCGCCCGAGGCGCGGCGACCATTCTCGTCCAGCCCGACCCCCGCGTCGGGCTCCAGCCGGAGCAGCTGACTCGGGTCACGACGTGGGCTGCCCAGGTACCCACGATCCGAGCCGCATGACGCCCTCGCTGCGCCTCGGGCTGCGTGCGTCACGACTCGCCGAGCCGCTCGTTGAGTACCGGATCAGGTGCGGTGAAGCTCTGTCCGTACCGAGTTCGTCACCAGCACGGTACCGAGGCGGCGAGTACGCACTGGCGGAGATCCCACTGACCGTGGAAGGGCTCGACGGCATCGACCTCCAGCCCGAGGAGATCGCCCACGTCCTACGGGGAGCCATGAGTGCCGGATGCCTCGGAGTCGAGGCATCGCTCTGAGCCTTCGAGTACGTCAGCACGCCATCAGGGGCCGACTCTGAGATGAGCCGGCCCTGATGGCGTCGTTACGTGCTACGGGCTTGGTGCCGGAAGCTCTCGGGGCCGTGTCGGGGAACGAACCGTTCCCGCGGCTCCTAGGGGCGAGCGACGCTGCTACTGGACCAGCCGGAGCACCGGCCTCTGTTCCTGAACGCCCAGCAGGTCCTGCACCCTCTTGCTTGTCCACGCCAACTCATGAGCCAGCTGGGAAACCGATAGGCCCGCTTCCTTGGCAGCCAGTTCGAAGGCTTGTCCAAGCAGCGAAGGCTGTTCACTGGGGAAGTTCGAGACGGATTCCGCGGTGAAGCCCGGCTGGCCGTCGAGAGCGCGTAGGCGCTGGTACGTCCTGCTGGTAGTCGCGTCGGAGATCAGCCCCAGTTCGCGGCATCGGTAGACGAGCGAATGGAGGGAGACCCCCCAAACTCCCCTGAGCTCGGCCAGGCGTGCAAAATCCATTCGCCGCGGCAGGAACGGAAGGATGCTGTCCTGGGGGGTCAGGAACTCGGCTGCGAATGCGTCAGCCTCTTTCTCCTGACGGCTGTCACCAGTGGCATCGCCGTGAAGAACAAGGTGGCCCAGCTCATGGGCGGCCGTGAACCGGTGCCGGTAGATGTCGTCGGCCCGGTTGGCGGTCAGAACGACGAGCGGCCGTGCTGCCCGGGTGGAGAAGGCGTCCACGCTCGCAGCGGAGGGATCACTGGCAGGCGGCATGACCACCACGATTCCGTGGGACTCCATCCGCCTCACCAGATGCGTGACAGGGCCGTCGCCGAGACCCCAGCGCCTGCGAAGCTCGCGGGCTGCTGACACGGGGTCGGTGGACAGCTCCTCGCCGGGATGGACCTCCCCACCAGCGAAGCCTGGCAGATCGACGAGAGGCAACTGGATCCGCTGTTCCAGCGCGTACGTGAGCTCCCAAATCTGCTCCGCGAAGGCGAGCGCACGCTCTCGCTGAGACTTCGGCGTGCTGCGCAGGCTTCGGAAATGGGCCATGGAAGCGTCGAGCCGATTGGCTGGCCTACCCAGCAGGAAGAACGTCACCGGAACCCCGAGGATCTCCGCGAGCCGGGGGATCAAGTCAGGTCGCGGCTTCGACACCCCCGTCTCGTACTGACCGACAGCGGCAGGCGTCACCCCGAGCTGGACAGCCACGTCCTTCTTCGTCATCTCAGCCAGACGACGGGCTTGGGTCAGCCGGGTGGGATCGAAGCCGTCGGAGATAGCACGTGGCGTGGTGCCTCGTTCTTCCGTACCGGGGATGAGGTCTTGCTTAATGGGTCGCATCGTCTTCGCTGGTCTGGTCCTCGACAGGTTCTGCCTCGGTCTGCACGGGGACGTGCAGAGCCTGGTCCGAGGCGGTACGAGAGGACAGCGTAAGGGTGGGTTCGATTCCGTCGGCGAAGCTGGTGTGTGCCGTGACCTGGTTCGGAATGCTGATCGGTCGCAGCGTGTACGAGGTGACCTCCTGAGGCAGGTGAAGCGGCTCGGGATCGGTGGCCCACTCCAGCTGCCGGTTCATTCCGAGTGCCGCGATGCCCCAGTACGCCTCGAGGAGCTCGGAGGCGTTGCAGGCGAAGGGCACGAGGACCAGCTGGGTGCCCTGCGGGACCGTCGCCAGAGCGCCGCGCGGTTCGGCGATCGGGACGGTCGGCCCGAAGTCGAGGTCGAACGGATCCTGAATGTGCTTCGGCGCCGGCGCGAACGTGAAGAGCTCCTGCACCAGCCGGGACTCGCTGGGGATGCGCGCGCTACGGACGTCTGACTTGGTCTTGGAGTACCGGAACGGGTAGATCAGCCCGTTGCCGATGAGCATCAGCTCGTAAGAGAACTGGAACGGCTTGACCGCACGGGCGCCAGGCACCTTCTTGAGCTCGTCCTGAAGCCGCTCGTATTGGTTCTCGTATCGGCTGGTGCCGTAGACGCGGGTGGTACGGGATGAGGCTTGTTCCTGTGCGGCCTGTGCGTTGGCCTGCATGTTGCGAAGGCCCTGCCCGACGCTGCGGCGTACATCTGCTGCGTGCTTGCCGAACACGTCGGTCGTCCACGACGACGAAGGCATACTCATGCGGACGACTCCTCAGGTCGGACTACGCATCGAAGCATTCCAGTGCGGCTCTGACTTTAGTTGATGTCAGAGATTTTGCACAACTGCTTTGGTGTTCGGCGTGTTTGCTGCCCGTTCGCCACCAGCACGGTACCCAGGAGGCTGTGCGCGTGTAGGAGTTGCTGGGCCAGTGGTCCTGGCTTGTGCTCCCTGCCCCAAGAGCCGCCTGTTCCTCGCTGTTCCTCAGGGAACACAACGTGCGGCGGAACTCCCCTACGCCAGCTGATGGCTACGCCCCCAGGCCCAGACTCCTTGAGTTTGGGCCCGAGGAGCTCACCGTTAGGTGCGTCGGGAGAGGTGGGCGGCCAGTTCCTGGGCTTCGAGTGAGAGGCCGGCGTGGACTTCGCGGGCGAAGGCGGTGCCGGGGCGGAGCATGGGGGGCCGGATCGTGGCCCAGTGCTGCGCGGCCTGTTCGATGGCCTGCTGGGTGTGGTGGATCGCGGACTGACGGTGGGTGAGGTACTGCTCGGCCTGCTGGTCGGCCTGGTGCCAGGTGATATCTCCCCGCTCCGCGAGCTGGGTCAGGGGCGGGGTGGTGTGGCCGTCGGCGAGACGGAGTTCGTCGGCCTCGGCGATCTGCTTCCGGATGCGGGTCTGTTCTTGGCGTTCCTCCAGTGTGGTGATGGCGTTGTCGAGGGTGAGGTGGCCTCCGGCGACCTGCTTGGCGAGGTCGGGGGCGTTCTCTGTGAGGCGGTTGCGCTTCTCCTGGAGGGCGTCGGCCTGGGCCTTGTGCTCGCGAGCGATGTCGTAGGCAGCGTCGAGTGGGAAGGCGCCGATGCGGACCTGTTCGGCGAGGTGGGGGGAGTGCTGGAGGACGACGTTGGCGGCGGAGAGGCGAGTGCGGCTGAGGCCGTGGGTCTTGGCCAGGCCGCGCAGGGAGTGTCCCGAAAAGGAACAGGCCATGGCGGTGATCATTGCCTGCTGGCCCTTGGCGATGTGCTGGCGGACGACGTTGTTGGAGAAGATCAGCGCTCGGGGGTTGTCGCCGGTGTATGTGGTGAAACGGGGTTCGACGCCAGCGATCTTGCAGGCGGCGAGGCGGTTGCGGCCGTCGAGGAGGACGCCGTCCGTGTCGAGGACGATCTCCTTGTACAGGCCCCCCGTCTTGATGGACTCGGCGAGGTCGAGCAGCTCGTCGGGCTCGAGCATCGGGAAGATGTCGGCGGCGGGGTGGATCTTCAGGGGGTGCTCCTTGAGGGTGGGGTTCAGCGCGTGCGGCGCTGCTGGCTGGTGTTGGTCGGGAGATAGGGGGCCGACGGGGATGCCGGGGCACGGCTCGTGGTGCCGGTCAGGTCGGCGAGGCGGTGGAGTCGCCAGGTGAGGACTTCGCTGACGCTTGTGGCGGTGTCGGTCTCCCGTCGGGCGGTGGCTTCGGTGAGGAGAGCGGCGGGCTTGTGGCCGGCGGCTTCGGCTCGGGCGAGGGTGGCTGCGAGAGCAGGCCAGCCGGGCTCCGCGAGGACTTGTTCGGCCAGTTCGGGAAGGGCTCGGCACAGGGTGAACTCCTGCCGTCGGCGCAGTGACTCGGCCAGCCGTGTTCCTCGCTGTCGGAGCGCGGCCAGTGGCTCGGTGGCCTGGGCCTGATAGGCGGCGCGGAGGTGTGCGGCGGTCTGGCGGGCGGCTTCGGCCTGCTGGGTGTGGTTGCGGGTGCGGTGCCAGTGCTGGGTGGCGATGACCGCGAGCAGCAGGGCGTCGAGGACGGCTGCGAGGAGGGCTCCGTCCTTTGGGGCGGGCTCACGCAGGATCGCCTTCACCGCCCGGCGGGTGGCCCGGGCCGCTTGGTGCTGGGCGCGGATGCGGGACCGTGCGGCGCGCTCGAAGACAGTGGCGGCCTGGACGAGCTGCGGTCGGAGGCTGGCGGGGGCGCCCAGGGGGAGCGCGTCGAGGGCTTCGGCGAGGACGGTGATGTGGGCCTGCCCGGCCTCGTCCTTGTCGTGCGTGAGCTGGTCGGGTGTCTGGTCGATGGCGATGGAGAGTCGTCGCCAGGCCGGGGCGTCGGTCCGCTCCGCCGGTGCGGTCTCGGTGGCCGTGAGGCGTGAGGCGATCTTGGGGTAGGAGAGGTCGGGGGCGAGGGTGGAGCCGGAGAACCAGACGGGCTCGCCCCGGGCGTTGGTGTCGTCGTCGAGGGCGACCTTGTAGCCGCGGACGTCGCCGGAAGGAAAGTGCTGGACGTCGATGAGTGCGCCGGCCCCTTCGACGAGCCGGAAGAACTCCTTGGTGGTCGTGGCGGCCGAGACGGCGGTGCGGACGATGGTGCGCAAGTGCTCACGGGAGGTCCGGGCGTTCCCCGTGCGGCGGGCCTTCTCCTGCTCGGCGCGGGTGGGGCGCTTGGCGGCGGTGCGGTCTCCGCGCGGGACCTGGCGGAGCCCGTACTCCTTCTCGATGGCGACGAGTTCCTTGTCGGCGCGCAGGAAGTCGTTCCAGTTCCGTGGCGGGCGGAGGTCGCCCCGGACCTTGGTGGCGACGATGTGGATGTGGTCGGCGGCGTGGCGGACGGCGACCCAGCGGCAGGCGTCAGGGTCGCCGACCGGGGCGATACCGGTGACGTCGAGGACACGGCGGGCTATGGCGGCCCACTCGTCGTCTGACATGTGGCGGTCCTCGGGGGCGGCGCGGATCGAGCAGTGCCAGACGTGGTTCTTCGGCGCCCTGGCGCCGGCCTGTTTGACTCGCAGGTCGAGGACGGTGGCGAGCTGGGCGAGAGTGGCGTCGGGATCGCGGCCGGGGTCGGGGGCGAAGCCGTCGAAGGAGGCGACGAGGTGGGGATCCGTGTGCTCGTTGGCGCGGCCGGGCCCGTAGAGGTAGTTGAGGACGCCTCGTGTCTTGTGGCCGGGCTTGACGATGTTTGCGATCAATCAGGCCATCCGGTGGTTTGTGGCGGCCGCGTCGGCGGCGGCATCGACCGCCATGACCGCCTGCCGGACTACCGCCACGAGTCGGCGGGCCTCGGCGAGAACGGAGGCGTCCACAGGGTGTGCATGGCCGCCGGCGTTGAGGCGGTGGGCGATCTGGTTCACGTTCGTGCCGATCCTGGCGAGCTCGGTACGCAGCGCGGCGTACTCGTCGATCAGGTCGTCGGTGGCAGCGCGCTGCTCGGGTAGTGCGAGGTCGCCGTTCAGGTGGGCCATGACAATGGCGCCGACGAGATGCGCGCCGGCCAGGCTGTGGCGGCGGGCTTCGGCGAGGATCGCCTGCTTCTCGTCGATGCTGTAGCGGACGTCGACACGCTCCTTGCGCTGCACGTCCTGGCGGGCGCGGCGGCGGGCGACTCGGCGCAGCGCGGCCTCGTCGGCGGCACGCGCGCCTCCTGTCCCCGGTGCGCCCTCGCGCCGGGGACTCGCCTCCGCCACCCCCGGGGCGGAGGCTTCCGCGTGGGACCGGCCCTTGGACGGTCCAACGTCATACCTTGCTCCGCCCGGGGCTGGGGTGGTGGTTGAGTGCTGGGTGGTGTGGAGGGAAGCGGGGACAGGCTGGACGGGCATGGTCGGGCCTTCTCACGGTGCGGCTGGGGGCAGGGGGGAAGCGTGCTCGCCCCAGGGCATTTCTGGGGCGAGCGGCTGGCCCGTGGGCGGGCTCGGGCCTATGCGGCTTCGGCGTTGTTGCGGTCGAGTTCGGCTTGGAGGAAGCCCTTGACCTGGTCGAGGCGCTGACGGCCGATGCCGAAGCCCTTGTCGCGGATGGCCTTCTCGACGTTGCGGCGGGATACCTGGCCGCCACGTCCCAAGGGGGCGGTGCGTCCGATCTCGACTGCCTCCTCGAAGGTGGCCATCGGCTTCTCGCCACGTTGCTTGGCGGGCGGCTCCTTGGGTTGAGTCACTTGCTCGGCGGAGCCCTGAGCCACGTCCTCGGCGGACGTCGGCTCGCTTGTGGCTGCCGCTGCGCCACGTTCTGGAGTGGTGGCCGCCGAGATGCGGCGGCCGTCTTCTTGTGGCTCGGTGGGTGCGGGGTGGCGCTGGACGAGGAGGTAGAGGTGGACGGCTCCGGCGAGGGCGAGTGGGGCGATGGCGGAGATGATGCCGACGGTGACGTTGCCGAGGACGAGCTCGTTGTGGCGGCCCTGCTGGTTGAGGCGGATGGCGTGCAGGACGTTGGCCCAGATGCTGGTGGCGGTGGCGATGCCGACCAGGGCCGAGACATACACACGGGAGCGCAGGCGTGCGGTGCGCAGGACGAGCAGGGCGCCGATGCCGATGGCGATGAAGCCGTCGATCACGAGAGGGAAGGCGTAGGTGAGCAGCCGGTGGATGTGGCTGGCAGCGGCCATCTGACGCAGGGCGTCGTACGAGAGAGCGAAGGCGGCCACGGCTAGGAGGGCCACGCCCGCGCGGATCAGGAGGGGCAGGGAGGCGGGAGGTGCGGTGGTGCTGGGAGAAGGCAAGGGGAGGGTGCTCCATGAGGCAGGGAGAAAGATGGGTTCGGCCGTGGCAGGTGGGACCCGTCGCGACCCGTCGCATGCCTGGTCAGAGCAGGTACGGGTCAGGGCGGCGATGTCGAGTCGACTCGTTGCGGGCCGGTGACCCGTCCCGGCCCTGACCTGCGAGGCGACGAGTCGGGACGGGTCGTGCCGGGTCAGGCGCTGGTCGCGGGTTCCGGCAAGGTCATCGGCTCGGCGGCCGGTGCGGGCTCCGGGCAGTAGCGGGCCCAGGCGTCGGTGAACTGCAGGCGGGTAAAGCCCTTGGCCTGGAAGCCGTCGGGGAAGCGGCGGTTCGCCGAGCGGATCCCGTAGTCGTTCAGCAGGATCTGCAGGCCGCGCGGCGTGAGGCCCTTGTCGCTGTACTCGGGCCAGGGCGACTCGGCGTCCTCGTTCAGGATGCCGAGCAGGCGGCCGGTACGGATGACCGCCGGGTTTCCTTCGGAGGCGAAGGCGCGGCGGATGTCGGCGAGGAGCCGGTTGTTCAGGGCGCTGTGGTCCTGATCCTGCTCGGCCTCGTGCTTCGTCATCGCCAGGCAAGCGGCGCGCGCGGCCTCGGGCCACGGACCGCCAGCGAGGTCGGCGACGGCGACCAACGGCTCCCACGTGTCGGCCGCCCGATCTTCCACTGGCAACGGCGGGGTCAGATCCATGGCGGTGGCGTGGAGTGGGGTGAGCCAGGCCACGAGCCGGTCGCGCAGGGCGTGAAGGGCGGGAGTGTCCCGTACGGTGCGGAACTCGGCGACCTTCTCGCCGGGCCTGCGGCGGCGCATCCGGATGACTACCGACCGGTCCATGATCGTGTCGGGCAGGTCCCCGATGCCGGCGAGGGCCGCCATGGCGAAGGTCGGGAACTTCGACACCTCGTGGTTCGGGCCGGAGACCCGCAGAGTTGGGCGGTTGCGCTGGTGGCCAGCGTTGAGGAGCCCGCGCATCTCCTCGTTCTTCTCCGCCACCTTCGCCGACCCGAAGAGGGTGTCGGCCTCGTCGACCAGTAGCGTCGGAGGGTTCTTGGTGATCGACCGGAAGACGGCGGCGGCCGAGGCGTTGACCGTGATCAGCGGGTCGTGGACGGTCTCGGTGACCACGTCCAGGAGCCGTGACTTGCCGCACCGCTTCGCCGGACCGACGACCGCGAGACGCGGGGCGTGCTGCCACGCGGTCTGCAGGTGCGTGGCAGCCACCCACAGCGTCACCGCCGTGAGTGCGTCCTCGCTCGGCAGCACCACATACCGCCGGAACTGCGCCCGCAGGTCGGACAGCACCTGCTCGCCCTCGGAGGGTTCGGCGGGATCCGGCTGGGGGCTGGCCGGCTGGCCGGGGACAGCGGTCGGCGGCCACTCGACGGGAAGCGATGGCGTGTTCGGGGTGGCTTCGTCCATACTGGACATCGAGCTCCTCAATCTGCGGGCCATACGGGACGGCAATCCCGGCTCTGCAGCTAGTCGTTCAGGGATGGGCGGCGTGAGGTTTGCGCTTTGAGCCCCTCGGTGTCTTCAGCACCGGGGGGCTTTCTGTTTGTCGGGCTAGGTGATGGCGGTCTCCAGCGGATCGCAGCGGTGCGGCACATCTATCACTATGCACTAGGCATAGCTGCTTTGCAAGTAGCAGAGCATGGTGTACCGTCTAGGGTGCTGCGAATTGCAGGAACCTGCTGCGAGAGGAAGGAGGGGGAATGTCCGACGACGACCGCGAGGGCGTCCTGCTCAAGGGCGAGGACAACGCCGCCAAGCGGATCAAGGCCGAGCGCGAGAACCGTGCCTGGAGCACCACCACGCTCTCCGACCGCCTCAACGAGGCCGGCTATGAGATGAACCCGTCGGCGGTCTGGCGGATCGAGAACGGCAAGCGCCGCATCAACCTCGACGAGGCCATCGGCTTCGCCGAGGTCTTCGGGGTGTCGCTGTCCAACCTCGTCGGCCCGCCGGCCCTGGCCGCCGCCGGCCGCGCCATGGAGCTGATCGACACCGTCGTGGCCGCCAGCGCGGCCGCCCAGCGAGCCCAGCACGTGTACCGCCGGGCCAACGCCGAACTCGCCGCCTACCTCGACGAGCACCCGGACATCCGCGAGGAGGCCGACGTGATGGTCAGCAACGCCATCGCCGAGAACACCATGAAGATCAACCAGGAGGAGTTCGGGCTCCCACCCCAGCCGTAGCCCGCTCCTCCGGCCGCCCTGGACCGCAAACCCCAGGACCCGGCCAGCCACACGCCCATCCCATCTCTGAACGACACCGGCCCGGCCGGGGTTGCCGCCCCACACGTCGAGGCCAGGAGAGGACCCTGCTTGCGCCACACCGCGATACCCCACGCCTCCGCACAGACCCGGGACGCCGAAACCGTGCCGCCGCGCCTCTACCTTCCCGAGGACGTTGCTGCAGTGCTCGGCTGCTCCACGTGGTGGGTCAAAGACCGTGCCCGCCGACGGCTGATCCCCTTCACCCGGGTCGGCCGCGCCTACCGCTTCACCGGCGAACACCTCGCGGAGATCATCCGTATGCACGAGGCCCGTCCGGTCGTCCCCGGCCGCCCTGCTGTGACTGCCGCTGTCCCGAAAATGAACGCGCCCCGTCGCACTTCTCCACCCGCCGAACCCCCGTCCACGAGCCGTCTCCGCGCCCGACCGCCACGCCGAGCGCGCCAGGACCAGTTCGGGACCGCCGCGTAAGAGGCGACACAAGAGGAGGGGGAACACATGGGATTCGCGGAGAAACGCGCGAACTACTGGCGCGGCCGATACAAGATCGCTCCTGGCAAGCACCTCACGGTCGTCGACGATGGCGGCAAGGCGATCAGGTTCGCCACCAAGGGCGAGGCCCAGCGCGCCGCGAGTGAGGCCGAGAACAAGTTCCGGCGGGGCGATTGGCGCGATCCGGCCCTCGGCCAGGAGACGTTCGGAGAGTATGCGAGCCGCTGGTACGAGGCCCAGGACCTGGCCGCCTCGACGATGCAGAACTACAAGCGCCACATCGAGGAGCACCTGCTCCCCGACTTCGAGGACAAGGCCCTCGCCGGCATCCTGCGTACGGACGTCGAGCTGTGGGAGAAGAAGGAGCGGGCCGTGTACGCGGCCTCAAGCGTCAAGACCTGGCGCTCGACGCTCCACCTGATCATCGAGGACGCGATCGACGAGGGCGTGATCACGTCCAATCCGGCTGCCAGGCGGCGCGGACGCGGTAAGCGCGCTGGCCGCTCCCGCGACCGCGGCCCGGAGAAGGTCATCACCGACGCTCTCGGCATCCTGCTGACTGCCGAGCGGGCGTCACTGCTCTCTGGCCGCGACGACGAGTTCGTCGCCGTGGTGCACAAGGGCTACACGGGCATGCGCTGGGCCGAAATGGTCGGCCTGGAGACGGAGTTCGCCCGGCCCGGATCCTTCCGCGTCGAATGGCAGCTGTACGAGCTGGACACTGGCGAGCTCGTGCGCGTCCCGCCCAAGGACGACAGCTACCGCACCATCGACTCGATGGACTGGCTGTCGGCGCTCGTCGTCAATCACATCGCCCGTACGAAGCCGACGCCCTGCCCCTGCCACGGCAAGGCGTACATCTACCGAGGGCTCGGCGCGGCACGCACGGGCGGCCACCAGGGCGCCAAGCTCGTCGACGTCGCCCGCCGTGCCGGCGTCTCCACGGGCACGGTGTCCAACGTCCTCAACCACCCCGACCGCGTCGCCGAAGCCACACGTGTCAAGGTTGAGCAGGCCATCGTGGACCTCGGCTTCGTACGCGGCGGAACGGTTTCCGAGCACGCGGCCCACTGGCGCCGAAACGGCTTCGCCACCTGGCTGTTCACGCCGGCGGTCTCCGGCTGGTACCCGAAGAAGGCACCCCAGGAGGCACGTCCGGTGCCGCTCCTCGGTGAACCGTGGCCCGGCGTTCCGGCACGAGGCCGCAACGCCACCGACCGAGCGGACGCCTGCTGGGTCCCCATCGCCAAGGGCCTCACCCCGCACGGACTGCGCCACACCCACCGCACGATGATGGAGGACCTCGGCACCGAGAAGGTCCTCATGGACGAGCGCATGGGCCACATCGACGGCTCCGTCTCCGCCCGCTATGCCCACGTCACTCCAGGCATGCGCCGCCGCCTCATGGCCGGCCTGACCGACCAGTGGGAGGCGGCGCTCGACGCCCGCCTGGCCATGTGTCCGACATCGCCGGTGCGCGTGCTCAACGAGATTCTGCGCGCACACAGTGCCCGTGGGTCGGCGCTACTTGGTTGATGCCTCACACCGATGCCCCCACGCGAACATCGCGTGGGGGCACCTGCGTTTCGTTAGTGCGTCAGGTCAGACGGCGAAGACTTGACCGCATACGAGGCAGTGATATGGGCCTGAGATGTCTTCGGGTACCTTCACCGGCTCGTACGAGTGGCAGGGGGATGCCACGATGACCATGTCGTCGGGCTCGGTCAGCGGCGAAGGCACCTCTCGGGAGTCCACGTCGCTCTTGACGCTGACCTTCAGGTACTTGCTGCGGCTCGGCCTGAACGCGTTCTTCAGCTCGTCCTCCACCATTCGTGCTGCGGCGGGAGCGATCACGCCTCTGGCGTAGTCGATCTGTTCCTGCGTCCACCAGGAGTCCGGCCCCGCTGGCTGCCCACAAAGAGGGCAGTAGTAGGCAGTGGGTGACGGCTGCTGTTCGGCCTCTTCGTTCGCCGGTCCGTGGTGCCACTTGAACTGGCTGATGCAGTGGGGACACTCTCGACGCACGAAACCGTCGTGGTCGAGAGGCAGGCTCATCGGAATTTCCATGTCAGGCCCCGTCCACGAACTCTTCGACCCTGATCGGCACCCCATCGGCGGTCTTGCCCGTCAGGACGACGTTGAAATAGGAGCTTGACCCCGTCCCCAGGGAGCGAGCGCTCATCACGCGCACCGACTTACCGGCCGGCAACTTCGGGACGGGGAACTCACCCTGGTTGCGTGTGACGAGCTCGTCCTTCTCTTCGGCTTCCACGTCAAGGTCGTAGACGTCTCCGGGGCCGTGATTAGTGATCACGACCGACCCCATCTTCCTCGACCCGTTGTCGACGTAGCGGGCACTCAGCCGGGGGGTTCCAGCCGCCTGCGAGGACGGCAGCTTCCGTCCCAGCGGAAGTCCGCCACCCGGCGGCACCGGGGGAGTGAGGTCGCCGGCGTCATGCCAGTCCGTGCCGGTCATCCGCACAGCACACCCGGCCGTCTGCAGGCGCGTCGCGAGGTCCTGGCGCTTCCTCGTGGAGTTGTCGAGGCGGATCACGTGGCGGCCGTGAATGTCGCTGAAGACCTTCACCTGCCCGAGTTCCACGATGACGGTGCGGTTCTCGTCTCGACCCATGGCCATGCCCGCCTCGAACAGGACGTTCGGCCGGGGCTGCATCTGCGGGCCGCACTCGGGGTCCCCGGCGTACGTGAGGCTCTCGTGCAGGTAGGTGACGTCGTCGGGGGTCTGGAGGACGACTACTGCCTGAGCGTTCGAGAACGCTGTGTCCAGGACCTCACCGATGTACGGGGAGCCCTTGCCGGTCATCTGGATGGCCTCGGACCACTCGATGGGATCGAGGCCCAGCGCCCGCAGGAACTCGAAGAGTCCCTTGCGCGCGAGTTCGTTTCGTCCGTGGATTACGAAAACCTTGCGAGGGTCTGCGCTGCCCTCGGCCACTCGGTCTGCCATGTCTTGCTCACCACTCACGGTCGAGGGAGAACTGTTCCCAGCGACGGTAGCGGCAGGCACTGACAACGAGGCAGCCCGATGCGGGGAGCCGCTTCCCGAAGTCGGCTCCCAAACGGCTCCCAAGACGACCCAGGAAACCACTCAGGGGCCCGACCCGCTCTCGCGGATCAGGCCCCTGACCTGGTGTTTCAGCTGTCGGGGTGGCGGGATTTGAACCCACGACCTCTTCGTCCCGAACGAAGCGCGCTGCCAAGCTGCGCTACACCCCGATCGTCGCTGCTCTCGCGGCGACGTCGTTTACTTTAGCCCACCGGTGGCCTGAGACGAAATCCGGTTTTCTGGGCGTCGGACGCGGCGCCGGACCGGGTCGGGGCGTACGTGGTCGAGGACCACGACGAGGAGGGCCAGGGCGTAGAAGGTGACGCCGAGGACGGCGGTGTTGCCGAGGACGCCTCCGTAGCCGTGCCGGTCCACGTCGACGAAGGGGTAGAGGTAGCGGGCCGGGGTCCCGGGCGTCAGCATCGCCCCGCGGGCGAGGCTGAAGGTGAGGTAGGCGAGGGGATAGATCAGCCACGTCGCCGCGTGGCGCGGCGCCAGTGGGGTCGGGCGGGTCAGCAGGAGCCAGTCGAGGGCCACGGCGATCGGCGTGACCGTGTGGAGGAGCTGATTGGCGACCGCGTGCCAGCCGGAGAGGGGGGCGTCGCCTCCGGTCATGGAGAACGGGCTCGACTGGTTCGCCAGGACCAGGTGATAGACCAGGCCCGTGATCGAGATGTAGATCAGTGTGCCGCCGGTCAGCACCCCGGGCAGGGGCCTGCGCGCCGACCAGGCCCGGCGGGCCGATGCCGCGAAGACCAGGGCGACGAGCAGGTTGGTCTGGATCGTGAAGTGGCTCAGCACCCGGGCCGGGGAGCCCAGCTTCATCTCGATGGCCACGCCCGTCGCCGCGGCGAGGGCCACCAGGGCGCGGTAGGCCGCCGCGGCCGGGCGGCGGGAGGGGGCCACCACCGCCGTCGCGGGGACGAAGGAGCGGGTCGCGGGGAGGATGCCCGGTATCGCGGGGAGATCGGGTATGTCCCTGGGCATGGGGGTGATCATGCCCTCACGCTAAGCGGATCGGGGCATATGGGCGATATGGGTCGACTGGGTGGGTTACAGGGCCGTTCGGCGGCGTCCTGCGGCAGGGGTCTGTGGCAGGGCTCTGCGGCGTTGCTGTCCGTGGGTGTCGCCGGTCTACTGTCCCGGGGTGTCCCGGGGTGTCGCGCAGGGCCTGCGGGCGGGGCCCGGACACGTCTTCCGGGTGCCCCGGTCCGCGCCCCGGGCGTCGACCGGGCCTCGGCCCCCTCGACGCCCGGCCCCCTGCAACCGCTACGCCCGCTCCACCAGCGTCAGCAGCGACGCCTCCGGCGGGCAGGCGAAGCGGACCGGCGTGTAGCGGCTCGCGCCGCAGCCCGCCGAGACGTGCATGTACGAGGTCCGGCCCTCCGCCGTGTGCCTGGAGAGGCCCTTGACGCGGTCCGTGTCCAGGTCGCAGTTGGTGACGAAGGCGCCGTAGAAGGGGAGGCAGATCTGGCCGCCGTGGGTGTGGCCCGCCAGGATCAGGGGGTAGCCGTCGGCCGTGAAGGCGTCCAGGCTGCGCAGGTACGGGGCGTGCACGACACCCATCGAGAAGTCGGCGGACTCGGACGGGCCGCCGGCCACGCGCGCGTAGCGGTCGCGCTTGATGTGCGGGTCGTCGAGGCCCGTCAGCTCGATCTCCGAGCCCTCTATCTTCAGCGTCCCCCGGGTGTTCGTCAGGTTCAGCCAGCCCGCGGTGTCGAAACCGTCGCGCAGGCCCTCCCACGGGTTGTGGACGGCGCCCACGACCGGCTTGTTGCCGTTCAGCCCGTGCCGGCCCGCCGCCTTCTCGAACAGGTACCGGGCGGGGTTGCGGAGCGTGGGGCCGTAGTAGTCGTTCGAACCGAAGACGTAGGCACCCGGGAACTCCATGAGGGGGCCGAGCGCGTCCAGCACCTCGGGCACGCCCTCCGGGTCCGAGAGGTTGTCCCCGGTGTTGATCACGAAGTCGGGGCGCAGACCGGCCAGGGAGCGCAGCCAGCGCTGCTTCTTGCGCTGCCCGCTCACCATGTGGATGTCCGAGACCTGCAGAATGCGCAACGGCCGCATCCCCTGAGGCAGGACCGGGACGGTCACCCGCCGCAGGCGGAAGGAACGGGCCTCGAACCCCGCCGAGTACAGCAGACCGGCGGCACCCACCGCCGTGATTCCCAGGGGTACTTTGTATAGCGCGCGCATGCGCCCATCGTGTCAGACTCCGCTGAGCGCCCTTCACCGGCTGTGGACAGTCCGGAAGTCCCGCGCGGCACCGCGGAGGGAGGGCGTTCCCGGACGGCCTCCGGGCCCCGGCCGGGCGCGCTGCGAAATCAACAGGCGTCCACATCACCGCACCTGCGACACTTGGCGGCATGACCACGCTCAAGTCGAAGTTGCAGGAAGACCTCAACGCCGCGATCAAGGGGCGCGACGAGCTCCGCTCCTCGACGCTCCGGCTGACCCTCTCCGCGATCACCAACGAGGAGGTCGCGGGCAAGACCAAGCGCGACCTCTCCGACGACGAGGTGCAGAAGGTGATCGCCCGCGAGGCGAAGAAGCGCCGTGAGGCCGCGGAGGCCTTCACGCAGGGCGGCCGCACCGAGTCGGCCGAGCGTGAGCTGGCGGAGGGCGAAGTGCTCGCCGTGTACCTGCCCAAGCAGCTCTCCGACGACGAGCTTCGGCAGATCGTCGTCCAGGCCGTCGAGGAGGCGAAGGCGGCCGGTGCCGAGGGTCCGCGCGCGATGGGCGCCGTCATGAAGATCGTGAACCCGAAGGTGGCCGGGCAGGCCGAGGGCGGCCGCGTCGCCGCCGTCGTGAAGCAGCTGCTCGCGGGCTGACGCCGACATCACCGCTGGTGCTGTCGCTGGTGCCGGCTCCGTAGGCGTCGGCACCAGCTCCGGGGTCGGAGCCGGTGCCCGTTCCGGGCCTGGTTCTCTCTCCGGGCCTGGTTCCGGATCCGCTTCCCGCCCCGGCGCCGACTCCGGCCCGGTACCCGGCCCCGCTCCGGATTACGCAGAACGCCCCGTGGGCCAGGACCGACTCCTGGCCCACGGGGCGTTCACGCGTTCACGCGCCCGGCGTACGGGCCGCGGCTACGGGTTACGGCTCAGCGCGGGCCGCCGTTCCCGTTGCCGTTGTTCGTGTTGCCCTGGATCAAGCCCTCGGGGAAGGAGAAGGAAGGCGTCGGGAACACCACTCCGCCGTTGCTCTGGCCGTTGATGGTGTTGCCGGCGATGGTGTTGTCGTTCCCCCTGCCGCCGTGGCGACCGCGGCCGCGGCCGTCGTCGTCCTGGTCCTCTTCCTGCTTCTTCTCGGGGTCGGGAATGTTGACCAGGTTGAAGGACGGCGCGTCCTTGCCCGAGAGGGCGCCCGACATCAGGTCCCGCCAGATGGGGCCGGGAACCTGACCGCCGTACACCTTGTCGTGCCAGACGCCGCCGATCTGGATGCCCCGCATCTGGACCTGCTGGGTGGCGCTGCCGACCCAGACCGCGCCGGACAGGTTCGGCGTGTAGCCGACGAACCAGGCGTTCCTGCGCTCGTCGGTCGTACCCGTCTTGCCGGCGTTGGCGCGGTCGGTGAGACCGGCCTGCTGGCCCGTACCGGAGTCGATCACGCCGCTCAGCAGGCTGTTGATGGTGTCCGCGGTCGTCTCGGACATCGCCCGCGAGCACGTCGACTTGGGCACGTCGAGGGACTTCTCACTGTCGCCGACCTGCTGGCTGATCGCCTCGATGGCGATCGGGGTGCAGTACATGCCGCGGGAGGCGAAGGCCGCGTAGGCCGTGGCCATGGTGAGCGGAGAGATGCCCTTGGCGCCCAGGGCGATGGAGGGAACCTCGGGGAGCTTGTCGCCGTTGCCCTGGACCACGCCGAGCTTGCCGATCTGGTTCATCACCGGGCACAGGCCGATGTCGGAGATCATCTGCACGAAGTAGGTGTTGACCGACTTGGCCATCGCCTCCTTCAGCTGGTACGGACCCCGCTCGGACTCGCTCTCGTTCGGGACCTCTTCGTTGGCCTGGTTGGTCCACGGCTTGCTGCTGCAGGTCTGCACCGGGCTGGGGTACGGCATCTTGTACGGCGAGGAGTACTCCTGCGTCGAGGGCCGGCCCTGCTCCAGCGCGGCCGCGGCCACGAACGGCTTGAACGTCGAACCGGTGGGGAAGCCGAAGTTCGAGCCGCCCATGGCGTAGTCGACCGAGTAGTTGTACTCGGTCTCGTTCTTTCCGTAGCCGTACGGCTTCGACTGGCCCATCCCGAGGATCTTCCCGGTGCCGGGCTCGACCAGGGTGGCCGCCGCGGCGACCTTGTCGGACTTGTAGATGTGGTCCTTCAGCGACTCCCGGATCGACGCCTGGGACTGCGGGTCGAGCGTCGTACGGATGGTCAGGCCGCCCTGGTTCCAGACCTTCGCCCGCTCCTCCCGGGTCTTGCCGAAGACCGGATCGCTCAGGAAGACCTTCTCCACGTACTTGCAGAAGAAGCTGGCGCCCTTGATGGCCGTGATGCAGCCGTTCTTCGGCTGGCTGACGTGCAGCCCGAGCTTCGTCGCCTTGGCGGCGTCGGCCTGCTCCTGGGAGATGTCGTGCACCTCGGCCATGCGCTGCAGCACGGTGTTGCGGCGCTTGAGGGCCTCCTCCTCGTCGTTGACCGGGTCGTACCGGCTCGGCGACTGGACGATGCCCGCGAGCAGCGCGGACTCCTGGAGGTTCAGGTCCTTGGCGTGCTTGGAGAAGTAGCGCTGGGAGGCGGCCTCGATGCCGTACGCCTGCTCACCGAAGAACGTGATGTTCAGGTAGTTCTCGAGGATCTTCTTCTTGCCCAGCTTCTCTTCGAGCTGGATCGCGTACTTGAGCTCGCGGATCTTGCGGCCGATGGTCTGCTGGGTGGCCTGGGCGACCTTGGTCGGGTCGTCGCCGGCCTCCTCCACGAAGTAGTTCTTCACGAGCTGCTGGGTCAGGGTGGAGGCACCCTGGGCCACGCCGCCGTTCTGCGCGTTCTGGTTGACCGCGCGCAGGATGCCCTTGAGGTCGATCGCGCCGTGCTCGTAGAAGCGCGAGTCCTCGATCGCGACGATCGCCTTCTGCATGGAGGGCGAGATGTCCTTGAGGTCGACCACGGTCCGGTCGCGCGAGTAGACGGTCGCGATCTGACCGCCCTTGCTGTCCAGGATCGTGGTCCGCTGACTCAGCGACGGACTCTTCAGGTTGTCCGGGATCTCGTCGAACCCCTGGACCGACCCCTTGGCCGCCAGACCGAGCACACCCGCGGCGGGCAGCGCGATTCCGGCCATGACGGCGCCCGCGAGCACGCTGACACCGAGGAACTTGGCGGCCTGCTGCGTAGGGGACAGACCACCGCCCGAGCGCTTCTTTGGCATGAGGGCAGCCTACGTTCTCATTCGCCGGACACGCGTATATGCCTTGGCCTAAGCTGCTCTCAACTGTCACAGCAGTGCGGCCACGTATCAATACGTCCGGCGAACCCGAATCGTTCCGGAGGTTCCGCGTTCTTGTGGAGCGCGTGTCCGAATCAGCCTTGTGTGTCACAAGGCGTCCGTTGTGACTCGACCCGACTGTCCCGGTTCGTCGGGATGGTCGCGTATGTCCTCGGCTCACTCCCCCGGGTGATCTGCCGCTTACGCATAGTCCGTTCGGGCCATTCAAGATTGGGCCCGAAGGGGGTGTTGCGCTGTGCCCACCTTCCGTAACGTCCTCAACTGGCGGCGGTGAATATGCCGCTGCCGCCGTGGGGGAGCCTCGATTCGGGAGAGGACGGCGCCGGTATGGGCTGGGTAACCGACTGGAGTGCGCAGGCGGCCTGCCGCACTACCGATCCGGATGAACTGTTCGTTCAAGGAGCAGCGCAGAACAGGGCCAAGGCAGTGTGCACCGGATGTCCGGTTCGCACGGAGTGCCTCGCCGATGCGCTCGACAACCGCGTCGAATTCGGCGTGTGGGGTGGCATGACCGAGCGTGAGCGCCGCGCGCTGCTGCGCCGGCGGCCGACCGTCACCTCGTGGCGTCGTCTGCTCGAGACCGCGCGCACGGAGTACGAGCGCGGGGCGGGTCTGCTGCCCCTCGACGAGGAAGAGGTGTACGAGCGCTACGCGGCGGTGGGCTGAGGGGAGTTGGCCCGTCGCGGCCAGGACGCCGCTCTCGGGCCCCTCGGACCCGTGCGGGCCCTTCCGGGGCCCGCTCGGCGGTCGCGGGGTCGGACAGGGCCCGAACGCCCCCTCAGCGCCTCCGCGCTCAGCTCAGCGCCTCCGCGCTCAGCTTTCGGGGAGCTCCGGCCGGTGGGCCGCGAGCCGGTTCCCGATGTCCCGCAGCCCGGCGAGATCGTGGACGTCTCCGGGCAGCGCGGCGACTTCCGCCACCGGCACCTCCGGGTGGCGCGCGGCGAAGCGGTCACGCGTGCGCTGCTCACGGGAGAGCAGCTGCATGCGCTCGGCGTGGAGCCTCAGCAGGCCTGCGGTGAGCTGGTCCACGGATCGCTCGGGGTCCGTGGTGACGGTCCCGTCCGTGGCGGTGGTCCGGTCCGTGGCGGCTGTCCTGTGCGTGGTGGCGGGGGAGCCTTCGTCAGGAACTGGTGCGCCGGAACCCGGTGATTCTGAACTGCCGTACGTGTCGGGAGAGTTACGAAGTCCAGCCTTCCCGCCCGCCTGATCCACAATGCGGACGCCGGCAAGATTTTCTGCGTCTGAGGATGCGGCTGCGGACTCGGGGGTTTCGACGTCGCCGACTTCGGTGTTCGTCCCGTCCCCGTCCCCGGCCCCGGGACTCTTCCCGTCGCCGACGTCGGCGTTCCCCGCCGCGGCCTCCGGACTCTCCGCTTCGATGGCTTCGATGGATTCGGCGGAATCGGTGGAATCGGCCGAATCGAGGTCCTCCGCGGCGGCGAGCGCCCGCTCGGCGGAGAGCCGGGTGGCTCCGCTGCCGTGCACCCGGTTGAGCACCAGCCCGGCGAACGGCATCTCCTCCGCGGCCAGCCGCTCCACGAAGTACGCGGCCTCGCGCAGCGCGTCCCGCTCGGGCGCCGCCACCACCAGGAACGCGGTGCCGGGCGCCTGGAGCAGCTTGTACGTGGCGTCGGCCCGCGTACGGAAACCGCCGAACGTGGTGTCCATGGCCGAGACGAACGTCTGCACGTCCTTGAGGAGCTGGCCCCCGAGCAGCTTGCCCAGGGTGCCCGTCATCATCGACATCCCGACGTTCAGGAACTTCATGCCGGCCCGGCCGCCCAGCTTCGCCGGTGCCGTCAGCAGCCGGATCAGCCGCCCGTCGAGGAAGGAACCGAGCCGCTTCGGGGCGTCCAGGAAGTCCAGTGCCGAGCGGGACGGCGGAGTGTCGACCACGATCAGGTCCCACTCGTCGCGCGCCCGCAGCTGGCCCAGCTTCTCCATCGCCATGTATTCCTGCGTGCCCGCGAAGCCCGCCGAAAGCGACTGGTAGAAGGGGTTGTTGAGGATGGCCGCCGCCCGGGCGCCGTCCGCGTGCGCCTCGACGATCTCGTCGAACGTGCGCTTCATGTCGAGCATCATGGCGTGCAGCTCGCCGCTGCCCTCGACGCCCTTCACCCGGCGCGGGGTGTTGTCGAGGGAGTCGATGCCCATCGACTGCGCCAGCCTGCGCGCGGGGTCGATGGTGAGCACGACCACCTTGCGGCCGCGCTCCGCGGCGCGCAGCCCGAGCGCCGCCGCCGTGGTCGTCTTGCCGACGCCGCCCGAACCGCAGCACACCACGATGCGGGTCTCCGGGTCGTCGAGCAGCGGGTCGAGATCGAGGACACGGGCGGGGTCCAGGCTCATGACATCCCTTGCTTACGCAGCTGTGCGGCCAGTTCGTACAGGCCCGCCAGGTCCAGGCCCTCGGCGAGCAGCGGGAGTTCGTGCAACGGCAGGTCCTGCTCGGCCAGCACGCTCCGCTGCTCGGTCTCCAGCGTGTACCGCTCGGCGTACTCCTCCGCCTGCTGGAGGAGCGGGTCCACCAGCCGTTCGGCGAGCCCGCCGCGCCGCGCCCCGCCGAGCCCGGCCGCGGAGAGCGACTTGGCGATCGCCGAACGGGGGGCGGTCTTCGCCAGCTCCAGGTCGACGCCGTCGAGGAGCGCCGGACGCACCATGTTCACGATGATCCGGCCCACGGGAAGCTTCGCCGCGTGCAGCTCCGCGATCCCGTCCGCGGTCTCCTGTACGGGCATCTCCTCCAGCAGCGTCACCAAGTGGACCGCCGTCTCCGGGGACTTGAGGACGCGCATGACGGCCTGGGCCTGATTGTGTATCGGGCCGATCTTCGCGAGGCCGGCGACCTCGTCGTTGACGTTCAGGAAGCGGGTGATGCGGCCCGTGGGGGGCGCGTCCATCACCACGTAGTCGTACGTGAAGCGGCCGCTCTTCTCCTTGCGCCGCACCGCCTCGCACGCCTTGCCGGTCAGGAGCACGTCCCGCAGCCCGGGCGCGATGGTGGTCGCGAAGTCGATCGCGCCGAGCTTCTTGAGGGCGCGGCCGGCGCCGCCCAGTTTGTAGAACATCTGGAGGTAGTCCAGCAGCGCCAGTTCGGGGTCGATGGCGAGGGCGTACACCTCCCCGCCCCCTGGAGCGACGGCGATCTTCCGCTCCTCGTAGGGCAGCGCTTCTGTCTCGAAGAGCTGCGCGATGCCCTGTCTGCCCTCGACCTCGACGAGGAGGGCGCGCTTGCCCTCGGTCGCGAGGGCGAGCGCGAGGGCCGCGGCCACCGTGGTCTTGCCGGTACCGCCCTTGCCGCTGACGACCTGGAGCCTGCTCACGTATTCGAGCCTAACCAGTCCGCCGCCGGAGTAAGCAGGAGGCTGTGGACAAGCGGCGCTGTCGGCGGCGGGGCGGCGGGTGGCTCGGGCGGGAGCCGGTGGGTGCCAGCGGCTACAGTCGGCCCCATGACCAAATGGGAATACTCCACCGTGCCTCTGCTCGTCCACGCCACGAAGCAGATTCTGGACACCTGGGGCGAGGACGGCTGGGAGCTCGTCCAGGTCGTGCCCGGCCCCAACCCCGAGCAGCTCGTGGCCTACCTGAAGCGCGAGAAGTCCGCGTGAGCGGGGCCGTCGAGGCGAAGCTCGCCGAACTCGGACTGAGCCTCCCGGACGTCGTTCCGCCGCTGGCCGCGTACCAGCCCGCCGTGCAGTCGGGCGTGTACGTGTACACCGCGGGGCAGCTCCCGATGGTGGACGGGAAGCTTCCGGTCACCGGGAAGGTGGGGGCCGAGGTCACGGCCGAGGAGGCCAAGGAACTCGCCCGTACGTGCGCGCTGAACGCTCTCGCGGCGGTGAAGTCGGTCGTGGGCGACCTCGACCGCATCGCGCGTGTCGTCAAGGTCGTGGGCTTCGTGGCCTCGGCGTCGGACTTCACCGGGCAGCCGGGTGTGCTGAACGGGGCGAGCGAGCTGCTGGGCGCCGTGCTGGGCGACAAGGGCGTGCACGCCCGGAGCGCGGTCGGTGTGGCCGTGCTGCCGCTGGACGCGCCGGTCGAGGTCGAGATCCAGGTGGAGCTCACGCAGGCGTAGCCCTCTGGGGTGTCACCGGGTTCGGTCCGGTGGTGGGTGGGGGCCGTGCCGGTGCATCAGCCCGTCGCCGTTGGACGAGGCGTGGCCGTCGGTGGCGACGGGCATCGATGTACCGGCACGGCCCCTCGCGCCGGATCCCGGCTGCGGGTGCGGGATCCAGTCCCTTGCGGGCGTGATTTTCAGCGCCTCCGGCGTTTGAGGAGCGGGGGTCCGGGGGCGGAGCCCCAGGTTCGGGTCGGGTAGGGGCGGAGGGGGCGAAAAGGGCCTGTGGGGCGGTGGGGCCTCGAACATCCGCCCGGCTCGGGATAGCCTCCGGCCATGGGGAATGGGCAATGGTTTCCGGCAGAGTGGCCGGAGCGGATTCGGGCGCTCGCCGAGGGCACGCTGACACCGGTCGCACCCCGGCGCGCCGCCACGGTGATGCTGGTCAGGGACGGCGAGACCGGCCCCGTGGTCCACATGCTGCGCCGACGTGCCTCCATGGCCTTCGCCGGAGGCGCGTACGCGTATCCGGGCGGCGGGGTGGACCCGCGCGACGACGAGCAGCAGATCCGCTGGGCGGGGCCCACGCGCGCGTGGTGGGCGCAGCGGCTCGGCGTGGACGAGGCCTCCGCCCAGGCCATCGTCTGCGCGGCCGTGCGGGAGACGTACGAGGAGGCGGGCGTCCTGCTCGCCGGCCCCGGCCCGGACAGTGTGGTCGGTGACACCACGGGGGACGACTGGGAGGCGGACCGGGCGGCCCTGGTCGCCAGGGACCTGTCCTTCGCGGAGTTCCTCGACCGCCGGGGGCTCGTGCTCCGCTCGGACCTGCTCGGTGCCTGGGCCCGCTGGATCACCCCGGAGTTCGAGTCCCGCCGCTACGACACGTGGTTCTTCGTGGCCGTCCTCCCGGAGGGCCAGCGCACGCGGAACGCCTCCACGGAGGCCGACCGCACCGTGTGGATCCGTCCCGCCGACGCGGCGGCCGGCTACGACAAGGGCGAGCTGCTGATGATGCCGCCCACCATCGCGACCCTGCGCGGGATCGTGGAGTACGAGAGCTCCGCCGACGCCCTCGCCGGCGCGGCCGCCCGTGATCTGACCCCCGTCCTGGCCGAGGCGCGTCTGGAGGACGGCGAGGTAGTCCTCTCCTGGCCCGGACACGACGAGTTCACCAAGCACGTCCCGACCGGCGGGGCATCCGCATGACCGACGCAGCAGCCCTTCCCGGCCAGCCGCGGGGCACGGTCCTCTCCGGTCCCGCCACCGCGCGCGCGGTGAACGTCCTCGCCCCCAACGCCTCCGCGATGACCCTGGACGGCACGAACACGTGGATCGTGTCCGAGCCGGACTCCGAGCTCGCGGTCGTCATCGACCCGGGCCCCCTGGACGACGTACATCTGCGCACGGTCCTGGACACGGCCGAGCGGGCCGGGAAGCGTGTCGCGCTGACCCTGCTCACCCACGGGCACCCCGACCACGCGGAGGGCGCGTCGCGCTTCGCCGAGCTGTCGGGGACCGCCGTCCGCGCCCTGGACCCCGCGCTGCGGCTCGGGGACGAGGGGCTGGCGGCGGGAGACGTGATCGACCTCGGCGGGCTCGAACTGCGTGTCGTGCCGACTCCCGGGCACACCGCCGACTCGCTGTGCTTCCACCTCCCGGCCGATCAGGCGGTGCTGACCGGGGACACCGTCCTGGGGCGCGGTACGACCGTGGTGGCCCACCCCGACGGGCGTCTGGGGGACTATCTCGACTCCCTGCGCCGGCTGCGCTCGCTGACGGTCGACGACGGCGTCCGCACCGTCCTGCCCGGTCACGGGCCGGTCCTCGACGACGCGCAGGGCGCGGTCGAGTTCTACCTCGCCCACCGTGCCCACCGGCTCGCCCAGGTCGAGACGGCCGTGGAGAACGGCCTCCGGTCGCCGGAAGAGGTCGTCGCCCGCGTCTACGCGGACGTGGACCGGTCGCTGTGGCCCGCGGCCGAGCTGTCGGTGCGGGCGCAGATGGACTATCTGAAGGAGCACGGGCTCATCTAGGAGGCCACGGGCTCGTCCGGGAGGCGTTCCGCGGCCGGTGGCGTTCGTGGCGGCTTCTCCGGGACTGCGGCGGCTTCTCCGGGATTCCGGAGGGGGTCTTCAGGGGGCTGGAGGAGGTCTTCAGAGGCGCCATCAGGGGCGGGGTGCCTTGATGCCGTGCACGCGTGCGTACTCCCCGGCCAGCCACGGCCCCAGATCGTCCGCGTAGGAGCGGAGCACGGCGGGGTCGCCGGTCGGCTCGTACCCGCGTACGGCCGCCCCGCGCATCTCGGCGGCCCGCCCCGGGTAGTACGCGCCGAACGCCCCGGCCATCTCCCCGAGGTCGCTGGTCCAGCCGTTCCAGCGCGGCATGACGAGCGTGAAGCCGGTGCGGACGAGGTGCCGGGACAGCGAGCGGACCAGCGGGCGTCTGGCCCCGTCGGTGTCCGCGGCCGCGGCGATCCGCTCGCGCCAGCGGGGCAGCAGCAGGGCGAGGTCGCCGTTGGTCTCGCGGGCCAGCAGTGTGTCGGGACGGTAGCGCGGAAGGTGCCCGGCCAGGTCCTCGCCCACGAGGGGGGTGCAGAGGCAGGCGACGAACCAGCCGAGGTCGTGGGTCTCCAGGTCGCTCAGCAGCCGGGCACGGCCGAACAGCAGGATCCCCACGCCGTCGATCTCGGCGAACTCCCGGTCGAGCGCAGTTTCGAGCGCGCGGGCGGCGGCGCGGTCGGTGCCGGTCGGCTCCTCGCGCAGCGACAGCAGCAGGTCGAGATCGGAGCGTCCCACGCGCGCGGTGCCGCGCGGGATCGAGCCGTAGAGGTACGCGCCGTCCAGCCGGGCCCCGAAGACGTCCTGGACCCGGTCACGGGCCGCCGCGACGACGGCCTCGAAGGCGTACGGGACGCGCGCGAGCGATCCCTCGCGCTCGATGTGCCCCTGGGCGTCGAGCCCTCTGCGGTGCCCCTGTGCGGCCATGCGCCCACTGTGCCGCGAAGGGCTGTGGGGCCGCAGATCTTTTACCGCCGCGGGTCTGCCACGGCCACGGCTGCGCGGGCCGGGGGGAGAGCGGGGACCGGAAGACCGTGGTGGGGCGACGGCGGCGGGGGGCCGGCCGCGAGGGGTACGACGACGGGGTCCCGCCTCGGTGGGAGGCGGGACCCCGTCGTCGTACGGTCGCAGGCGTCAGCGCGAGCGCTTGGCGAGCCTCTCCACGTCCAGGAGGATCACCGCGCGGGCCTCCAGGCGGAGCCAGCCGCGGCCCGCGAAGTCGGCGAGCGCCTTGTTGACGGTCTCCCGGGAGGCGCCGACCAGCTGGGCCAGCTCCTCCTGCGTGAGGTCGTGCACGACGTGGATGCCCTCTTCGGACTGCACGCCGAAGCGGCGCGACAGGTCGAGCAGGGCGCGCGCCACACGGCCGGGCACGTCGGAGAAGACCAGGTCGGACATCTGGTCGTTGGTCTTGCGCAGGCGCCGGGCGACGGCGCGCAGCAGGGCGGCGGCCACCTCGGGGCGCGCGTTCAGCCAGGGCTGGAGGTCGCCGTGGCCGAGGCCGAGCAGCTTGACCTCGGTGAGCGCGGTGGCGGTCGCCGTGCGCGGGCCCGGGTCGAACAGCGACAGCTCGCCGATCAGCTCGCCGGGGCCGAGGACGGCGAGCATGTTCTCGCGCCCGTCGGGGGAGGTGCGGTGAAGCTTCACCTTGCCCTCGGTGACCACATAGAGGCGGTCGCCGGGGTCGCCTTCATGGAAGAGGGCGTCGCCTCGCGCGAGGGTCACCTCACTCATGGAGGCGCGGAGCTCCGCGGCCTGCTCGTCATCGAGCGCCGCGAAGAGCGGGGCGCGCCGCAGAACGTCGTCCACGAGTTCTCTCCTTGTCGACCTGCTCAGGGGACCTTGCTCCCCCTTGGTACCAGGGGACCTGGTTCCCCATCTTGCCGGACGGTCCAAACAGTGTGATCAGTCACAAGTCTGCCGCACTGGCGTCCCAACGAGTGCGGCAGGGGGCCAATTGGGGGCCGATCTTCAGGGTCCGGGGCGGATGTCGGCGCCGGGCTTTAGGCTGGCCGGGTGTCCAAATCGCCGGTGAGAGCACAGGCCAAGGGGGCTGGGCGGGTGGTTGTATGTCGGGATTCCGCTGTGGGCGAACAGGCCCCCGGCGGAACCAGCGAACAGGCAAAAGCGATGAAACCGACTCCGGTGGAGGCGGCGCCCGGGGTGGCGTCCGAGTCGGCGTCGACCACCGCCGGCGGCAAGAACGTGAAGAGAACGGCCCCCCGGACCGCCGGGAAGGCGGCACCTGCGAAAACGGCCACCGGGAAGGCGGCACCGGCGGAGGCGGCCTCCGGGAGGGCGACCGCCGAGAAGCCCCCCTCCGGGAAGCCCGCCGGGAAAACCGCGTCCAAGAAGGCCGTTCGGGTGACCGCCGCGTCCGAGAAGTCCGGGAAGGCGGCCTCCGAGAAGACCGCCTCCGAGAAGGCGGCCTCCGAGAAGACCGCCTCCGAGAAGGCGGCCCCCGAGAAGACAGCCTCCGGGAGGAGGGTCTCCGCGCGGTCGGCCGCCGCGTCCTCGCGCGGCGAGTCGCGCACCGCTCTCGTCCGCCGGGCCCGCCGCATCAACCGCGAACTCGCCGAGGTGTACCCGTACGCCCACCCGGAGCTGGACTTCGAGAACCCCTTCCAACTGGTCGTCGCCACGGTCCTGTCCGCCCAGACCACCGATCTGCGGGTGAACCAGACGACACCGGCGCTCTTCGCCAGGTATCCGACCCCCGAGGACCTCGCCGAGGCCGACCCGGAGGAGGTCGAGGAGATCCTGCGCCCGACCGGGTTCTTCCGGGCCAAGACGAAATCCGTCATAGGGCTCTCCAGGACCCTGAGGGACGAGTTCGGGGGCGAGGTGCCCGGCCGCCTCGAAGACCTCGTGAAACTGCCCGGAGTGGGCCGCAAGACCGCCTTCGTCGTGCTCGGCAACGCGTTCGGGCGGCCCGGGATCACCGTCGACACCCACTTCCAGCGGCTCGTGCGGCGCTGGCGGTGGACCGCCGAGACCGAGCCGGACAAGATCGAGACGGCCGTGGGCGGGCTCTTCCCGAAGAGCGAGTGGACCATGCTGTCGCACCACGTGATCTTCCACGGCCGCCGCATCTGCCACGCCCGCAAGCCCGCGTGCGGCGCCTGCCCCATCGCCCCCCTCTGCCCGGCGTACGGGGAGGGCGAGACGGACCCCGAGAAGGCGAGAAAGCTCCTGAAGTACGAGAAGGGCGGCTTCCCCGGACAGCGGCTCAACCCCCCGCAGGCCTATCTGGACGCGGGCGGCAGGCCCGCGCCCCCGCTGGGCGCCGGATGACGGAACGAACACGGCTTCGGCGGGCGTTGGGAACAGCAGAACGGGGGCGGCGATGAAGCACGCAGGCGACACACGGAACGCGAGCGGCGCGCAGGGCGGGCCGGTGCTCAGCAAGGAGGGTCTGCCCGGCTGGCTGGACCCGGTCGCGCGGGTCGCGGAGACCGTGGAGCCGCTCCAGCTCAGCCGTTTCCTGCCGCCGGCGAACGGTGCGGGCCGTCAGTCCGCGGTGCTCATCCTCTTCGGTGAGGGGCCGCGCGGCCCCGAGCTGCTGCTCATGGAACGGGCGGGCACCCTCAGGTCGCACGCCGGACAGCCGTCGTTCCCGGGCGGTGCCCTCGACCCCGAGGACGGCGACCCGAAGACCGACGGACCGCTGAACGCGGCCCTGCGCGAGGCCGAGGAGGAGACCGGTCTCGACCCGAGCGGAGTCCAGCTCTTCGGCGTGCTGCCCCGGCTGTACATCCCGGTCAGCCGCTTCGTGGTGACCCCGGTCCTCGGCTGGTGGCGCCGCCCGACGCCGGTCGGCGTCGTCGACCCGGGCGAGACGGCCCGGGTCTTCACCGTCCCCGTGGTGGATCTCACGGACCCGGCCAACCGTGCGACTACCGTCCATCCCA
This sequence comes from Streptomyces sp. NPDC058751, assembly GCF_042746485.1. Lineage (NCBI taxonomy): Bacteria > Bacillati > Actinomycetota > Actinomycetes > Kitasatosporales > Streptomycetaceae > Streptomyces > Streptomyces sp. NPDC058751. Next base: position 147,988 of record NZ_JBHYPZ010000004.1, on the reverse strand, counting down.
GCGGTCACCGAGGTCCGGCATTTCTGGTCGAATCGGCCCTGGTCTGGGGTTTCACTGCCGGAGTGATCGACAAGATCCTGCACTTCGCGGGCTGGGAGCGTCCGTGGGACCGCGAGAAGCAGGTCCCGCTCGACTGGCGCGCGTGACAAGGTGACCTTCGTGAATGTGCTGGACATCCTGTTGCTGGTCGCTGCCGTGTGGTTCGCGATCGTGGGCTACCGCCAGGGCTTCGTCGTCGGCATCCTGTCGGTGATCGGATTCCTGGGCGGTGGTCTCGTCGCCGTCTACCTCCTCCCGGTCGTCTGGAGCTGGGCGACCGACGACAGCAAGGTGAGTACGACCGCCGCCGTCGTCGCCGTGGTCGTCGTGATCGTCTGCGCCTCCGTCGGCCAGGCCCTCACCACCCACCTCGGCAACAAGCTGCGCCGGTACATCACCTGGTCCCCGGCCAGAGCCCTGGACGCCACCGGCGGCGCCCTGGTGAACGTCGTGGCGATGCTGCTCGTCGCCTGGCTGATCGGCTCCGCCCTCGCCGGCACGACGCTGCCGACGCTCGGCAAGGAGGTCCGCAACTCCAAGGTGCTGCTCGGGGTGTCCCGCGCGCTGCCCGCCCAGGCCAACACCTGGTTCGCCGACTTCTCCTCGGTCCTCGCGCAGAACGGCTTCCCGCAGGTCTTCAGCCCGTTCGCCAACGAGCCCATCACCGAGGTCCAGCCCCCCGACCCCCAGCTCGCCGCCAGCGCCGTCGCCACCCGCTCGCGGAACTCCATCGTCAAGGTCATGGGTACGGCGCAGAGTTGCGGAAAGGTCCTCGAAGGCACCGGCTTCGTCTTCAGCGACCGCCGCGTGATGACCAACGCGCACGTGGTCGGCGGGGTCGACGAACCCACCGTCCAGATAGGCGGCGAGGGCAAGAAGTACGACGCCACGGTCGTCCTCTACGACTGGGAGCGCGACATCGCCGTACTCGACGTGCCGAACCTGAAGGCGCCCGCGCTGCGGTTCAGCACCGAGGACGCGGTCAGCGGCGACAGCGCGATCGTCGCCGGGTTCCCGCAGAACGGTTCGTACAACGTGCAGCCCGCGCGCGTGCGGGGCCGCATCACGGCCAACGGCCCGGACATCTACCACCGCAAGACCGTGCGCCGAGACGTCTACTCGCTCTACGCGACGGTCCGTCAGGGAAACTCCGGCGGACCGCTGCTGACACCCGACGGCAAGGTGTACGGCGTGGTGTTCGCGAAGTCGCTCGACGACGCCGAGACCGGTTACGCACTCACCGCGGACGAGGTCCGGCAGGACATCGCCAAGGGGCGTACGGCCGACCAGCAGGTGGACAGCGACAGCTGCGCGCTGTGACCGGCCGGGGGACCTCGACCGCGGTGGGGCCTCAGCCTCGGGGATGGCGCAGCCGCACGGAGACCCAGCGGGCCCGGCGCCGCAGGATGCGCGGAATCCCCACGCGCGGATCCGTGCCCGTCAACTGCGGGTCGCCTCCCTGACGAGAGCTCAAGCCCGTGGTCGAGCGGCGATTGCGTGCTACGTCACTGTAGTCGTGCGTCCAGCCCATACCCCGACGTCTGCCCCTGCCCCAAGGTCGATAACCTCGCCCCGGCCCCTCAATTGGCCTATGCGCCGGGCAATTGGCGGTTCATAGGACAGGTGTTCACGGGCCGCGTTCCGGACGCGGCACCGGGCGCGTTCGCGAGGTCACCCACGGATGACCGAGGTGTCACCGGTCGGGTTCCGGATCCTTCAGCCAGTTGATCAGTTCGGTGGAGAAGGCGACCGGATCCTCTTCGTGCGGGAAGTGGCCGAGTCCGTCGAACAGCCGCCAGCGGTACGGCGCTTCGACGTACTCGCCGGAGCCGGCCGCGCTCCGCGTCCGCATCACCGGGTCGAGCGAGCCGTGCAGGTGCAGGGTCGGCACCCGCACCGGTCGCTTCATGCGCCGGTTGAACTGGATGCCGTCCGGGCGTGCCATGGAACGCACCATCCACCGGTAGGGCTCGATGGAGCAGTGCGCGGTCGAGGGGATGCTCATGGCCCGGCGGTACGTCTCCAGGGTGTCCTCGTCCGGCTGCCGGGGGCCCGACCAGTCGCTCACCAGACGACCCACCAGGGCGGCGTCGTCGGCGAGGAGTTGGCGCTCCGGGATCCAGGGCCGCTGGAAGCCCCAGATGTACGAGCCCGCCGTCGTCTGCCGGATGTCGGAGAGCATCGCGGACCGCCAGCGCCGCGGATGCGGCATGGACGACACCGCGAGCCGGCGGACGAGCTTGGGCCGCATGGCGGCCGCCGTCCACGCCAGATAGCCGCCGAGGTCGTGCCCTACCAGAGCGGCGTCGGGCTCGCCGAGGGAGCGTACGACCCCGGTGATGTCGAGCGCGAGGTTGGCGGGGTCGTAGCCGCGCGGGGTGCGGTCGCTGCCCCCGACGCCCCGCAGGTCCATGGCGACCGCCCGGAACCCGGCGTCGGCGAGCGCGACGAGCTGGTGCCGCCAGGTCCACCAGAACTGCGGGAAGCCGTGCAGCAGCAGGACGAGCGGTCCGTCGCCGAGCTCGGCGATGTGGAAGCGCGCGCCGTTGGCGGCCACGTCCCGGTGCGTGACTTTGCGGTCGCCGGGAAGGTCGATCCGTACGACCGAGGTGGGTTGCGCCGAAGGTGTGGCGGGGTCCGTCATGAGGACGAGCGTGCCACAGCCTTGGCGGAGCCCTCGACCGGTTCGGGCCGCGGGTGCGGCTTGGCGTTCTGCAGGACACCCGCCGTCTCCTTCATGGAGGCGGCCACCTTCTGCGGTCCCTGGCTCTTCTTGGCCTTCTTCGCGAAGACCGTGCCGATCAGCGCGAGCACGGCCGCGACCAGCACGTTCGCCGCGAACGACAGCAGGAAGCAGATCGCGAGATTCCAGTGGCTCCAGGTCCGGATGCCGTACGCGAGGGCGAAGCTGAGCATCGGCAGGGAGAAGATCAGGACCGCGCCCGCCGCCGAGAACGCGCCGCCGCTGACCGCACCGCGCTTGACGTCCTGCTTGAGCTGCGCCTTCGCCAGCGCGATCTCGTCGTGCACCAGCGCGGACATCTCGGTCGTCGCCGCGGCGACCAGCTGGCCGATGCTGCGTTCGGCACCGACCGGGTTCCCGTCGGGTGCACTCATCGCGATCTCCCTCTTCTGCATGTGTTTGTGCGGTCCTGTCAGATCATGCCGGACCGTCGTTCCCCTCGCTTGCCCCACCCGCCAGTTCGGCACGCCTGCGGTGTTCCGCGGCCCTGCTTTCGTAGATCGCCGCCATGCGCAGGTGGTACGCCGGCTTGTGCTCCTCGTAGATGTCGGGGATGCCGTCGTGGTCCTCGTCGCGCTCCTCGGCCTCGCACAGCGAGCGGTACTTGGAGTTACGTATCTTCAACAGCGCCGTGGCGAGCACGGCCGCGATGAACGAGCCGATCAGGACGGCGGCCTTGGTCTCGTCGGTGAGGCTCGTGTCGCCTTCGAAGGAGAGCTCACCGATGAGCAGCGAGACGGTGAAGCCGATGCCGGCGAGGGTGGCGACGGCGAGGACGTCGGCCCATTCGAGGTCGTCGCTGAGCGAGGCCCTGGTGAACCGGGCCGTCAGCCATGTGCCGCCGAAGACGCCGACCGCCTTGCCGACGACGAGTCCGAGCACCACGCCGAGCGTCTCGGGCCGGGTGAACACATCCTGGATGGCACCCCCGGAGACCACGACACCGGCGCTGAACAGGGCGAACAGCGGCACGGCGAGTCCCGCCGACACCGGCCGCACGAGATGCTCGATGTGCTCGCCGGGGGAGTGCTCCTCTCCTTCGCGGGAGTGGCAGCGCAGCATCAGGCCCATGGCGACGCCGGAGATGGTGGCGTGGATGCCGCTGTTGTACATCAGGGCCCAGATGACCAGCGCGAGCGGAACGTACACGTACCAGCCGTGTACGTCCTTGCGCAGCAGCAGCCAGAAGACGCCGAGGCCCACGATCGAACCGCCGAGCGCCGCGAGGTTGATGGAACTCGTGAAGAAGACCGCGATGATCAGGATGGCGAAGAGGTCGTCGACGACGGCGAGGGTGAGCAGGAAGGCGCGCAGCGCGGACGGCAGGGACGTCCCGATGACGGCGAGCACGGCGAGCGCGAAGGCGATGTCGGTGGCGGTGGGGACGGCCCACCCCCCGAGCGAGCCGTGGCCGGACAGGGAGGTCAGGACGTAGACGATCGCGGGGACGGCCATGCCGCAGACCGCGGCGGCCACGGGCAGCAGCGCGGCCTTCGGGTCCCGCAGGTCCCCGGCCACCAGCTCGCGCTTGAGCTCGATGCCGGCGACGAAGAAGAACACGGCGAGCAGCCCGTCGGCCGCCCAGTGCTCCACGGACAGGTCGAGTCCGAGGGCGGCCGGTCCGAAGTGGTGGTGCGAGACGGTCTCGTAGCTGTGCGGGAGGGTGTTCGCCCAGATCAGGGCCGCGACCGTCGAGATCAGCAGGAGGACCCCGCCCACGGTCTCGGCGCGCAGCGCGTCCGCCACGAAGTTCCGTTCGGGCAGGGACATCAGGCCCAGGAACTTGCGCGGGGTGGTGCCGGGGGACGCGGCCACAGAGAGGACCTCCGGTCGAGCAGGCAGGACGGAGCACTCGCCGACCAGTCTTCCCGGCACACCATGAACGATCTTGTCGCGTCTTCGACGCTTTGCTTACCTTACCCATGATCCGACCGGGTCCGGTGGGGATCTTCACGGTACTGCCGAACCGGCCGGGCGGCCTGCCGGCTGGGCCGGTGGGGCACCCGGGCCGGGCGTCGGGCACCGGCCGGCCCGCGGGTGCGGGGCACGGAAACGCGCGAGGGGTGCGGGGGGGGCGCCGCGTGTCCGACCCCCCCCCCCCAGGCCGGCCGGCGCGCGGGGTCCGCCCCAGGCAGCGGCGG
>NZ_JBHYPZ010000004.1:120969-143055 GCF_042746485.1 Streptomyces sp. NPDC058751 | reverse complement strand
GGGGGGGGGGGGGGGGCCCGGCGGGCGGGGGGGGGCCCCCGCCGGGGGGGGGGGGGGGGGGCCCCCCCCGGGGGGGGGGGGGGGGCGCCCGCGCCCCCCCCCCCCCCCCACCCCTCAGGGGCGGTCCGGCGAGGTGGCCCCGCCTCAGTCCTCGCTGGGCGCGGCCGGCAGCTTCGCCTGGATCAGGTCCATCACCGAGGAGTCGGTGAGCGTCGTGACGTCACCGAGCTCGCGGTTCTCGGCCACGTCGCGCAGCAGCCGACGCATGATCTTTCCGGACCGGGTCTTCGGCAGCTCGGCCACCGGCAGGACCCGCTTCGGCTTGGCGATCGGGCCGAGCGTGCTGCCCACGTGGTTGCGCAGTTCCGCGACCAGCCCGTCGTCCTCGGCGGAAGCCGTCCCGCGCAGGATGACGAAGGCGACGATCGCCTGCCCGGTGGTGTCGTCCGCCGCGCCGACGACCGCCGCCTCGGCGACCGCCGGGTGGGAGACGAGGGCCGACTCGACCTCGGTGGTCGAGATGTTGTGCCCGGACACGAGCATCACGTCGTCGACGCGCCCGAGCAGCCAGACGTCGCCGTCGTCGTCCTTCTTGGCACCGTCCCCGGCGAAGTACTTGCCCTCGAAGCGCGACCAGTACGTGTCGAGGAACCGCTGGTCGTCACCCCAGATCGTGCGCAGCATGGACGGCCACGGCTCGGTGAGCACGAGGTAGCCGCCACCGCCGTCGGGCACCTCGTTCGCCTCGTCGTCGACCACCGTGGCGGAGATGCCGGGCAGCGCCCGCTGGGCCGAGCCCGGCTTCGTCTCGGTGACCCCGGGCAGCGGCGAGATCATCATCGCGCCGGTCTCGGTCTGCCACCAGGTGTCGACGATCGGCGTGCGGTCCCCGCCGATGTGCTTGCGGTACCAGATCCACGCCTCGGGGTTGATCGGCTCGCCGACCGACCCGAGCACCCGCAGCGAGGACAGGTCGAACTTCGCGGGGATGTCGTCGCCCCACTTCATGAACGTACGGATGGCCGTGGGCGCCGTGTACAGGATCGTCACCCCGTACTTCTGCACGATCTCCCAGAAGCGGCCCTGGTGCGGGGTGTCCGGCGTCCCCTCGTACATCACCTGCGTCGCGCCGTTCGAGAGCGGTCCGTACGTGATGTACGAGTGCCCGGTGACCCAGCCGATGTCGGCGGTGCACCAGTAGACGTCGGTCTCCGGCTTGAGGTCGAAGACGGCGTGGTGGGTGTACGAGGCCTGTGTGAGGTAGCCGCCGGAGGTGTGCAGGATGCCCTTGGGCTTCCCGGTGGTCCCGGAGGTGTAGAGGATGAACAGCGGGTGCTCGGCGTCGAACGCCTCCGGCGTGTGCTCGGCCGGCTGCCGTCCGACGATGTCGTGCCACCACACATCGCGGCCCTCGGTCCAGGCGACGTCCTCGCCGGTGCGGCGCACCACCAGCACCTTGTCGACCCCGTCGACCCGGCTCACCGCGTCGTCGACGGCGGGCTTGAGCGCGGACGGCTTCCCGCGCCGGTAACCGCCGTCGGCGGTGATGACCAGCTTGGCGTCGGCGTCCTGGATGCGGGTGGCGATCGCGTCGGCGGAGAAACCGCCGAAGACCACCGAGTGCGCGGCGCCGATGCGGGCGCAGGCCAGCATCGCGACGACGGCCTCGGGGATCATCGGCAGGTACACGGCGACGCGGTCGTCCTTGCCGATGCCCAGCTCGGTGAGGGCGTTCGCGGCCTTCGACACCTCGTCCTTGAGCTCGGCGTAGGTGATGGCCCGGCTGTCGCCCGGCTCGCCCTCGAAGTGGATGGCGACACGGTCGCCGTTGCCGGCCTCGACGTGCCGGTCCACGCAGTTGTACGCGACGTTCAGCTTTCCGTCGGCGAACCACTTCGCGAACGGGGGGTTGGACCAGTCCAGTGTCTCGGTCGGCTCGGTGGCCCAGGTCAGCCGACGGGCCTGCTCGGCCCAGAAGCCGAGCCTGTCAGCCTTGGCCTGCTCATACGCCTCCGCGGTGACATTGGCGTTCGCCGCCAGGTCGGCGGGCGGCGCGAACCTGCGCTCTTCTTTCAGCAGGTTGGCCAGGCTTTCGTTGCTCACGACATCTCCCTTTCCCAGGGTGTCCGTTGTGTCCCAGGCCACAGCTCATCAGACCGGGGGCCCGGTGACAAGGGCCGACCCGAAATTGGTTTAGACCTATCTGTGTGGCCGGTCCGGCCGTTCGCCCGCCTCCTCGGCCCGCGCGCCCGGTCCGCGCCCCGCGGCACGGCCCGCCGCCCTTCACGAGACCGCGTGAGTCCGTCCTCTTCTTGTGGCACGTACGCGCCGGCCACCGGGTTCACGTCGGGCGGCACGTCGTCCGCGCCGCGGGGAGGGGAACGAGGAGAGGGCGGGCGGCCCGGGCGGGCCGGTCCGTGCCGCGGGGTCCCGGCCGGGCACACGGGCGCCCCGGCCGACGAGCGGGCCCGGAAAGCCGGCGGCCGAGGCCCTGAGTGGTGCGCGGCCCCGCCGACCAGGACCGCGCACCACCGCCCGGTCACGCCGGACGGCGCAGTTCCTTCGCCGCGTCCGCGTGATCGAACGCGCTCACGTGATCGAACAGTTCGCCCCCGTCGGCCTCGGTCAGCAGATACACCTGAGCCTCCCCGACGTGGAAGTACATCCCTTGCAGTTCGAGGGTGCCCTTGCGAAGGGACCGCGCCACGGACTCGTGGGCCCGTAGATGCTCCAGCTGCTGCATGACGTTCGTCAGACAGAGCTGCTCCGCCGCGTCGGCGGGAGCCCGTCCGGCGATCCGCGCGCGCGGCTTGTCCTCGGCGGCCATCCGGTCCAGGCTCGGCTGCCCGTGCCGCAGCCACCGCTTGAGCGGTGTGAGCGCCCCTCCCGGCTCCGAGGCCAGCAGAGCCTGCATGGCCCCGCACCCGGAGTGCCCGCACACGGTGATGGACCGCACCTTCAGTACGTCCACCGCGTACTCGATGGCCGCAGCCACCGAGTCGTCCCCGCTCTCCTTCCCGGGCAACGGCACGAGGTTGCCGACGTTGCGTACGACGAAGAGGTCGCCCGGACCACTGGACGTGATCATCGAGGTGACGAGCCGGGAGTCGGCGCAGGTCAGGAACAGCTGGGACGGCCGCTGCCCTTCCCGGGCCAGCCGGGCCAGCTCGTCGCGCACCAGGGGTGCGGTGTTGCGCTGGAACGCGCTGATTCCGCGCGCGAGTTGATGACCGCTGGGTGTCGCCTCGCCCATCTCCTCCTCCTGTCCGTCCGAGGGCGCCTCCGAGGGCGGGAGCCCCGGTTCGGCGGCAGTGGCGCACTGGTGGTTCCGCCAGGGTGTCCAGGGCCGGCAGCGGCAGTGCCCGGAGGTCGAGGGCTCGGCGATCCGTGTTCCGGTCCGGCCGCCGAAATCGACCGTGCCCCCCTGGGCGACGTGGGTGCTCTGCCAGTCCTGCAGCGACTCGTACGCCGCGTGGTCCATGAACGAGCCGTCCAGTTGCACGACCACGTCCGCCCCTCGCGGCACGAGGTGCAGGGTCCGGCTGAGCCGGGGCACCGCGAGGAACGTCAACTGGCCCCGTACGTGTACGTGATGGACTCCTTCCCTCTCCTCGTGGGTGATGCGGGTGCGCCCGAGACGGTGCAGGGCGACACCGACGGCCACGGAGATCCCCAGAGCCACGCCCTCGAGGACTCCGAGGAACACGACGCCGAGTGTGGTGACGACATACACCAGCACCTCGCGGTGCCGGGTGACCGTGCGGATGTGGAGCAGGGACACCATCTGGATGCCGATGGCCATCACCAGGGCGGCGAGCGACGCGAGGGGGATCAGCTCCAGGACGGGGACCATCAGCAGCGCGGCGACCACTACGAAAACGCCGTGGAGGATCGTGGAGTTCCTGCTGACGGCGCCCGCTTGCACATTCGCGGAGCTTCGCACCGCGACCCCTGCGACGGGCAGGCCGCCGAGCGCGCCGGAGACCATGTTGGCGGCACCCTGCCCGAGCAGCTCCCGGTCGAGACGGGAACGGCCCACGCGGCCCTGGAGTTCCGGGCGGCCGCTCACCAGCTTGTCCACGGCGACGGCCCCGAGCAGCGACTGCACGCTGCACACCAGTGTCACGGTGAGGACGGCGGCGACGACCCCGAGCACCGGTCCCTCGGGGAGCCCGGCCAGCGCGTGGCTGCTCCACGACGGCAGGTCGACCCTGGGCAGGGTCAGTCCGGTGACGGAGGCGGTCAGGGTGGCTCCGGCGACGGAGACCAGCGCGGCGGGCACCTTGCGCAGCACCTGCCCGGTCCGCCCGGGAAGACGCGGCCAGGCGAGCAGCAGCACCAGGGTGAGCACGCTCATCGACACGGCCGCGGAGTGCATGCGGGCCACCTGCTCCGGCAGGCCGACGAGATTGTCGAGGACCGAGCTCTGCGGGACGCCTCCCAGCACGATGTGCAGCTGGGCCACGGCGATGGTCACGCCGATGCCGGCGAGCATGCCGTGCACGATGGCGGGGCTGACGGCCAGGGCCGTGCGGGCCACGCGCAGGCAGCCGAGGCCCAGCTGGGCGGCTCCCGCCATCACGGTGATGGCGCAGGTCGCGCGCCAGCCGTAGTGCTGGATGAGCTCGGCCGTGACGAGGGTGAGGCCGGCGGCGGGGCCGCTCACCTGGAGCGGTGAGCCGCCGAGCCGACCCGCGACCATTCCTCCGACGGCGGCGGCGACGAGGCCGGCCTGGAGCGGAGCGCCGGTGGCGAGGGCGATTCCGAGGGACAGGGGGAGGGCGATCAGGAAGACCGAGATCGAGGCGGAGAGGTCGGCACCCGCGACACGGAAGCGTCGGGGCGGTGGTGGTGGGGGGCTGTGGGGCTGGTGGATCTGTGCGGGCCGAGTCGGGTCGGCGGCGCGGGTGGGGACGCAGGCAGACATGGTTCCCGTCTCCTCCGGGGCGGCGCGGTCGCGGAACAGGTGGTCCCCCGCCGTCGGTGGCGGGGGGCGGGTCGCGGCCGTGGGTCACGGCGTGCAGCGGCGGGATTCTTCAACGCTCGGTAAATGGATCGTAATGCAGAGTAAAGGGCAGGTGTCGAAAATAGGAGCAAATGGGGCGTTAATTCACTCCCTGGAGTGAATTGGGTTTTTGATCGGCTTGTCGTATTTATTCCTTCTCGGTCCCGTGCCACCTTGACGGCGCCGCCAAGGTGCACAGCCGCGCCGGAGCCCCCGCCGACGCTGTCCGACCGAGGAGAAGGAGGGCGGAGCATGGCCGCCACCCAGAGGATCGCCGCGGGTGTGGCCGTCGCCGCGGCCTGTGCCACGGCGCTCGCCGGCTGCGCGGGCGGCGGTGCGCCCTCCCGTGAACGCGTGCCGGGCGCGAAGAAGGCGGCGGGGGCCCAGGCGCCCGGGGCCGCGGTCCGCCTGATCGGCGACGGCTCCACGTCGTACACCGGGCCGCAGCCGCGTCTGCCGCGGCCCGAGCGGCTGAAGCCGGGGCAGCGGCCTCCGCAGTTCGTGGTCTTCTCCTGGGACGGCGCCGGCGAGGACGGCCAGAAGCTGTTCTCCCACTTCCGCAAGCTCTCCCGGGCCAACCGGGCGACGATGACGTACTTCCTGAGCGGCGTGTACATGCTGCCGGAGGCCAAGCGGGACCTGTACCGGCCGCCGCAGCACTCGCCCGGCAGCTCGGCGATCGGCTTCAACGACGGGCAGGGCATCGCGGACACCGTGGAGCAGCTGCGCGGCGCGTGGCTGGAGGGTGACGAGATCGGCACGCACTTCAACGGCCACTTCTGCGGCGCGGAGGCCGGGGTCGGCCAGTGGTCGGTCGCGGACTGGAAGAGCGAGATCGCCCAGGCGAAGTCGTTCGTGAAGTCCTGGAGGACCAACGCGGGCCTGAAGGACGCGGCACCGCTGCCCTTCGACTACGACAAGGAGCTGATCGGCGCCCGCACCCCCTGTCTGGAGGGCCGCGAGAACTTCATGAAGGCGGCCCGCGAACTGGGCTTCCGCTACGACACCAGCGGCGTCGGCGACCAGGTCTGGCCGAGGAGGAAGGAGGGGCTGTGGGACCTGTCGATGCAGCTCGTGCCCTTCCCCGGACACTCCTACGAGCAGCTCACGATGGACTACAACTTCATGGTCAACCAGTCGGGCACCCGGACCCAGGGAGACCCGGCCAAGCACGAGCTCTGGGGCCGGCAGATGCGCGACGGGTTGCTGCAGGGCTTCGAACGCGCCTACGGGGGCAACCGCGCACCGCTGATCATCGGCAACCACTTCGAGTCCTGGAACGGCGGCACCTACATGCGCGCCGTCGACGCGGTCGTCGAGCGCGTCTGCACCAAGGCCGAGGTGCGCTGTGTCTCCTTCCGGCAGCTGGCCGACTGGCTCGACGCGCAGGACCCGGCCACCCTCGACAAGCTCCGCGGCCTCCGTGTCGGAGAGGCGCCTGAGCAGGGATGGGCGTCCTTCCTCGCCGGCCGCCCGGCCCCGGCGCCGAAGGGCGTCCCCGGGGCGCCGGCGCTCAAGCCGTAGCGGCGCCCGGACCCTCGCACGGGTCGGATCGGGCCACTCCGGGGCCTTCGCGCAGGTCAGGCCGTGGCGACGCTCCGGGCCTTCGTGCCGGGCGGACCGTGGTGACGCTCCGGGCCGTCCGCCGCTCGGCCCGGAGCGGTGCTGCCGGCCGTCCGCCGGCTACGCGGTGGCCAGAGGGCTTTCCCCGAGCACGAAACCGGGGTCGACCTGTCCGCTGAGGTCCGCCCCGGTCCTGGCGTTGCCCCAGCCGGCGGCGTTCTTCAGGTGGAACTGCACCATCTGGCGCGTGTACCGCTCCCAGTCGCGCAGCTCGTACGTGGCGTCGGCGGCCGTCCGCAAGGCGTGCAGCGAGCGCCGGTTGGCCTCCTCCAGGGCCTCGAACCGGGGCGGGCGGCCCTTCTCCATGGCGCGCACCCAGTCCGAGTGCCCGACCGCGACCAGCAGGTCGTCCCCCGCCTCCGCTCGCAGGAAGTCGATGTCGTCCTGGTTCTGCACCTTGTTGCCGACGACCTTCAGGGTGATGCCGAAGTCGCGGGCGTACTCCTTGTACTGGCGGTAGACGGACACTCCCTTCCGGGTCGGCTCGGCGACGAGGAACGTGATGTCGAAGCGGGTGAACAAGCCGGACGCGAAGGAGTCGGAGCCCGCCGTCATGTCGACCACCACGTACTCGCCGGGGCCGTCGACGAGGTGGTTCAGGCAGAGCTCCACGGCACCGGTCTTGGAGTGGTAGCAAGCCACTCCCACATCGGCCTCGGTGAACGGGCCGGTGACCATCAAACGGACGACGCCGCCGTCGAGTTCCACCGGCCGGGCGCAGGCGTCGTACACCGGATTGGTCTCACCGATCCGCAGCAGCCGGGAACCCTCGCCGGGCGGGGTCGTCTTGATCATCGTCTCGGAGGACGCGATGCGCGGGTTGGTGCCGCGCAGGTAGTCCTTGATGAGCGGCAGCCGCTCGCCCATGGCGGGGAGCGCCGCGGCCTCCGTCTCTTCGAGCCCGAGCGCGGCCCCCAGGTGCTGGTTGATGTCGGCGTCCACGGCGACGACAGGTGCCCCCGCGGCGGCGAGGTGGCGGATGAAGAGCGACGACAGGGTGGTCTTGCCGCTGCCACCCTTCCCGACGAAAGCAATTTTCATGTTCACCAAGCGTAGTGCGACGGTCGCTATCGGTGCTCGCCCCGCGTGAAGAAGACCACTCCTTCGTGGGGCGCGGGGCCGGGGTGCGTAATGTCGTACTCATGAGTACGACAGGTGCGACCGCCGATCCGCTCGCGGCCCTCGGTTCACTTCCCGGGGTGGCCGATTCCGTGGAGTCCGTGCGCAAGGCCGTGGACCGGGTCTACGGACACCGGATCATGCGGCGCCGCAGCAACGAGATCACGTCCGAGGCGGCGCTGCGCGGGGCCCGTGGTTCCGCGGCGCTGTCCGGTGCCGACTGGGCCCTCGAAGAGGTGCGCCGGCGCACCGACTTCAGCGCGGGGGAGGAGGAGCGCACGGTCGGCGCCGCCCTGCGGCTGACCGCCGAGGCGGGCCAGCTCCTGTCCATCTGGCGGCAGTCGCCCCTGCGCGTACTGGCCCGGCTCCACCTGGTGGCGGCGGCCGACCGGGGTGAGGCGGTGGGCCGGCCGAGGCAGGCGGGGGAGAAGGCCGACGAGCCGCTGGTGGAGCTGCCGCTGCCGGACGCGGACGAGGTCGCGGGCCGTCTCGAAGGGCTGTCCCAACTGATCATCGCGGGCGGTTCGGCCCCGGCCCTGGTCACGGCGGCGGTCGTGCACGGCGAACTGATCGCGCTGCGCCCCTTCGCCTCGCACAACGGACTGGTCGCGCGCGCCGCCGAGCGCATCGTCCTGATCGGCAGCGGTCTCGACCCGAAGTCCATCTGCCCTGCGGAGGTCGGCCACGCGGAACTCGGCCGTGCGGCCTATCTCGCGGCGCTGGACGGTTACGTCTCCGGCACCCCGGACGGCATGGCCGCCTGGATCGCGCACTGCGGCCGGGCCGTCGAACTGGGCGCGAGGGAGTCGGCCGCGGTCTGCGAGGCGCTGCAGCGCGGCGCCGCGTGACGGGTGCCCGAACGTCCTGAAAAGGGTTGCGGCGGTACGAGAACTCGTACCGCCGCTGGCATGTTCACCGAGTTACCAAGCGTCCTCGATGTGTTGCCCATCAGGTCGGGATCTTCTGCCCGTCACCTGGTGCGGCTGGCCCGTAATCGACGGGTCGACGTCGCGTGGGTGCCCGATGTCCATGCTCGGTCCGTGGGGCCTTGTAGCGTTTGAAGGTGATCCTCTCGGATGTCCTTGGTCTCGCGGGCCGTTAAACCCTTTGTACTCCAGGTCCGGAGGAAGCGAAACCCCTTACCGCACTTCTTTACTTTTAGGTTCAAAACGGTGAGAAATGGACTTCGATGGAACTCCCGCGCGCGCAGGGGAGTTCATACGGCCGTCGATCGGCGGCGGCTGGCGTACCAGACGAGTCCCGCCGTGGCCGCCGCGGCTCCTATCGCGGCCGCCGCGACGAGGGCCGGGCGGGGAGGCACGGACAGGCCGGGCAGCCGCTGCTTCAGCCGGACCGGGCGGTGGAAGTCCAGGATCGGCCACTCGCGGGCGACCGCCTCGCGGCGCAGCGCGCGGTCCGGGTTCACCGCGTGCGGGTGTCCGACGGACTCCAGCATCGGCAGGTCGGTCGCCGAGTCGCTGTAGGCGTAACAGCGGGGCAGGTCGTAGCCCTCGGACGCGGCCAGCTCCTTGATCGCCTCGGCCTTCGTCGGTCCGTAGGCGTAGTACTCCACCTCCCCGGTGAAGCAGCCGTCCTCGCCGACGACCATGCGGGTCGCCACGACGCGGTCGGCGCCGAGCAGCTCGCCGATCGGCTCCACGACCTCGGCGCCGGACGTGGACACGATCACGACGTCGCGGCCGGCCTTGTGGTGCTGCTCGATGAGCGACGCGGCCTCGTCGTAGATGATCGGGTCGATGAGGTCGTGCAGGGTCTCGGCGACGATCTCCTTGACCTGCTGGACGTTCCAGCCGCGGCACATGGAGGACAGGTACTTGCGCATGCGCTCCATCTGGTCGTGGTCGGCGCCGCCCGCCAGGAACACGAACTGGATGTATGCGGTGCGCAAGGCCGCCCTGCGGTTGATCAGTCCGCCTTGGTAGAACGACTTGCTGAAGGTGAGCGTGCTCGACTTCGCAATGACCGTCTTGTCCAGGTCGAAGAAGGCTGCTGTACGAGGCAAGGAGTGGTTTTCCACGAGGTCGAGCATAGGGCCCACCATTCGGCGTAAGGTGAGGCGTGTGGGTTTGCCTGAGAGGGCTCTCGGGTACACCATGGAAGTCACGGATCGTTCGCGACCGTGCTAACCCGGTCCGACTCCTCCCCCCCCGAGTCGGCCGTGGGGACGACCCCCGCTCTCCCCCCCGGCGGGGGTCGTCGCATGTCCGGATGGGTTTTCTCCGTTTCTGCGCGGTCCCGGAGTGTTCCCGGCACCGTTGATTCCGCGCCCTCCGTGCGCCCATGATCCGTCACTGTGCGTAGTCGTCGGGATGCTCTGCGGAAGCCGTTGAGCGTTCACCGGTAGGCGTGAAGGCGATATTCACAGCCGCCGGGTTGTCCACAGTTTTCGACCAAGATCCACACGATTTCCGGGATCGCCCCACCGTGATTCTCACGCGCTCGGTTCGCGGCCAGTTCATGGCCGTTCCGTTTGCCGGACGCGTTTGGCCGGTTCGTATCGGCCGTTCATATGGAGGCCGCTTGACGGTTCTTCACACGAGCGGGAATCACGGGGTCCTGGAGGGCCCCGCGCAAGAAGCAGCTAAGGGGGCTGGAGATCGTGGCGGGAGCCATCACCCATGACCGGCCGCCCGCCGCCGAGGGGCGGCAGGGCGGGCCATTGATCGTCACCGAGGACGTCGACCTCCTCGACGACCTGCTGCGCCTGTGCGCCGCGGCGGGCGCGCGGCCCGAGGTCCATCACGGGATTCCGGAACGCAGGGGCAGCTGGGAGGCGGCACCCCTCGTCCTGGTCGGTGACGACGCGGCACCGCGGGTGCGGTGCGCCGCGCGGAGAAGGGGAGTGGTCCTGGTCGGCCGGGACCAGGACGATTCCGGAGTCTGGCGGCGTGCCGTCGAGATCGGCGCCGATCACGTCCTCGTGCTGCCGGACGGCGAGCAGTGGCTCGTCGACCGCATCGCGGACGTGGCCGAAGGAGTCGGCAGGCCCGCTCTCACCGTCGGCGTGGTCGGCGGCCGCGGCGGGGCCGGCGCCTCCACGCTGGCGTGCGCGCTCGCCGTCACCTCCGCGCGTGAGGGGAAGCGCACCCTGCTCGTGGACGCGGACCCTCTCGGAGGCGGACTCGACGTACTCCTGGGTGGAGAGACGGCCGAGGGGCTGCGCTGGCCGGCGTTCGCGGCCTCCCGGGGCAGGGTCGGCGGCGGCGCCCTGGAGGAGTCCCTGCCCAGGCTGCACGCCCTGCGGGTTCTGAGCTGGGACCGGAGCGACGCGGTCACCGTTCCCCCGCAAGCGGTGCGCGCGGTGCTGGCCGCCGCCAGACGGCGCGGGGGCGTGGTGGTCGTCGACCTGCCCCGCCGTGTCGACGAAGGCGTCGCGGAGATCCTCGCCCAGCTCGACATGGGGCTGCTGGTGGTCCCCGCCGACCTGCGCTCCGTCGCGGCGGCCGGGCGGGTGGCGTCCGCGGTCGGCATGGTCCTGCGCGATCTGCGGACCGTGGTCCGCGGACCGTGCGCGCCGGGCCTCGACGACCGTGAGGTCGCCCGTCTGCTCGACCTGCCCCTGGTGGGCGAACTGCCGGCGGAGTCCTTCCCGCTCGACGGCGGCCCGCCGCCGGGAAGCGCCGCGAAGGGGCCGCTGGCCCGGTTCTGCACGGCCTTCTGGGAGCGGGTTCCGGTCGAAGGAGGGGGCGTATGAACCCGGACGGAGGCGCAGGCCTCCTGGACGGCGTACGCCAATGGCTGGCCGAGAACGGATCCGAACCGACCCCCGCGCGCGTGGCACAGGCGCTGCGCGAGCAGGGGAGGGTGCTCGGGGACGCCGAGGTCCTCGGCGCGGCCGAGCGGCTGCGCTCCGAGCTCGTCGGCAGCGGCCCGCTGGAACCGCTGCTCGCCGATCCGTCGGTGACCGACGTGCTCGTCTCGGCGCCCGACCGGGTCTGGGTGGACCGTGGCGGCGGGCTGGAGCTGACCTCCGTGTCCTTCCCGGACGCGGCGGCCGTACGACGTCTCGCGCAGCGCCTCGCGGCGGTGGCCGGCAGACGGCTCGACGACGCCCGCCCCTGGGTGGACGCCAGGCTCCCGGACGGGACCCGGCTGCACGCGGTGCTGCCACCGGTCGCCGTCGGCTCCACCTGCCTCTCCCTGCGTGTCGTACGGCCACGCGCGTTCACCCTCGACGAGCTGGTGGCGGCGGGAACGGTGCCGCCCGGCGGGGACCGGGTGCTCAGAGCGCTGCTGGACGCCCGGCTGTCCTTCCTCATCAGCGGAGGCACCGGTTCGGGCAAGACGACCCTGCTGAGTGCGCTGCTGGGACTGGTGGGTCCGGGCGAGCGGATCGTGCTCGCCGAGGACTCGGCCGAGCTGCGGCCCGACCATCCGCACGTGGTGCGCCTGGAAGGACGGCCCGCCAACCAGGAAGGCGTCGGCCTCGTCTCGCTCCAGGACCTCGTCCGGCAGGCACTGCGGATGAGACCGGACCGGCTGGTGGTCGGCGAGGTGCGCGGTCCCGAGGTCGTCTCGCTGCTGGCCGCCCTGAACACAGGACACGAAGGCGGCTCGGGAACGCTTCACGCCAACGCGGCGGCGCAGGTCCCGGCCCGGCTGGAGGCCCTGGGCACGGCGGCCGGGCTCGACAGGGCCGCGCTGCACAGTCAGCTGGCGGCGGCGCTCTCCGTGGTCCTGCATCTCGTACGGGACCGGACCGGGCGGCGCCGGATCGCCGAGGTGCACGTGCTGGAGCGCGACCCGTCGGGGCTGGTGGTGACGGTGCCCGCGCTGAGGTGGGGCGAGGACGCCTTCGCGTACGAGCGGGGGTGGGAGCGGCTGCGGGAGCTCCTTCGGGAGGGGAGCCAGGGACACCGAAGCCCGGGGCGTCGAAGCCCGGGGTCTCGCGAGCCGCTCGGTCCCGGGAGAGGGGAGGCCCCTTCGGACGGGGGAAGCGGAAGGAGCCCTTCGGGGGCGGTGGGCGCCCAGGTCCTGACAGGGGCCGGACACCGGGGTGAGAACGGGGGAGCGGATGAGGATCGGTGAGATGGCGGACGCACCCGGGGGAGCGGCCGCGGCGTGTGCCGGGATCGCGGCCTGGCTGATCGGCGGGCACGGCGCGGGCGCGCGCAGGGCGAGGGCCCTGCTCGCCGGCAGCGGGGCGGCGACCGGGCCGCCGCTGTGGGAGCGGGCTCGTGCCGACTGGCGACGGCTGCGCGGACGGCTGCGGCCCGAAGCCTGGTCGCTGGTGGCGGGGACGGTGATCGCGCTCCTGGGCACCTCGGCCGTGCCTCTTCTCCTCGGGGCCGTCGGCATGCCCCTGCTGCGCCGGGTGCGGAGAGCGGGGGAGGCGCGGCGCGAGCGGGAACGGCGTGGCGACGCGGTGATCGCCCTGTGCGGGGCACTCGCCGGTGAGGTGCGCGCCGGACGCCAGCCCGGTGAGGCGCTGCTCGCGGCCGCACGCGACTCGGACGGACTCGCCGACGCACAGCCGTTGGTGCTGGCCGCGGCGAGATTCGGCGGTGATGTGCCGGACGCGCTCACCGAGGCGGCGCGTCAGCCCGGAGCCGACGGGCTGGTGGGGCTCGCCGCGTGCTGGCGCGTGGCCGTGGACCGGGGTGCGGGGCTCGCGGCGGGACTGGACCGGCTGGAGGCCGCGCTGCGGGCCGAGCGGGACCAAAGATCCGACATGCGTGCCCAGTTGGCCGGATCCCGCTCGACGGCCTCCATGCTCGCGGGCCTGCCGGTCCTCGGTCTCCTGCTCGGTACCGCGCTCGGCGCCGATCCCCTGCACGTGCTGCTGCACACCGGTCCCGGGCTGGGCTGCCTGCTGGTCGGCGGTGTGCTGGAAGGCGTGGGGCTGTGGTGGGCGCTGCGGATCGTACGAGGGGCGGAGACGGCGTGAGCGCGGAAACCGTCCACAGGCTGGGGGTACTTGTGTGCGGGGTGCTCCTGCTCGGTTCGCCTGCCCGCTGGCTGGTGACCGTGCGGCGGGCGAGGAGAGTGCGCGGACGGCTGGCCGCGTTGCTGCTTCCGCGGCCCGCGCTGTCGCCGCGGCGCCATGAGGTGCGGGAACACGGCCGACGCTGGCTGCCCCCGCTGGGTGTCATGTGCGCCGGCTGGGTCCTGGTCGGCGGTCTCGCCGGAGTTCTGGTCGGGCTGGTGGCCGGGTTCGGGATCCGGTGGTGGCTGCGGCGGCGGAGTCCCGCAGCCCCGGAGGAGTACGACGTGTCGTCCGCCGCGCGCCAACTGCCCCTCGCGGCCGACCTGGTGGCCGCCTGCATCGCGGCGGGGGCGAGTCCGGTCGCGGCCGCCCAGGCCGTCGGCGAGGCGCTGGGCGGGCCGGTGGGCGAGCGGCTTGCCAGGGGCGCTGCGGAGGTGCGGCTCGGCGGTGAACCGGTCGACGCGTGGCGGAGGTTGGCGTCGCTGCCGGGAGCTCGGGGGCTGGCGCGGCTGCTGGAGCGGGCGGGCGAGTCGGGCGTGCCCGCGGCCGTGCCGGTCGGCCGGCTCGCGGCGGAGGCCCGCGCCGAGTGGGCGCGCACCGCGACGGCGCGGGCACGCCGGGCGGCCGTCATGGTCACCGCCCCGGTGGGGCTGTGCTTCCTGCCCGCCTTTCTCGCGATCGGGGTGCTGCCCGTGGTGATCGGGCTGGCGGACGGACTGCTGCGAGGGGGTGGTGGGTGACGGGCGGCGGCAGGGGTGAGCGGTGAACGGCAACCGGACGAAGTGACCGGCAGGGATGAATCTCAAGGAGGTTGAAATGAGCAGGATGGCGTGGGTTTTCGGACTGGAGCGTGGACGGGAGCAGGGAGAAGGGCAGGAGCAGCAGCAGAGGCGGGGGCAGGGGCCGGAGGGTGCGCGGCCGTGGGCTCGGAGGCTCGTGTCCGTCGCCGGGCGGAAGGACGCGGGGATGGTCACGTCCGAGTACGCGGTGGGCGTCATCGCGGCGGTGGCCTTCGCGGCCGCGCTCTACAAGGTGGTGACGAGCGGGCAGGTCGGTGAGGAACTGCAGGGCATCGTGGGGCGGGCGCTCAATGTCCAGATGTGAAGGCCGCCTGGCGCGAGCCCGGTTGAGGGCCTGCCTGGTCCTGCGCCGGGACGGTGGATTCGTCACCGCGGAGGCCGCCGTGGTCCTGCCCTCTCTGGTGCTCGTCGGCATGGCGCTCGTCTGGGCCCTGCTCGCCGCGTCCGCGCAGATCCGGTGCGTGGACGCGGCGAGGGCGGGCGCCCGTGCGGCGGCGCGCCAGGACCCGGCGGAATCGGTCCTGGCGACGGCCCGTCGCGCGGCCCCGCCCGGGGCGAAGGTCACGGTGGGCCGGGAAGGCGACCTGGTCCGGGTCACCGTCGGCGCGAGGACCCCCGGTCCCGCCGCTCTGTCCCTGGAACTGAAGGACGAGGCGGTGGCGCTGGCGGAGGAGACGGTGGGGGATACGGCTGTGGGGGTGGACGGGAAATGAGGGGCGGTAGCCGTCGGCGGTGGGCGCGGTCATCCGTGGGAAGGGGCCGTCGTGTCCGGTGGTGGGGGTCCTGCGACAGGGGTTCGGCGACGGTGTGGACGGTGGGCGCGATCGCTGTGCTGTGTGCCGTCTTCGGAGCGGTGCTGTCGATGGGACAGGCCGTCGTGGTGCGGCACCGGGCCGCAGGGGCCGCGGACCTGGCGGCCCTCGCCGCGGCGGACCACTGGAGTGACGGTGGCACGGCGGCCTGCGCCCGGGCGGACCGCGTGGCCCGGGCCCAGGGCGCGCGGCTCGTGCGGTGCGAGGTCGAGGGACAGATCTCGGACGTGACGGCGTCGTCCGGAACCGGACCGATCACCGCCGAGGTCAGATCCAGGGCGGGGCCGGTGGAGTCCATGGGTTCCACCACGCCCCCGGGATCCCGGCCGGCACCGTCACGCACCCGCGATTCACCCGTTCGGCCCATGGGCCCCCGACTTTCATCCGGCCGACCGCCGGTCTCACCCATTCGGCCCTGACCCGCCGCCCGGACTACTCCCGGACCGGCGCCTTCGGACCCGGCTCCTCCGGTGCCGCCCGGAGGAGTTCCGTGAGCAGGCGTACGGCGCCCCGCTTGTGGAGGGGATCGTTGCCGTTCCCGCATTTGGGGGACTGGATGCAGGAGGGGCAGCCCGCGTCGCACTCGCAGGAGGCGATGGCCTGGCGGGTGGCCGTGAGCCAGGAGCGGGCGGTGTGGAAGGCGCGCTCGGCGAATCCGGCGCCACCCGGGTGGCCGTCGTACACGAAGACGGTGGGCAGGAGCGTGTCCGGGTGGAGCGGGACGGAGACGCCGCCGATGTCCCAGCGGTCGCAGGTGGCGAACAGCGGCAGCATGCCGATCGAGGCGTGCTCGGCGGCGTGCAGGGCGCCGCCGAGGATCTCCGGGTTGATCCGGGCCGCGTCCAACTGGTCCTCGGTGACCGTCCACCAGACGGCACGGGTACGGAGCGTACGGGGAGGGAGGTCGAGTTTCGTCTCGCCGAGCACCTCGCCGGTGATGACACGGCGGCGCAGGAAGGAGACGACCTGGTTGGTGACTTCCACGGAGCCGTAGCACAACCGGCCGTCGCCCCAAGGGACTTCGATGTCCGTGTCGAGGACGGCGATGGTGGTGGTGTCGCGGGCGACCGTCGAGTACGGCGGGCTGGCCTCCTCGACCAGGGCTACGGAGTCCTCCAGGTCCAGCTTGCGCACCAGGTACGTACGGCCCTGGTGCAGATGGACCGCGCCCTCGTGGACCGACGAGTGGGCGGCGCCCTCGTCGACCGTGCCGAGCAGCCGGCCGGTCCCGGTCTCGACGACCTGCACCGGGCTGCCGCCGCCCCCGCGGATGTCGGTCAGGTCGACGGCCCGCTCCCGGCGCGTCCAGTGCCAGGCCGTGGTCCGTCGGCGCAGCAGCTTCGCGGCCTCCAGCTGCGGCAGCAGGCCGGCCGCGGCGGGCCCGAAGAGCTCCAGGTCCTCTTCCGTGAGAGGGATCTCGGAGGCGGCGGCGCACAGGTGGGGGGCCAGGACGTACGGGTTGTCCGGGTCGAGGACCGTGGATTCCACCGGTTGGTCGAACAGGGCCTCGGGGTGATGGACGAGGAAGGTGTCCAGCGGGTCGTCGCGGGCGACCAGGATCGCCAGCGCGCCTTCCCCGGAGCGGCCCGCGCGGCCGGCCTGCTGCCAGAGGGAGGCGCGGGTGCCCGGATAGCCGGAGATGACGACGGCGTCGAGGCCGGAGACGTCGACGCCGAGTTCGAGGGCGGTGGTCGCGGCGAGGCCGAGGAGTTCTCCGGAGTGCAGCGCGGCCTCCAGGGCGCGGCGTTCCTCGGGGAGGTATCCGCCCCGGTAGGCGGCGACGCGGCGGGTCAGCGAGCGGTCGATCTCGGCGAGGCGTTCCTGGGCGATGAGCGCGATCAGCTCGGCGCCACGCCGGGACCGTACGAACGAGATCGAGCGCATGCCCTGGACGGTGAGGTCGGTCAGGAGATCGGCCGTCTCGGCGGTGGCGGTGCGCCGGACGGGTGCGCCCTTCTCGCCGTGCATCTCGGTGAGCGGCGGCTCCCACAGGGCGAACACGAGTTCCCCTCGCGGGGAGGCGTCGTCGGCGACCTCGACGACGGGCAGGCCGGTCAGGCGGTGCGCCGCGACGGAGGGTTCGGCGGCGGTCGCGGAGGCCAGCAGGAAGACGGGAGAGGCGCCGTAGCGGGCGCACAGGCGGCGCAGACGGCGCAGTACCTGGGCGACGTGGGAGCCGAAGACGCCGCGGTAGGTGTGGCACTCGTCGATGACGACGTAGCGCAGGGCGCGCAGGAAGGAGGACCAGCGGGGGTGGGAGGGCAGTATCCCGCGGTGCAGCATGTCGGGGTTGGTCAGGACGTAGTTGGCGTACTGGCGTACCCATTCGCGTTCCTCGAAAGGCGTGTCGCCGTCGTACACGGCCGGGCGTACGGCATTGCCCAGCGGTCGTGAAAGTTCCTTCACCGAGCGGCGCTGGTCGGCTGCCAGGGCCTTGGTGGGCGCGAGGTAGAGGGCGGTGGCCCCTCGGCCGTTGGGGGCCTCGGAGCCCTCCAGGAGGGCGGTCAGGACCGGGGCGAGGTAGGCCAGGGACTTGCCGGAGGCCGTGCCGGTGGCGACGATCACCGACTCGCCGTCCAGGGCGTGCTCGGCGACGCGCGCCTGGTGGGCCCAGGGGTGCTCGACACCCGCGGCCTGCACCGCGGCGACGACCTCCGGACGGATCCGGTCGGGCCAGACGGCATGGCGACCCGCCCGCGGGGGCAAGTGCTCCGTATGAGTGATGCGCGAAGCCCGGCTCGGCCCCGAGGCGAGCCGGTCCAGAACGGTGCTCGGCGACGGGCGGGAAGCGGTGTCCGCCGTGGATCGATCGGATCGGTGATTCTTGGCCATCGGCATCGAGTGTGTCACTGGCGTGACGGACAATGGGCCCAAGGCGTCGTGCACGCCTGCCGGTAAGTGATTGAATGCCATCGCGGCTGGCGAACCGTCCCGGGGGCTCTGCCGAGGTGTCCCATGGGGCGACCGCTCGATAGCAAGGTGCTGGAGGATCCGTGGACCTGTCCCTGTCGACTCGCAATGTGTCCGGCCCTAACGGCGACCGCACGGTCGTCGAGGTCGGCGGCGAAATCGATGTATATACCGCGCCCAAGCTGCGAGAGCAGCTGGTCGAGCTGGTGAACGACGGTAGCTTCCACCTCGTCGTCGACATGGAGGGCGTGGACTTCCTCGACTCCACCGGGCTCGGCGTGCTGGTGGGCGGCCTCAAGCGCGTCCGGGCCCATGAGGGCTCGCTGCGCCTGGTCTGCAACCAGGAGCGCATTCTGAAGATCTTCCGTATTACCGGTCTCACCAAGGTGTTCCCGATCCACACCTCGGTGGACGAGGCGGTCAACGCGACCGACTGACGACCGGTCTCCCGGGTCGTGGGTCCGGGATCGCACACATCGGGGACCGGGCCCACGGCCCGGCCCCCGGACAGCACGCCCGTAGTTCAGAGGGGGATGTATGGCCACCGTTGAACTCCGCTTCAGCGCGCTGCCCGAGCACGTCAGGACCGCCCGACTGGTGGCGGCAGCGGTGGCGCGCAGGGCCGGGGTGGACGAGGCCGTCCTCGACGAGGTCAGGCTCGCCGTCGGTGAGGCCTGTACGCGTGCCGTCGGACTGCACCAGAGCGGCGGTATCGCGTCGCCGGTGCACGTGACCCTGATCGAGGAGGAGAAGCAGTTCTCCATCGAGGTCGGTGACGAGGCGCCGGGCTCGGTTCCCGGAGGGGCGGCGTCCGGCGCCGCCCCGGACGTCTCGGACACGGAGGCCGAGGAGGACGAGATGGGCCTAGCGGTCATCAGCGGCCTCGTCGACGACGTGGAAGTCATCGCCGGAGAGCACGGCGGACTGATCAGGATGAGCTGGCCCACCACGCCGCCGGCCGTGGCTCTTCCCTGACAGCCGTCCCTCTTTTTGTTTGTCCCGAAGGGCCCTACTCGGTGGGGCCCTTCGGCATGTCCGGGAAACCTCGCACGTCCATAGGGTGATCGTGTACTCCGGTGATCGCGCACGGCGTTTCGTGAATTGATTCACGACCGGCCGCGTGATAATTCGATCAAGCGACAATGCTTCTGGGGCATTACTGCATTTGAGTCCGTGGACGCCGGTCGATCATTTGCTGAAGGGCAAGTGAAGGCTAATTCCGCTTACCGCACACTGTTTTGATCAGGTTCCGGTACCTAGAATCCGTCCACATCTTGAGCTCAGCCCAAGCGTCAAGGAGGACGAATGGCGGGGCTTTCTACCCCTCATCAGTTTGACCACCCCACAACCTTCGCAGCCGCGGTTCTGACGGACGGCAACCGTCTCATCGTGACGGTCGTCGCGGTCGTCGCCGTGGCAGCGCTCGTGGTCGCCGGGATCCTGGTGCGTCAGGTCCTCGCGGCCGACGAGGGCACCGACAGCATGAAGAAGATCGCGACGGCGATCCAGGAAGGCGCGAACGCCTATCTGGGACGTCAGATGCGCACGCTCGGCGTATTCGCCGCCGTGGTGTTCTTCCTGCTCATGCTGCTTCCCGCGGACGACTGGAATCAGCGCGCCGGACGGTCGATCTTCTTCCTGATCGGCGCGGCGTTCTCGGCGACCACCGGCTATATCGGTATGTGGCTCGCCGTACGGAGCAATGTCCGCGTGGCCGCCGCGGCACGGGAAGCGACCCCGGCGGAGGGTGAGCCCGAAAAGGATCTCACCACCGTCTCGCACAAAGCCATGAAGATCGCTTTCCGTACCGGTGGCGTCGTCGGCATGTTCACGGTGGGGCTCGGTCTGCTGGGAGCCTCCTGCGTGGTGCTCGTGTACGCGGCCGACGCGCCGAAGGTCCTGGAGGGCTTCGGTCTCGGCGCGGCGCTGATCGCCATGTTCATGCGTGTCGGCGGCGGCATCTTCACCAAGGCCGCCGACGTCGGGGCCGACCTCGTCGGCAAGGTCGAGCAGGGCATTCCGGAGGACGACCCGCGCAATGCCGCGACGATCGCCGACAACGTGGGCGACAACGTGGGCGACTGCGCCGGTATGGCGGCCGACCTCTTCGAGTCGTACGCCGTCACGCTCGTCGCGGCGCTGATCCTCGGCAAGGTGGCGTTCGGCGACTCCGGGCTCGCGTTCCCGCTGATCGTGCCCGCGATCGGCGTGCTCACCGCGATGATCGGCATCTTCGCGGTGGCGCCCCGGCGCTCCGACCGCAGCGGCATGTCCGCGATCAACCGCGGCTTCTTCATCTCCGCGGTGGTCTCGCTCGTCCTGGTCGCCCTCGCCGTCTTCGTCTACCTTCCCGGGACCTACGCCGAACTGGACGGGGTCACGGACGCGGCGATCAAGGCCAAGGACGGTGATCCGCGGGTCCTCGCGCTCGTCGCGGTCGCGATCGGCATCGTGCTGGCCGCGCTCATCCAGCAGTTGACCGGCTACTTCACCGAGACCAGCCGCCGTCCCGTCCGGGACATCGGCAAGAGCTCCCTCACCGGCGCGGCCACCGTCGTCCTCGCCGGCATCTCCATCGGGCTCGAATCGGCCGTCTACACCGCCCTGTTGATCGGCCTCGGCGTGTACGGGGCCTTCCTGCTGGGCGGTACGTCGATCATGCTGGCGCTGTTCGCGGTGGCGCTCGCCGGAACGGGCCTGCTCA
Source organism: Streptomyces sp. NPDC058751 (assembly GCF_042746485.1). Lineage (NCBI taxonomy): Bacteria > Bacillati > Actinomycetota > Actinomycetes > Kitasatosporales > Streptomycetaceae > Streptomyces > Streptomyces sp. NPDC058751. The sequence continues at coordinate 122,135 of NZ_JBHYPZ010000004.1, read as the reverse complement.
CCACGGTCGGTGTCATCGTCGCGATGGACACCTTCGGTCCCGTCTCCGACAACGCCCAGGGCATCGCCGAGATGTCCGGCGACGTCGAGGGCGCGGGCGCGCAGGTGCTCACCGACCTGGACGCCGTCGGCAACACCACCAAGGCCATCACCAAGGGCATCGCCATCGCCACGGCCGTCCTCGCTGCCTCGGCCCTCTTCGGCTCGTACCGTGACGCGATCACCACGGCCGCGAGCGACGTGGGCGAGAAGGTCACGGGGGCGGGCGCGCCGATGAACCTGATGATGGACATCTCGCAGCCCAACAACCTGGTGGGTCTCATCGCGGGTGCCGCGGTCGTCTTCCTGTTCTCGGGGCTGGCGATCAACGCGGTTTCGCGGTCCGCCGGCTCCGTGGTCTACGAGGTGCGGCGGCAGTTCAGGGACCACCCCGGGATCATGGACTACTCGGAGAAACCCGAGTACGGGCGCGTCGTCGACATCTGCACCAAGGACGCGCTGCGCGAACTCGCCACGCCGGGCCTGCTCGCGGTGCTCACGCCGATCGCGATCGGGTTCACGCTCGGCGTCGGCGCGCTCGGTTCGTTCCTCGCGGGCGCGATCGGCACCGGCACGCTGATGGCGGTCTTCCTCGCCAACTCCGGTGGCGCGTGGGACAACGCGAAGAAGCTCGTCGAGGACGGCCACCACGGCGGCAAGGGCAGTGAGGCCCACGAGGCGACGGTGATCGGTGACACCGTCGGTGACCCGTTCAAGGACACGGCGGGCCCCGCGATCAACCCGCTGCTGAAGGTCATGAACCTGGTGTCGCTGCTGATCGCCCCGGCGATCGTCAAGTTCTCGTACGGCGACGACAAGAGCGTCGGCGTACGGGTGTTCATCGCCATCCTCGCGCTCGTCGTGATCGTGGGCGCCGTGTACGTCTCCAAGCGGCGCGGGGTCGCCGGGGGCGACGAGGAGGACAACGACGAGGGGATCGCCAAGTCGGCGGATCCGGCGGTGGTTTCGTAGCGGACGGGTTTTGCGCCCGTTCCGGTACGGATTTCCGTGCCTGACCGGGGAGTGTGCCAACGGGCGGGGGGGCCGGGCGGGGGGGGGTGGGGGGGGGGGCCGCCCCCCGCGATTTAAGCCCGCCGCCGGGTGGGATTAGAGGGTTGGTGATCAAGG
>NZ_JBHYPZ010000004.1:11357-120959 GCF_042746485.1 Streptomyces sp. NPDC058751 | reverse complement strand
TTTTCTTGGGGGTGGGTTTTCCCCCCCGTTCGGTTCCGTTTTCCGGGCCGTCCGGGGGGTTTGTCCCCCGGGGGGGGCGCGGGGGGGGTTTGGCGGGGCGGGGCCCCCGCCCCGCGTATGTTTCACGCCGTCGTCGTGAGCCTTCTCTCGCTTGGTGCAAATGGCTTCAATAGCTTCCTTAGTGGACATTGGCCATGTGGGTGTCGCCCACATGGCGTGTATGTTCCGGGGCCGAGAGCCATGGAAGGGACCAAACCGGTGAACAAGAAGCTCGCGGCCGCACTGTCCGGCGGTGCGGTACTGGTGCTCGCGCTGTCGGGATGCGGCAGCAGCGAGGACAGCGGCAACGACAAGCTGGACTCCTGGGCCAAGCAGGTCTGCGACGCGGTGAAGCCGCAGGCGCAGAAGATCGAGGAAGCGAACGCCGCGATCCAGAAGCAGACCTCGGACAACAGCACGCCGGAGGCCGTCCAGAAGACCGACGCGCAGGCCTTCCAGGACATGTCCGACGCGTACAAGGCGATCGGCGCCGCCGTCGACAACGTGGGACCGCCGGACGTCGAGGACGGCAAGACGAAGCAGGCCAACGCGGTCAAGGAGCTCAACGACATCTCCGCGTCGTACGCCGCCCTGAAGACGCAGGTCGCCAAGCTCGACACCAAGGACCAGGCCAAGTTCGCCGAGGGCCTCAAGGGCATCGCGACCCAGCTCGGCAAACTGAGCCAGAGCGGGAACGACGCCCTGAAGAAGCTGGAGGAGGGCGAGGTGGGCCAGGCGATGGCGCAGCAGCAGAGCTGCAAGTCGGCGGCCGGGTCCCCGGCGGCGGTCAACGGCTGAGAAGGTCCGCGGGCCGAAGGGGTCCGCGGGCCGAGGAAGAGCCCGGCACGTGGGCGCGCCGGGCTCCGGGCTTGCGCCCGCGCCGGCCCCGTGCGGGGTTCTGGGCCTGCGGCCGTGCCGGCTGCGCCGGGCTTCGGGTCTGTCCGCGCCGGCCTGTCCGTGTCGGCCCGGCCGGTCCTGTGCCGCGGGTGCCGAGCCCGTTGTCCACAGGTGAGGCTCTGTCCACAGGGGTGGGTGCCCCTGGGCGATAGCGGACACAATGGGAGGCGTGAGTCACACCAGCCTGTCACCGTTGCCCTCGTCCGATCGCACCGACATCGCCGCCCGCCTGCGGAGCGCGCTCCTCGACGCCTCCTTCACCGCGGACGGTCTCCTCGATCTGCTCGGCGCCCCCGCGTACGCGGCGCTGGCACGCAGTGAGACCGTGCCCGCCCTCCGGGCGACCCGCGGCGACACACCGCTGGAGACGCTCGTCCGGTTGTTCCTGCTGCAGCAGCCCGTGCCGTACACGCGCGTGGTGGACGTGCTGCCCGTCGAGGACGCACTGGAAAGCGGCTGGCTGGCCCGGACGGGCGGGGACGAGGTCGCGGCGAGCGTCGACATCAGGCCCTACGGCGGGCCCGGTGGCGAGGACTGGTTCATCGTGTCCGACCTCGGATGCGCCGTCGGGGGCGCGGGCGGCATCGGCAGCCGGGAGGAAGGCGTCGTCCTCGGCGTGGGAGGTGCCTCCACGACCCTCGCCGGCATCACCGTGCGCGGGCCCGTCGACTCCGCGCTCGACCTCGGCACCGGCTCCGGGATCCAGGCCCTGCACGTCGCGCAGCACGCCACGCGCGTGACGGCGACCGATCTGAACCCCCGCGCCCTGCACATCACCGCACTCACCCTCGCGCTCTCCGGCGCCCCGGCCGCCGACCTGCGCCAGGGCTCCCTCTTCGAGCCGGTCCGCGCCGACGAGACGTACGACCTGATCGTCTCGAACCCGCCCTTCGTGATCTCGCCGGGCGCCCGGCTGACGTACCGCGACGGCGGAATGGGCGGGGACGATCTGTGCCGCACGCTCGTTCAGGAGGCGGGGGACCGGCTGAACGAAGGGGGGTACGCCCAGTTCCTGGCCAACTGGCAGCACGTGGAGGGGGAGGACTGGCAGGACCGGCTGCGTTCCTGGGTGCCGCGCGGCTGCGACGCGTGGATCGTGCAGCGCGAGGTGCAGGACGTCACGCAGTACGCGGAGCTGTGGCTGCGCGACTCGGGCGACCACCGGACGGACCCGGCCGACTACCAGGCGCGCTACGACGCGTGGCTCGACGAGTTCGAGGCCCGCAAGGTGAAGGCCGTCGGCTTCGGATGGATCACCCTTCGCCGGACGGCGGCGGCCGAGCCCTCGATCACGGTCGAGGAGTGGCCGCACTCCGTCGAGCAGCCGCTCGGCGATGCCGTGCGTGAGCACTTCGACCGGGTCGACTACCTGAGACGGAACGACGACGCGGGGCTGCTCGCCGGTCACTTCAGACTGGTGGCGGAGGTCGTGCAGGAGCAGGTCGGACTGCCAGGCGCCGAGGATCCGGAGCATGTGGTGCTGCGTCAGCACCGGGGAATGCGCCGTGCCACCAAGGTGGACACGGTGGGTGCGGGCTTTGCCGGCGTGTGCGACGGCACGCTGAGCGCGGGGCGGATCCTCGATGCCATCGCGCAACTGGTCGGCGAGGATCCGGTGTTGCTGCGGGACCGGACGCCCGCGCAGATCCGCCTGCTGGTCGAGCAGGGATTCCTGGAACCGGTCGAGTAAGCGGTCGCGCCCGCTCGGCGGGGCCGGTCGGCCGGTCCGGCCCCGTGGGGAGAGGCGCGAGGAGACGGGCGGCTTTCCCCGCGCCCGCTGTGCGGGACGGGGCGGGGCGGGCCCCGCCGACGAGCGCCCGCTCGCCCCTGCCCGGGCGGGTTCCATGGGTCGGCGTCTTCCTGTCCCCGTCCGGACGGGCCCCGCCGGCCGGCGAGTGCTCGACCTGTCCGGGTGGGTCCCGTGGGTCTGGTCCGGTTCGGGTCGGGAGCGGGATCCGTTCGGCAGCGTTCGGCGGGAGGGGAAACCGGCCAATATGCACGACCCTCTTCGGCGCCGTGGCCGTCGTCGATGGTTACTCGCGGTATTCGCGAGACCCGCATATGGATGGCCGATATGAATGACCGAGCCGCATGACGGATATGGATAGGCGAACGGAGAGGGGCGCGTACTCGAGCCGCGGGAGATATTCCGTGGAAAGAAGGTGAGGGAAGAGGACCGGGCGCGGGAGAACCCTGCGTGCGGCGGGCGGCGGCGACGGGACCGGGCGGTACGCGGGCGTGGGACGGCGGCCGCCGAGCGATCGGCGGGAGGAGGAGGGGAACGACGGATTCGCCACAGTCGGGAGCGTGCGGCGCCGTGTCGGCGGGCCGGGGACGGCGGGGTGGACCGTGAGCCGGGCGGGGTGCGGGAGCCCCCTGGGGCACCGGTTGCCCGGTGTTCACCGTGGGTTCGTACGCCGGCTGCCGGGGCGTGTCAGTCTCGCGAGCCGGGGGACCCGGGTGAAAGGACAGAGCCATGGAAAGCGGGCCGGCGATCTTCGCGGGGACGGTGTTCGCCCTGTTCGGTGGCGGGATCCTGGCCTGGACGATGGTCCGGGTGCGGCAGGGCGCGCCGGTCGCCCACGGTGTGAACCGCGTCGCATCGGCGGCCCTCGCGGGTGTCGCCGGAAGCGGGGCGCTGCTGCTCGGAGTGTGGTGCTTCACGCGCCTGTGAGACCGCGCGCGAGGGTGAGGGCCCCGGTAAATGGGAAGTTACCCTCCGGATAGGGCCGGAAGGGCAGGTCGACACTCCGGGCGGCAGGAATGGCGGTAGTCGGGTTACCGTTCGAGTGGCCGTTGCGGGCTTTTCCCGTTTGACACGGGGGCGGGATGTACCGTCACACTCCGCAGCGTCAGCAAGACCCGACCCCCCGGGAGCCGAGCCCCCCGGGGTGATTCCGCGTCGACCGGAGAGAAGAGCGAAGTTGTCCCCGACCAGCGACACCGCACACGGCGGCCGCCGACTCGTCATCGTCGAGTCGCCTGCCAAGGCGAAGACGATCAAGGGCTACCTCGGCCCCGGCTATGTCGTCGAAGCGAGCGTCGGGCACATCCGCGACCTCCCCAACGGCGCCGCGGAGGTGCCGGAGAAGTACACCGGTGAGGTCCGCCGCCTCGGTGTGGACGTCGAACACGACTTCCAGCCGATCTATGTGGTCAACGCCGATAAGAAGGCCCAGGTCAAGAAGCTCAAGGACCTGCTGAAGGACTCCGACGAGCTCTTCCTCGCCACCGATGAGGACCGCGAGGGCGAGGCCATCGCGTGGCACCTCCTGGAGGTCCTGAAGCCCAAGGTCCCCGTCCACCGGATGGTCTTCCACGAGATCACCAAGGACGCGATCCGCAGCGCCGTCGCCAACCCGCGCGAGCTGAACAAGCGCATGGTCGACGCGCAGGAGACCCGCCGCATCCTCGACCGTCTCTACGGCTACGAGGTCTCGCCGGTCCTGTGGAAGAAGGTCATGCCGCGCCTGTCGGCGGGCCGCGTCCAGTCCGTGGCGACCCGGCTCGTCGTCGAGCGGGAGCGCGAGCGCATCGCCTTCCGTTCCGCCGAGTACTGGGACCTGACCGGCACCTTCGGCACCGGCCGCACCGGTGACGCGAGCGACCCGTCCAGCCTCGTCGCCCGTCTGACCTCGGTCGACGGCAAGCGCGTCGCCCAGGGCCGCGACTTCGACTCGCTCGGCCAGATCAAGGGCGCGAACACGCTCCACCTGGACGAGACGAACGCCCGCGCGCTCGCCGCCGCGCTCCAGGACACGGACTTCGCCGTCCGCTCGGTCGAGTCCAAGCCCTACCGCCGCTCGCCGTACGCGCCGTTCCGTACGACGACGCTCCAGCAGGAGGCCTCGCGCAAGCTCGGTTTCGGCGCGAAGGCGACCATGCAGGTGGCGCAGAAGCTGTACGAGAACGGCTTCATCACCTACATGCGTACGGACTCCACGACCCTGTCGGACACGGCCGTCGCCGCCGCCCGCGCCCAGGTCACCCAGCTCTACGGCGCCGACTACCTGCCGGCGCAGCCGCGTACGTACGCCGGGAAGGTCAAGAACGCGCAGGAGGCGCACGAGGCGATCCGTCCCTCGGGTGATCGTTTCCGCACCCCCGCCGAGACGGGACTGACCGGCGACCAGTTCAAGCTGTACGAGCTGATCTGGAAGCGCACCGTCGCCTCCCAGATGAAGGACGCGGTCGGCAACTCCGTCACCGTGAAGATCGCCGGCACGTCCGCCGACGGCCGGGACGCCGAGTTCAGCGCGTCCGGCAAGACGATCACCTTCCACGGCTTCCTGAAGGCCTACGTCGAGGGCGCCGACGACCCGAACGCCGAGCTCGACGACCGTGAGCGGCGGCTGCCGCAGGTCGCCGAGGGCGACCCGCTGTCCGCCGAGGAGATCACGGTCGACGGCCACGCCACCAAGCCGCCGGCCCGCTACACCGAGGCATCCCTGGTCAAGGAGCTCGAAGAGCGCGAGATCGGCCGGCCGTCGACGTACGCGTCGATCATCGGCACGATCCTCGACCGCGGTTACGTCTTCAAGAAGGGGACGGCCCTGGTGCCCTCCTTCCTGTCGTTCGCCGTGGTCAACCTCCTGGAGAAGCACTTCGGGCGGCTCGTCGACTACGACTTCACCGCCAAGATGGAGGACGACCTCGACCGCATCGCCCGCGGTGAGGCGCAGGCCGTGCCGTGGCTCAAGCGCTTCTACTTCGGCGAGGGCGACGCGACCGGCGCCGCCGACGCGGGCAACGGCGACGGCGACCACCTGGGCGGCCTCAAGGAGCTCGTCACCGACCTGGGCGCCATCGACGCCCGCGAGGTGTCCTCGTTCCCGGTCGGCAACGGCATCGTGCTGCGCGTCGGCCGCTACGGCCCGTACGTGGAGCGCGGGGAGAAGGACGCCGAGAACCACCAGCGCGCCGACGTCCCCGAGGACCTGGCGCCCGACGAGCTGACGCTCGACCTCGCCGAGGAACTGCTCGCCAAGCCGAGCGGTGACTTCGAGCTCGGCGCCGACCCGCAGACGGGCCACCAGATCGTCGCCAAGGCCGGCCGTTACGGCCCCTACGTCACCGAGGTGCTCCCCGAGGGCACCCCGAAGACCGGCAAGAACGCCGTCAAGCCGCGTACGGCTTCGCTCTTCAAGACGATGTCGCTCGACACGGTGACCCTGGAGGACGCCCTCCGGCTCATGTCGCTCCCGCGTGTCGTCGGCGCTGACGCCGAAGGCGTCGAGATCACCGCGCAGAACGGGCGCTACGGCCCGTACCTGAAGAAGGGCACGGACTCCCGGTCGCTGACCACCGAGGACCAGCTCTTCACCATCACGCTGGAAGAGGCGCTGGCGATCTACTCCCAGCCCAAGCAGCGGGGCCGCGCGGCCGCCAAGCCGCCGCTGAAGGAACTGGGCACCGACCCGGTCAGCGAGAAGCCGGTGGTGGTCAAGGACGGCCGCTTCGGCCCGTACGTCACCGACGGCGAGACCAACGCGACCCTGCGCTCCGGCGACAGCGTCGAGGACATCACTCCGGAGCGCGGCTACGAGCTGCTCGCCGAGAAGCGGGCCAAGGGCCCGGCCAAGAAGACCGCGAAGAAGGCGCCCGCCAAGAAGGCACCGGCCAAGAAGACCGCCGCGAAGAAGACGACGGCTTCGAAGACGACGGCCGCCAAGAAGGCGCCCGCCAAGAAGACCGCCGCGAAGAAGACGGCGGCCTCGGAAGGCTGAGCCACCCGCCGGATCCCGCCGAAGAGCGGAAGCCCCTACACCATTTGGTGTGGGGGCGTCCGTTTGTTCGGGCACCCCTCCGGGGAGTCAGCGGGTCCGGATAGGCTGGCGGGATGACGCGAGCCGAGCAGCCAACGGCCCAGAACTGGGCCCCCGACGAAGCCCTGGTCGCGGATTCGCGCGAGCGTGCCGTCCGCGCGCTGCTGCGGCAGCCGCAGCTGAAGCGGTTGTGGAGCGCACACCTCGTGGGAGGTGTCGCGGACGTCCTGGCGCTGCTCGTCCTGGTCGTGCTCGCCCTCCAGGCGGCGGTCTCCGAGGGTTCCTTCGGGGGAGGCGCCCGCGGGGCCGCCCTCGCCGTGGCGGCCGTCTTCGGGACGCGCGTCCTCGCGACGCTGCTCTTCGGAGCCGTGCTCCTGGGGCCCCTGACGTCGCTCACCTCGCCCGACGGGCCCCTCGACCGGCGCTGGACCATGCTCGTGGCCGACGGCCTGCGGGCCGCGCTCCTCATCGTCGCGCCCCTGTTCATCGACTGGACCCCGGACAACGCGCTCGCCGTGCTCCTGGTCATCGTCTTCGTGTCCGGAGTCGCCGAGCGGTTCTGGACGGTGTGCCGGGAGAGCGCGGCGCCCGCGCTGCTGCCCGCGCCGCCGCTGGAGGGCGCCACCGTGCGCCCGCTGCCGGACCACATGGACGCGCTGCGGAGGCTGTCCCTGCGCACCGCGTTCGTCGCGGTGCCGCTCGCGGCCCTCACCCTGGTCGCCGTCTCCCTCGTCAGCAACATGCTGGGCGCCGGGATCGACTGGTTCCACCTGCACCAGGTGGCGCTGGCCTCGTACGTGGCGGCCGGACTGTTCGCGGCCTCCCTGTCGGTCATGGCCTTCCTCGAACTGCCCGACGCCCGCACCCCGCGCGCGCGGTCGCCGCTCGAAGGACTGCGCCGTCCGAAGTCGGCCACCGGCGGCGACAGGGGCCGCACCGGCGCGATTCCGCTCCTGGTGCCGGCCTGCGCCGCCGTCGCCGGGGCGATCTCGGCCGCCGTCGCCGTCTCCGTGCTGGACGCCATCGACCTGGGCGGCGGCCCGGTGACGTACGGGCTGCTGGTGCTGGCGCTGACCGGCGGCGTCGTCGTCGGCATCCGCACGGCCCCCTCCCTGCTCCCGTCGCTGTCGCGGCGCAGGCTGCTCGCGCTCGCGATCGCCTTCACCGGGATCGCGCTGCTGGCCTCCGGCCTCGTCCCGGACGTCACCACCGTGCTGCTGATCGTCGCCTTCGCCGGGGTGGGCGCGGGCGTCGCCGCCAACACCGGGCACGCGCTGCTCGACCAGGAGACCGAGGACCACAGGCGGGCCCGCACGACCGAGCACCTCCACGCGGTCGTACGGGTCTTCGTGGCGGTCGGCGCGATCGTGGCGCCGCTGGTGGCCGCGGCGATCGGCCCGCACCGCCTGCAGAGCGGCAAGTTCGTGTTCGCGCACGGCGGCGCCGCCTTCACCCTGATGCTGGTCGGCGCCCTCCTCCTGCCGGTGGCCGCCCTGGTGCTCGCCAAGGTGGACGACCGTTCCGGCGTACCGCTGCGCAAGGACCTGCTGGACGCGCTGCGCGGCGGCGACGACCCGGCGCAGACGTCCGCCACGAGCGGCTTCTTCATCGCCCTGGAGGGCGGCGACGGGGCCGGCAAGTCCACCCAGGCGCAGGCCCTCGCCGACTGGATCCGGGCCAAGGGCCACGAGGTCGTGGTGACCCGCGAGCCGGGCGCCACACCGGTCGGCAAGCGGCTCCGCTCGATCCTCCTCGACGTGTCGTCCGCGGGCCTCTCGCACCGCGCCGAGGCCCTGCTGTACGCCGCCGACCGCGCGGAGCACGTCGACACGGTCGTACGTCCCGCGCTGGAGCGGGGCGCCATCGTCATCTCCGACCGCTACATCGACTCGTCCGTGGCCTACCAGGGCGCGGGCCGCGACCTGTCCCCCACGGAGATCGCCCGCATCAACCGGTGGGCGACGGACGGCCTCGTACCGCATCTGACCGTGCTCCTGGACGTGTCGCCGGAAGCCGCCCGCGAGCGGTTCACCGAGGCGCCCGACCGGCTGGAGTCGGAGCCGCTCGAGTTCCACGCGCGCGTGCGGTCCGGTTTCCTGACGCTCGCCGCCGCCGACCCGGGCCGCTACCTGGTCGTCGACGCCGCGCAGGAGCCCGAGGCCGTCACCACGGTCGTACGGCACCGGCTCGACGTGATGCTGCCCCTGTCCGAGGCCGAGGTGAAGGCCCAGGAGGAGGCGCGCAGGGCGGCCGAGGAGGAAGCCCGGCGCAAGGCCGAGGAAGAGGCCGCGCGCAAGGCGGAGGAGGAGCGCCTGGAGCGTGAGCGCCAGGCCCAGCTGGCGAAACTGCGCGCCGAGGAGGAGGAGCGCAAGCAGCGCGAGCTGGAGGAGGCCCAGCGGCGTGAGGCCGAGCGCCAGGCGGAGGAGGCCAGGCAGCGCGCCGAGGAGGCCCGCCGCCGCGCCGAGGAGGAGCGGCTCCGCCTCCTCGCCGAGGAGAAGGCGCGCGCCGAGGAGCAGGAGCGGGCGCGCAGGCAGGCCGAGGAGGAGGCGCGGCTGCGCGCCGAGGCCGAGGAGCGCCGTCTGGAGAAGCAGCGGAAGGCCGAGGAGGCGCTGCTGCGGGCGGAGGAGGCCCGGCGGATCGCCGCGGAGGCCGCCGCCGCTTCGGCGGCCGCGGCGGCTTCGGCCGAGGCCGCGGTGTCGGGCGCCGGGACGGCTCCGAAGCCGGGCGGCCCGAAGGGGGCGCGGGCCGGTGCCGGGACGGGATCCGACGCCGACGAGGCACCGGCGCCCTCGGCAGCTCCGTCTCCGTCCGCTTCCCCCGCCGCCTCGACACCCTCATGGGCCGTGCCGGCCTCCGCGTCGGACAACGAGTCGACCGTGCCCACGCCGGTCGTGCGACCGGGTGAGGGCCGCCCGGGGACCCGCTCCGACGTCGAGGACACGGCCACGCTGCCCAAGCCGCCGGTTCCGGACGAGACGGCGGTGCTGCCGTCCGTCTCCCCGGACGCGGACGCGGACGCGGGCGCGGTCGACGAGACGGCCGTCCTGCCTCCGGTACGGGGCGGGGACGCGGGGACCGGTCCCGACGGGCCGTCCGGCGACCCCACGGACCGGATGCCCCGGGGCTTCTTCCGCGACGAGCGGCCGGCGCCGGGGCCCGAGGGCCCCTCCGACCGCACGCGGGAACTGCCCCAGGTGGACGAGACGGGCGCTCCGCGGCGCAGGCCCCGCCCCGACTGGGCCGAGGAGACCCCGCTCGACGACCTCCCGACCCTGGCGGACGAACTGCTGGGCCCGCGCGAGGACGAGGACGACCGGGACGAGGGCCGTGGCGGCGGCCGAGGCGGGCGGCGGCGCTAGTCCGGCCGATGGCTGACGGCTGACGGCCGGGGGAGCCGTGCTCCGGGACGGTGACCGGGTGGGTCGCGGCTGCGGCTGACGTACGGAGCGCGGGGCCCTCGTACGCGCGCCGGTTACCGGCTGTCGACCGCCGGCTGTCAGGGGGAGCCGGGGCGGTGAGCGGGCGGATGTGTCCGGTTGTCAGTGGCGACCCGCACAATGGACGACGCGAGACGAAGCGCGACGGAGGGGTGGAGCCCATGCCCGTGTGGGACGACCTGGTGGGCCAGGAGAAGGTGGGCGAGCAGCTCGCCGCCGCTGCCCGGGACGCCGACGCCCTCGTCACGGCGGTCGCCGAGGCCGCCCCGCTCCCCGAGGCGTCCAAGATGACGCACGCCTGGCTGTTCACGGGCCCGCCGGGGTCGGGCCGTTCCACGGCCGCGCGCGCGTTCGCGGCCGCGTTGCAGTGCGTGAGCCCGGACCGCGCGCTCGGCGGGATGCCCGGCTGCGGGTTCTGCGACGGCTGTCACACGAGCCTGGTCGGCACCCACGCCGATGTGGAGATCGTCCGCACCGATCTGCTCTCCATCGGCGTCAAGGAGACCCGTGACCTGGTCCGCCGTGCCCAGCTCTCCCCGGCGGGCGGCCGCTGGCAGGTCATCGTCCTGGAGGACGCGGACCGTCTCACGGAAGGCGCGGGCAACGTCCTGCTGAAGGCCGTCGAGGAGCCCGCTCCCCGCACGGTCTGGCTCCTGTGCGCGCCGTCCATCGAGGACGTGCTGCCCACCATCCGCTCCCGCTGCCGACTGCTCACGCTGCGCACCCCGCCGGTCGAGGCCGTGGCCGACATCCTCGTCCGCCGCGACGGCGTCGAGCCCGAGGTCGCGGCGGCCGCCGCGCGCGCGACGCAGGGCCACATCGGGCGGGCCCGCCGCCTCGCGACGGACCCGAGCGCCCGTCAGCGCCGGGCCGCCGTCCTCAAGCTCCCGCTGCGGATCGACGACATCGGCGGCTGCCTCAAGGCGGCCCAGGAACTGATCGACACGGCTTCTGAGGACGCGAAGCAGCTCGCCGAGGAAGTCGACGTCAAGGAGACCGAGGAGCTGAAGGCGGCGCTCGGCGCCGCGCAGGGCGGCCGGATGCCGCGCGGCACGGCGGGCGTCATGAAGGAGCTGGAGGACCGGCAGAAGCGCCGGAGAACGCGTACGCAGCGCGACAGCCTGGATCTGGCCCTGATCGACCTCACCGGCTTCTACCGCGACGTCCTCGCCCTTCAGCTGGGTTCCCGGCTGGCCATCGCCAACGCGGAGGCGGAGGATGTGCTGGAGCGGCTGGCCCGCGGCGGTTCGCCGGAGTCGACCCTGCGCCGCATCGACGCGATCGCCGCGTGCCGCGAGGCACTCGACCGCAACGTCGCTCCGCTGCTGGCGGTGGAAGCGATGACGATGGCGCTCCGCGCGGGCTGATCCCCGCGCGCCCGCCGTCGGGCCCGGGCGGCCCGACCGGTGGGGGCCGGTCAGGGGTGACCCGTCCGTGGCCGGTTGACCGGGTCACTCGTACGAACCGCTTACGCGACTGAAGGTGATCGATTGATCGCGCAAGGTTACGCTCGCGGGATGCACATGAGGCGCACCACACGGCCGACCCGACCCCTCCGTGCGAGCGGCGTGCTGCTGGTTGCCGCGGCGCTGCTCGTCTCGGCCTGCTCCTCCGGGGGCTCCACGACGACGGGGAGCTCCACGAGGCCGGCGGCGACCCAGGCGGTGCTGACCGCGCTGCCGAGTGCCACGCCGTCGGCACTGGCGCCGTACTACGAGCAGAAGCTGAACTGGCGCAACTGCGGCGTGCCCGGCTTCGAGTGCGCCACGATGAAGGCGCCGCTCGACTACGCGAAGCCCGGCTCGGGCGACGTCCGGCTGGCGGTCTCCCGCAAGAAGGCCACGGGGCCGGGCGAGCGGCTCGGTTCGCTGCTGGTCAATCCGGGCGGGCCGGGCGGTTCCGCGGTCGGCTACCTCCAGTCGTACGCAGGGATCGGCTATCCGGCGGACGTCCGTGCCCGCTACGACATGGTCGCGGTCGACCCGCGGGGCGTGGCCCGCAGCGAACCGGTCGAATGCCTCAACGGCCGTGCGATGGACGCGTACACGCAGACGGACACCACGCCGGACGACGAACGGGAGACGGACCGGCTCGTCGAGGCCTTCAAGAAGTTCGCCGAGGGCTGCGGCGCGCACTCGCCCGAACTGCTCCGGCACGTCTCCACGGTCGAGGCGGCCCGTGACATGGACATCCTGCGGGCCGTGCTGGGCGACGAGAAGCTGACGTACGTGGGGGCGTCGTACGGGACGTTCCTGGGGGCGACGTACGCGGGGCTCTATCCGGACCGGGTGGGCCGGCTGGTGCTGGACGGCGCGCTGGATCCGTCCCTGACCGCGCGCAAGCTCAACGAGGAGCAGACGGCCGGGTTCGAGACGGCGTTCCAGTCCTTCGCGAAGGACTGCGTGCGGCACAGCGGCTGTCCCCTCGGCGACGCGGGCTCCAGCCCGGACGAGGTGGGCAGGAACCTGAAGGAGTTCTTCCGGCAGCTGGACAAGGAGCCCGTCCCGACGGGGGACCCGGACGGCCGCAAGCTCGGGGAGGCGCTCGCGACGACCGGGGTGATCGCGGCGATGTACGACGAGACGGCCTGGCCGCAGCTCCGTGACGCGCTCACCTCCGCGATGAGGGACGACGACGGCACGGGCCTGCTCGCCCTCTCCGACAACTACTACGAGCGGGACGCCGACGGCCGGTACGCGAACCTGATGTCCGCCAACGCCGCCGTGAACTGCCTCGACCTGCCGGCCGCCTTCTCCGGCCCGGGCCAGGTGGAGCGGTCGCTCCCCGACTTCGAGAAGGCGTCCCCCGTCTTCGGCGAGGGACTGGCCTGGGCCGCGCTCAACTGCGCGTACTGGCCCGTCGGGAACACCGGCGAGCCCCACCGCATCGAGGCGAAGGGCGCGGCGCCGATCCTCGTCGTCGGCACCACCCGGGACCCGGCGACCCCGTACCCCTGGGCGCGGTCCCTCGCCTCCCAGCTCTCCTCCGGGACGCTCCTGACCTATGTCGGCGACGGTCATACCGCGTACGGGCGCGGCAGCGAGTGCATCGACTCCACGATCAACCGCTACCTCCTCCAGGGCACCCCGCCCGAGAAGGGAAAACGCTGCTCATAGCCCTGCGGGGCCCTCGCGCGGCACCCGCCCCGGGGCGTGTGCGAAGCACCCCCGGAAACTGTGTAGACTTACCGACGTTGCTGATCGCACCATGGGTGCGGACAGCGCGCCGCCTTAGCTCAGATGGCCAGAGCAACGCACTCGTAATGCGTAGGTCTCGGGTTCGAATCCCGAAGGCGGCTCCAGCGAAGCTCCAGGACTCACTCGCCGTGACCTGGGGCTTTTGCTTTTACCGGATACGACGGCGGGTGCGGGCGCGAGCCGCGCGGCGGTCTCCAGTCTCAGTTGCGGGCTCGGGGACAGGTTCCGGGGTGGGCAGGAAGGTGTCTCCCCTGCGGCGCATCACGTCCTTCGAGAGATGCGAGCGGCCCTTGACGTAGCGGCGCGTCTGACTGATCTGGGTGTGCCGCAGGATCTCCATGCATATGGAGACGCGACCTTTCGGTCTCAAGCCGTCCCGAACGGCAAGGGTCGGGTCCGCCCTCGGCCCGCTCTGTCCCGGGCCCCTGGCCACAGTTGGAAGGCAACCCGAAGAGGACCTTCCGAAGTGGCGGGAACTGGCCGACCGGTACGCCGGGCTGATCAGGAGCGGCGAGATCGGGCCCGACCAGCAGCTTCCGCAGATTCGGGAGCTCGTAGAGGCGGGCGAAGGCTCCAAGGAGACGGTGAGACGGTTCACAAGGCTTACAAGGCATGGGAAGCCGAGGGGCTGGTCGCGATGACCCGTGGTCACGGCACGGTCGTTCGAAGAAACCCGGATCGTCGACCCGGCCCCGGGCCCGGCCGGGCGGGGCGGAGGGTTCCGGGTCCTCTACGACGCCGGATACGAGATCGACCACATGACCGAGGTTCTCTTCGCCCGCGCGCCCACCGCGGATGAGACTCAGCTACTCCAGCTCTCGCCCGGCGAGTGAGTGGTAGAAGCTCCACCGGACCACGCGCACTGTTCGAAGAGCGGCACGTGCCCGTCTCGTCTGCCCTCCTGGTGAGCAAGCCCTACGAGGAACGGCGGTCGTACGCGACCGCCCGCAAGCTGTGGCCCGACGCCGAGGAGGTTCCCGACGGCATCAGGGCCGCGTTCGAGCGGCTGCGCGACAACGGTTTCACGAGTCGGCTCATGCCGGAAATCGCAGATCAGACAACAGACCTCGCGAGCGACCTCGATCTGCACCAGCGCCGTCTCCACCTGCGCCCGCGCGCGGATGACTTCCACAGCCTCGGCGTGCCGGTGTTTCTCCCCGCGGACGGTCATTTCCCGGTCGTGGGCCGTCTGCTCACGCTGGTCGGTACGCCGACGCCGCCCGGTCAAGGCGTGGCCGAGGGCGGTAGCGATGCCCCGAAGCGGCAGCGGCGGCATGAGGCCATAGGCATATGCGGCAAAGTCGAGCGCGCCCTCGGCGTGATTACTCAATGTTACTGATTCAATCCACTTGGTCACTAGTCGTGACGTGCACGACGCCCGTAACCAAGGAGAGAACCCTCATGCGACGCATGCTCACCAGGGCGGCCGGTCTGGCCGCCGTCGGCGTGCTGGCCTTCGCCACGGCGCAGCCCACCCAGGCCAACACCCTCGGCAAGCAGCCCGGCCACGCCGCCGCCGAGAGCTCCGCGTACTTCGTGATGACCGACATCACGCGGGAGGAATTCGTCATCAAGCTGACCAAGCCCGGGGACATCGAGCACGCCCGGGAACTCGTCAACGGGCAGACCACCGACCGTCCTCACGTGTTCACGCGGATCGTCAAGCGGCAGGCTTCCTACAACCCGCGCTGGAGCTACCACAACAGCCCTGACAACACGGAATTCTTCGACCAGGCCTTCGAAGTCTGTGACGCGACCATCCCGTACGTCGAAGACAACATCGACGAAGCCGGCGGCCCCTTCCTGCCCGGCCTGGTCTGGTGCGACTGGACCTCGCGCCTCATCAGGGAAATCCCCGCCCCGTAGCTGACCGGCAAGGCCGGCCGGCGCCGTGCTCTCACGACGCCCCGACTCCAGTCTCGATTGCTGTGGAATCCGGCGTCGTCTGCACCCGTCGACGAACGTTCGGCACGTCGCCTGACCTGCGAGACGAGTCGACTGTCAGGCACCCCTGGACCGCCACGGAACAAGCCCGGACAGCTCGTAATGCGTAGGTCTCGGGTTCGCATCCCGAAGGCGGCTCCGATGAGGGGCCAGGTCGCATGGCTTGTGACCTGGCCTTTCGGGTTGTTCCGGGTGTGACGTGGCACGTGGCGGCTCCGTGCGACCGACGGTCGCCCCGGTTGGCTGGATGGCCGGGGCGGGTTCGTCCGGGTTGCGAGTGGCGGGGACCACCCCGTGGTGGAGCGAGAGGGGCGCGGGCATCGCCCCGAACGCTCCCGAGGCGCCCGGCATATGACCGGCCGTCCGCTTCGTCGGATCGATGCCGACCCACGCCGCCGGCCCGTTCGGCATCGGCACGGGGGCCGCGAACGAGGACGGCTTCCGCATGCCCGTCCGCTCGTACGGGTCGTCCTGTCCGAGCGCGCTCAGGATGCCCCGATCCCGATCCCAGTGCCGACGACATGGCGAGGCGTTCCGGTTCCGCCTGGGCCGGCCCGCGTCCTCGAAGGCCCCGCGGGCCGCGGCCACGGCCGGCTGTTCCCCGCGGTCGAGCTTGTGGCCTGGACCCGGCCGATCGCCTCGACCGGGTCCGCGGTCACCGTCCCCGCGATCCGTCATGAATGCCGGATTCCCCGTGCGATCAACAAGTGCCCGGTCCTGCCGATTTTCGAAGAATGATCTGTTCCGTTTCATCGGGGACGGAAACCGTCGTCCGGGTGGCCGCCGTCGTCGGCCGACGGACCGTGATGGTGGTGATCCCGTCAGGGGGAGGGGTTCGCCATGGAGGGATCGTTGTATCTTCGATGGTGGAGACTGCCACGATCGAAGGAGTCGGCTCATGGCGCGCAGCGGTAACGCCGAGCGGCACGGGGCGTCCCCCCGGAAGGACTTCCTCATCGCCGAGCGGCCCGGCTACCTGCTCCACAAGGCCGGGCTGGTGCTGGTGGAGGACGTGGAGAAGGCGCTGGCCGGGGTGGGCATGCGCATCCGCGACTTCTTCGTGCTGGCCGCTCTGGCCGGCGGACCCGAACTCTCGCAGCAGGACCTGAGCCGACTGCTCAACCTCGACCCGACCACCGTCGTGACGGTGATCGACGAGATGGAGCGCAACGGGCATGTCGAGCGCCGGCGCAATCCGGCCGACCGGCGGCGCTACAACCTGATCCTCACGGAGTCCGGCCGTGCGGCGCTCGCGACGGCGGACCGGGTGGCCACGGAGGTCGAGTCGGCCTTCTTCGGCGGGCTCGCGGAGGACGAGCGCGAGGCGCTGCGCAAGATGCTCGGCGTCCTGATGGCGGGCCGCTGGCCCGCCTCGGTCTGTTCCGACTGACGCGCGCTCCCCGCCCGCCTCCTCGCCGGTTCCCTGTTCGCTCCTCACCGGCTCCTCGCCTGCTCTCCGCCGGGCTCTCGCGGATTCCCCGTTCGCTCCTCGCCGGCTCTTCGTCCGTTCTTCGCCTGCTCCTCGCGCACTCTCCGCCCACTCTCCGTCTGCTTCCCGCTCGCCTCTCGCGGAAGTCCGCGTCGCCGTTTCGGCGGTCTCGCGGGCTTCTGTCGTACCCGGGGGCGTCACTGTGGGTGGCCGTGCTCCCGGGAAGGGCGGGCCGGCCGTCGGCCGGCCCGTCGACCGCTACCGAACGTCACGAACGTTGACGCATGGCTTTCCGATTATCTAGATTTCCATCATCTGAGGATCCAGCTGATTGGAAGGTTCTCGCATGTCCGCAGAACGCGTTCCGTCGCCCACGAGGTGGTGGACACTCGGGATCGTCGCGTTGGGCTCGTTCATGCTGATGCTCGATCTGAGCGTGGTCTCCATCGCGCTTCCGCAGATCCACCGCTCCCTGGGCGGCAGCTTCGCCGACCTCCAGTGGGTGTTCGACGCCTACGCCCTCACGCTGGCGGTCTTCCTGGTGGCGGCGGGTTCGCTCGCCGACCGGATCGGCCGCCGGAAGGTCTTCCAGGTCGGCTTCGCCGTCTTCACCGTCGCCTCCCTGGCCTGCGGTCTGGCCGACGGACCCGGGCAGCTGAGCTGGTTCCGCGCCGTCCAGGGCCTCGGCGCCGCCATCATGTTCGCGGTCGGTCCGGCGATGCTCGGCCACGAGTTCCACGGCAAGGAGCGGGCGACCGCCTTCACCGCGTTCGGCGCCGCCGTCGGTCTCGCCGTCGCCACCGGTCCGCTCATCGGCGGCGCGCTGATCGACGCGCTGTCCTGGCGCTGGATCTTCTACATCAACGTGCCGGTCGGCGTGCTCACCCTGCTCGTTGGCGCGCTGCGCGTCCGCGAGTCGCTCGACAAGCGGGCCCACCCCACCGACTGGTCCGGTCTCGCCACCTTCAGCATCGCGCTCGGGGCACTGGTCCTCGCCACCGTCCGCGGCCCCGTGGAGGGCTGGACCAGCGGCGCCACGCTCGGTCTGTACGCCGCCAGCGCGCTCTTCCTGGTCCTCTTCCTGGTCATCGAGCGCCGGCTGGGCGAGCGGGCCCTGATCGACCCGGCGTTCTTCCGCAGCCCCACCTTCGTGGGCATCTCCCTCGTCGCCATGATCGGCAACGCCGGAGCCCTGCCGTCGGTGTTCTTCGAGACCAGCTACCTGGAGAACATGCTGCACGTGGACGCCTGGGGCACGGGCCTCAGGTTCCTGCCGCTGACCGGCGCGATGTTCGTCGCCGGCGCGCTCGGCGGCGGGCTCATCGGCAAGGTCCCCTTCCGGCTGCTGCTGGGCGGCTCGACCGCGGTCATGGCCGTCGGCATCCTCTTCCTGAACCTGACCGAGGCCGACTCGTCCTGGACCGTGCTCGTCCCGGCGCTGGTCATCTCGGGCTTCGGCATGGGCGCCTTCAACCCGGCCCGGGCGGCGCTGGCCATCGGCGTCACGGAACCGGCCAGGGCCGGTGTCGCCTCCGGCGTCAACGAGACCTTCCAGCAGGTCGGCATCGCGGTCGGCATCGCCGGTGTCGGCGCGTACTTCCAGCACGGCGTGGCCGACGACTTCACCGCTTCCGAGGTCGGCAGGCAGATGGGGAACGGCGCCGCGGAGGAGGCCGCGCACGGCATCAGCGCCGGTTCCCTCGACGCGGTCGCCAAGGCCGCCGGTCCGTTGCACGACGAGGTGCTGGCCGCCGGGCAGGACGCGTTCATGAGCGCCTTCCACGGCGCCATGACCCTGAGCGCGGCCCTCGGGTTCGTCGCCGCGCTCATCGGCTTCACCATACTGCGCACGAAGGACCTGCACGCCGGCGCGCCGTCGACCGTCCCGCCGGACGTCGACGAGGACGGCGAGGTGCGCTCCGACGGCTCGCCGGACGTCACGGTGGGCGCGTCGGCCTGAGACCGCCGTCCCTCCGAAGCGCCGCCCCGGTGGTTCCCTCCCCCGCGCCACCGGGGCGGCCCACCGCTGTCCCGGCCCGCGCCCCGAGGCGCGGGCCGGTGGCCTTCCCGGCCCCCGGTCCCGGATGTATGGGCGCAGACCGGGACGTACGCGCGGCGTACCCGAGGGCGTACTTGAGGGGTCGTCCGGGTGAACGACTAGCATCGCGGCACAGTTGTCGGCCGGGATGGGGTGGGTGTCGTGTCACAGGCGGAGGAGGGGCCGCGGATCGCCGTAGCCGTGGTGACCATGGGCAACCGGCCCGTCGAGGTCGACGCGCTGCTCACCTCCGTGGCCAAGCAGGACGTGGCCCCCACCAGGATCGTGATCGTCGGCAACGGCTGCCCGCTGCCGGAGTTCGCCGAACGCCTCGGCCTGCCGGGCGAGGTGACCGCGATCGAACTCGACGACAACCTCGGCTGCCCCGGCGGCCGCAACGTCGGCCTGAGCCGGCTCCGTGAGTTCGGGGACGTGGACGTGGTCGTCGAACTGGACGACGACGGCCTCCTCGTCGACCCCGACGTGCTGCGCAAGGTGCGCGACCTGTACGCGGCCCGGCCGCGGCTCGGCATCGTCGGCTTCCGCATCGCCGACGAGCACGGGGAGACGCAGCGCCGCCACGTGCCGAGGATCGGGGCCAAGGACCCGATGCGCGGCGGACCCGTCACCGGCTTCCTCGGGGGCGGCCACGCGCTGTCCATGCCGATGCTCGCCGAGACGGGGGACTGGCCCGCCGAGTTCTTCTTCGCGCACGAGGAGACCGACCTCGCCTGGCGGGCCATCGACGCCGGCTGGACCGTGCTCTACGAGCCCGAGCTGCTCCTCCAGCACCCCAAGACCTCGCCCGCCCGGCACGCCATCTACTACCGGGTGACCGCCCGCAACCGGGTCTGGCTCACCCGCCGCAGGCTGCCCCTGGCGCTGATTCCCGTGCACCTGGGGGTCTGGATCGTGCTCACGCTCCTGCGCACGCGGTCGGCCGGCGGCCTCAGGGCCTGGTTCGGCGGGTTCGCGGAGGGGCTGCGGAAGCCCGGCGGGGAGCGGCGCCCGATGCGGTGGCGGACGGTCTGGAGGCTCACCCGCCTCGGCCGCCCGCCGGTCATCTGAACCGGCGCGCCACCGGCCGGACCGTCCTCCGGGGCCGCTCGTCGTCCGGAGCGGCTCACCGGGCCCGGCACGGACGGAGGCCCCGGTCGATCACCTCGACGACCAGGGCCTCGCGCGTTCCCGGATCCGGCCACGGCGGCGACACTCCCCCGAGTTACGCGTAGTACGCGCGCACCGTCGGGCCAGATCCGATGGCTTGATCACATCAGCCTGCGCCAACGGATCGCTAACATATGGCCAACGGTTCCCTCGGGGACGATCACTTGACCGGCGCGAACCCGTCCCGCGAGGGCGCGAAACCGCCGTGGTGCGCGGCCGTCGCGGCCGGGCGGAAAGGCAATGGGCGGCGTGATGCGGAACGGGCTGCGGTTCGGACTGCTGGGGCCGCCCGTCCTCTACGACGCCGGCGGCGAGGCCGGCCCGATCGGCGGCCGCAAGATGCGTGCCCTGCTGACCGCGCTGCTCCTCGAACCGGGCCGGGTCGTCTCCGTCGACGCGCTCAAGGACGCGCTGTGGGGCGGGGCGCCGCCCGCCTCCGCCCAGGCGTCCCTGCAGAACCACGTGACCCGGCTGCGCCGTCTCCTCGACGATCCCGAACGGCTGCGTGCGATACCGCCGGGGTACGTCCTGCGGGTCGGTGAGGGCGAGCTGGACGTCCGCGTCTTCGAGCGGCACGCCACCGCGGCGCGGGACGCGCACGCCGAGCGCGACTGGGAGCGGGCGCTGCGCGAGTCCACCGCCGCGCTCGCGCTGTGGCGCGGCACCCCCTTGAGCGGGCTGCCGCCCGAGACCGGCGGACACGCCCTCGTCCAGCGCCTGGAGGAGGCCCGGCTGCTCGTCCTGGAATGGGGGTACGAGGCCGAGCTGTGCCTCGACCCGACGGCGTCCCGGCTCGACCGGCTGGCCCCGGAACTGGCCGCCCGTACGGCCGAGCACCCGCTCCGCGAGTCGTTCCACCGGCTTCTGATGCTCGTGCTGCACCGCACCGGACGCCAGGCCGAGGCCCTCGCCGTCCACCGCGATCTGCGGGCCCGTCTGCTCGACGAACTCGGCATCGAGCCGGGACCCGCCGTGCGCAGGGCCCACCTGGAGATCCTGCGGGACAACGACCGGATCCCCGGCGGGATCCACCCCGCCGACCCGCCCTCGCGCGGGCCCGGCACCGCCGGCCCGGACGGGGCCCGGACCGGAGACGGGCCCCCGGCCGGGGGCAGGACCCCGGCCCGGGAAACGGCCCGCGAGCGAGACGGCGACCGGGAGTACGGCGGGGGTGCGGTCCGGCACCCGGCATGGGACCGGAACGCGGACGGGACCGGCGACGGGATCCGGGCCGAGGACGGGTACGGCGGGGACGGGGACGGCGGCCGGAGCGCCGGCCGGGACGGTGGCCGGGGCCGGAGCGAGGGGCGGACCGGCGACGGCGGTCGCGTGGACGGCGGTAGCCGCGGCGGTCGCGGCGGCGAGGGCCGGGGCGGGGACGCCGACTGCGACCGCGACGGAGATCGGGGCCGGAACGGCGACCGTGACGGCGGTCGGGGCGGGCGCGTCGGCCGTGACGGCGATCGTGATGCCGGACGGGGCCGGGACACCGGCCGTGATGGCGACCGTGATGGCGGCCGGGACGGGAGCGGTGGCCGCGACGGCGATCGTGACGGCGGTGGGAGCCCGGTCCGGAACGACGGCGGGGACGGCGGGGCGGGGGAGTCCGGGGGTGAGGCGGGGGAACAGGGCGTCGCCCTGCCGCCCCGGCCCGCCCAGCTCCCGCCGCCCCCGGCACACTTCACCGGACGCGAGGACGTCCGCGACCGGCTGCTCCAGATCCTGGACCCGGAACACCCCGCGCGCCTCGCCCACCCTCAGGACCCGGCACACCCGGACCGCGGACCCGACGGCGGAGCCTCCCCGGACACGTCCGCCGGCACACCCGGCCCCGGCTCCGGCGTCACGACGACCACCGGGACGCCCGGCCGGACGCCCCGCAGGGCAGCCGGCCCGACGTCCTCCGGAGCGGGCGGCGCGCACGGCCGGTCCTCCGGTGGCGGTCCCGCCACCGGTCTGCCGCGCGTCGCGGTGATCAGCGGGATGGCGGGCGTCGGCAAGAGCGCGCTCGCGCTCCACGTCGCACACGGACTGCGGGAACGTTTCACCGACGGTCAGCTGTACGTCAACCTGCACGGCGCAACCCCCGGCATGACCCCGCTCACCGCAGGTCAGGCGCTCGCCGCGCTCCTGCGCGACCTGGGGGCGGAACCCCGGCGCATCCCCGAACACCCCGACGCGGCAGCGGCGTTGCTCCGCTCCATGCTCGCGCCCACCCGCACCCTCATGGTGCTGGACGACGCGGCGCACGCCGCCCAGGTGCGCCCGCTGCTCCCGGCCGGCGCGGGCTGCGCGGTGATCGTGACGAGCCGCTCGCCGCTGACCGCCCTGGACGGCGCCGACCGTTTCCCGCTCGCGCCGCTGACGGACGAGGACAGCGCGGCCCTGCTCCGCGCGGTCTCCGGCCGCCGGGACGGACTCGACGGAGGCCACCCCCTCGTCGAGCTCACCGGCCGGCTGCCGCTCGCCCTGCGGGTCGTCGCGGCCCGTCTCGCCGCCCGCCGCGCGCTGACCCCCGACGTCCTCGCCGGTCAACTGGCCGCCACGGAAGGGCGGTTGCACCACCTTGAGTACGACGACCTGAGCGTGCGCCGCTCGCTCGCCGTCGCGCACGACGCGCTGGGCGCCTCCGAGCGCGAGGCCGACCGGGACGCGGCGCTCGCCCTGTGCCGCATCGGCGCGCTCGACCTGCCCGCGTACGGAGCGGCCCTCGTCGCCCGCCTCACCGGCACCGACGAACGCCGCGCCGAGGCCGCGCTCGACCGCCTCGTGGATGTCGCCCTCCTGGAGGAGACCGCGTACGGGCGGTACGCGCCGCACGATCTCGTACGGGATTTCGCCCGGGAGATCGCGGGCGCGGCGGAGTGCGCCCCCACGGCACCGACGGCGGCAGCGGACCTGGCCGCCGGTCATGACGCGGCCGTCGCCGAGCGAGCCCTGCGCTGGTACGCCGGTGTCGCCGCCCGCTCCCTGGAGGCGATCGTCGAACCCGGTCTCGACAGGGAGGACCGCAGCAGGCCGACCGCCTCGCAGCCGGCCGGGCACGCGGCGGACGTGGCGGCCACGCCCCCGTTCCGCTGCCGACGGGAGGCGTTCGCCTGGGGCGACACGGAGCTGGCGAACGTGGTCGCGCTCGCGGAGCGGTACGCGCACGACTCGCCGTACTTTCCCCTGCTGGCCCGCCTGCTCAACCCGTACGTCCAGCGCAGTGGCCGGGTGGCCGAGCTGGAGGTCCTCCAGCGGGCCGCGCTCGATGCGGCGCGGCTGCTCGGCGACGAGGCCGCCGAGGCGTACGCGCTCGGCGACCTCGGGGGCCTGCACTTCATGACGGGCCGGGTGGGCGAGGCCCTCGCCCTGAACGACGAGGCGCTCGGCATCTGGCGGCGCCTCGGGGTGCTCTCCTGTCAGCGGCGGTCCCTGAACAACCGGGGCATGCTCCTCGAATCCCTCGGCCGGCACGCCGAGTCGGGTGAGGCACTGCTCCAGAGCCTCCAGTTCTCGCGGGAGTTGGGCGACCCGCACATGGAGGCCATCACCTACAGCCACCTCGGCAACCTGTACGAGCACACCGACCCGCGGGCCGCCATCGAGCACCACAAGCGCAGTCTCGCGATCGGCGACTCCGTGCAGGACGTGATCATCCGGCACTCCGCGCACTGCAACATCGGCTACGCCCACCTCACGCTCGGCGAACCGGCCGCCGCCGTACCGCACTTCGAGGAGAGCCTGCGCATCTTGGGCGGCCACGGCGACTGGCACGGCGAGTCACAGACCAGGCTCGGCCTGGTGCGGGCCCTGCGCGGTGTCGGCCACGCGGAGCGGGCCGCGCGCGAGTGCGACCTGCTGCGGTGCCGTGCCGACCGCCGTGCCGACCGTTACACCGGGGGCCTCGCCCGGCACCAGGCGGGTCTGCTGCTGTGGGAGGGCGGCGAGGCCGAAGCGGCCCACGAGGAGTGGGCGTCGGCTCTGGAGGCCCTGGAGGAGACGGACAGTCCGGTGACGGGCGAGCTGCGGAAGCTGCTGGCGGGTGGACCGGTGGTGACGGCTTCACCGTGAGGCCTACCGGAGGCCGGTGCCGCCCGGTGCCGGGCGGGCGCCGTCATTTCGCGTCCGCGTAGCACCGTACGATCGCCGTCGTGAACGGAAAACGCACCGGCGTCGGCCCGAACGTGAGGCGGTTCGCGAGCTCGGCCGCGTCACGGACGGCGGCCACCACGGTGTCGGCCTCCTCGGCGGGGCAGTGCACGATCACCTCGTCGTGCTGGAAGAAGACCAGCTCGGCGGCGAGCTCCGAGCAGGTGCGGCGCAGGGCCGCCAGCATCAGCAGGGCCCAGTCGGCGGCGCTGCCCTGCACGACGAAGTTGCGCGCGAACCGTCCGCGGGCGCGGGAGTCGGAGGACGCGTACCCCGGCACCCAGCCCTGGTCGGCGGCGGCCTCGTCGGGACCGTCCTGCGGGATGCCCGCCTCCTCCCCTCCGCCGCCCGTCCCGGCAGCCGGAGGGCAGGTCCGCCCCAGCCAGGTCCGCACCAGGCGCCCCTCCTCACCGGCGCGGGCCGCGTCGTCGACGTAGGCGACCGCCTTGGGGAAACGGCGGCGGAGCAGGGCGAGGTTCTTCAGGCCGTCCCCGGACGTCTGGCCGTAGACGGCGCCGAGCACGGCGAGTTTGGCCTGCGCCCGGTCGCCGGAGAACGCCCGGTCCGACACCGACTGGTAGAGGTCGCTCTCCCGGCCCGCGACCTCCATCAGACCGGGGTCGCGGGAGACGGCCGCGAGGACGCGCGGCTCCATCTGGTCGGCGTCGGCGACGACCAGCCGCCAGCCTGGGTCGGCGACGACGGCACGCCGGATCACCTTGGGGATCTGGAGCGCGCCGCCGCCGTTGGTCACCCAGCGGCCGGTGACGGTCCCGCCCGGCAGGTACTCGGGCCGGAACCGCCCGTCGCGCACCCAGTCCTGGAGCCAGGACCAGCCGTGCGCGACCCAGATCCTGTACAGCTTCTTGTACTCGATCAGCGGCTTCACGGCCGGATGGTCGACCGACTCGATCTCCCACCGCCGGGTGGACCTGACCTTGATCCCGGCCTGCGCGAACGCCTTGACCACGTCGGCCGGCAGGTCGGGTCTGACCCGTCGTCCGAACGCGGCGGACACTTCGGCGGCGAGCTCGGCGAGGCGCCGGGGCTCGCCGCCCCCGGTGTACCGGTCGCCGAGCAGTTCGTGCAGCACGTCCCGGTGGACGCCCGCGCTCCACGGCAGCCCCGCCCGGTTCATCTCGGCGGCGACCAGCGTCCCCGCGGACTCGGCGGCCGTCAGCAGCCGCATCCGGTCCGGGTGCTCGGCCGCGTCGTGCCGGCGCTGCTGGTCGGCGTAGACCGCGAGGAGGTCCGCCAGCGGCACGTGCACCGGGCGGGGTTCGAAGAGGGACGACTGCGAACCGGGCTCGGCGGAACGCTGCGGCGGGTCCGGCGGCACGGGGCCGCCGCGCAGTCTCGCCAGCGCGGCGGCCGCCGACCGGGGCTCGCCGAGCCGCCCCTCGTGTCCGAGCAGCAGGGTCTCGGCGGCCTCCACGTCGTAACACCGCTCCACTCGCACCCCCGTGGCGAGCAGTCGCGGGTAGACGTCGGCCGTCGACCGCCACACCCACCGGCTCACGTCCGGTCGGGTCCGTACGGCCTCCGCGAGGTCCGCCTCCCGGCGGATCCCTCCCGTGGGCAGCCCGTCGGGGCCGAGGGCGGCGAGCTCCACGCCACCGTCCTCGGCCGGCGCGAGAGCCCAGCGCCCGGTCATGCCCCCGAGTCTTGCAGGGGGGTCTGACAATGCCTTCCGACGTCCCGGACCTCCCACCCGGTCGTCCCGGACCTCCCATCCGGCCGCCCCCGGACTTCCTCGGCGGCCGGTCCGTACGGGACCCGTTCGGGGGCCTCGTCGGCGGCCGGGGAGCGCGGTGACGGCGTGGCGCCTTGACGGGCGGCGACGCACTGTCCACAGGGTGTGGACGAGTTCATGGCCGCGGCGCGGGGTGCGGGCCGGCCCCCGGGCCGCCCGTGACACGATCGGGGGATGAGTACGTCCAGCACCGTGGAGCGCGCCTTCGCGGCCGCCCTCTACGCCGACACCGAGACGGCGCTCGACGCCGGAGCCTCCGTCCTCGCCGCCGACCCGGCCTCCGACGCCGAGCTCGCACGGCGCGGCGAGGAGTTCGTCGCGGCGGGCTGGCGGCGCGGCTGGCAGCCCGCGGATGTCGTACGGATCGTGCGGCGCGACCTGGACGACGTGCACGTACGCCTGGTGATCTCCTTGATCCTCAAGGAACGGGAGGGCGACGGCGCGCCCCGGGGCGCACGCTGGGCGGCCCAGCTCGACGAGCTGGAGGCCGAACCCCACGACCTCCGGGCCGACCGTTTCTCACGCGCCACCGTGACCCTGGAGCTGTACCGCCTGCTCCTGCGGCTGCCCTCCATCGAGCCGCTGGACCCGCCCAGGGAGCCGGTGACGGCCGCCGCCCCGCAGGAGACGCGCATGCTCACCCGCATCCGCGCCCTGCTCGCGAAGGCGGAGGCGACCGGGTTCCCCGAGGAGGCGGAGGCGCTCAGCGCCAAGGCGCAGGAGCTGATGGCGCGGCACAGCATCGACGAGGCGCTGCTCGCGGCGCGGACCCACGCGAAGGACGCGCCCGGCGCCTGCCGCATCGGCGTCGAGCCGCCGTACGAGACGGCCAAGGCCGTGCTCCTGGACGCGGTCGCGGGGGCGAACCGCTGCCGGGCCGTGTGGAACGAGGCCCTCTGCTTCTCGACCGTCGTCGGCTTCGAACCCGACCTGGAGGCGGTCGAGCTCCTGTACACCTCGCTCCTCGTGCAGGCCACGACGGCGATGACGAAGGCGGAGGCGGCGCAGCGGGCGGGCGGCCGCAAGCGGACGAAGACCTTCCGGCAGTCGTTCCTGGCCGCGTACGCGCACCGGATCGGCGACCGGCTCGCGTCGGTCGCCGGGGAACAGGTGACCGCCACGGAGGAGGAGCTGCTGCCGGTCCTGGCGGCCCGTGACGTGGCGGTCGCGGACCACCTGGACCGGATGTTCCCGGAAACGGTGACGACGCGGATGCGCGGGATCACCGACGAGGCCGGATGGCACGAGGGCGCCGCGGCGGCGGACCGCGCACAGGTCCGGGGCAGACGCCCGCTCCCCTAGGACCGGAGCCACGGCCGCGGGCGGGTGCCGCGACCGTGTGCCGTACGTCAGCCGTCGTGCCGCGTGCCGTGCTGCATGTCGCTCGCCGTGCCGTACGTCAGCCGTCGTGCCGTACGTCAGTCGCCCGCGTGCTGGAACGGCGTCGTGGAGGCGTTCGGCTCGGTCGCCGATGCCTTCCCCGCGACCGGGCCGTACGACCACGGGAAACTCTGCGCGGTGTCGGCGCCGGGCAGGGCGATCTTCAGCGTCTTCACGGCGAGGGTCTTGGCGTCGCCCTCGGCGCCCCGCACGTAGGTGATGGTGAAGGACGCGGTCTCGCCCTCGGCCAGGGGCAGTTCCTCCGGTGCCGCGGACCCGTCCGCCTCGATGTCCGCGGAGGTGCCGCCCGCCTCCAGGGTGAGCCCGGGGAAGCCCTTCAGGGTGCACGGGGCGCCCTTGTTGGTGAGGGTGACGGGGATGTTGCCCGTGTCCCCGGCGGCCGTGGCGGCGTTCGCGGGGCCGACCTGGATCCCGGTGTCGCCGATCGCGCAGGCCGCGGCGGCCGCCTTCGTCGCCGAGCCGGCCGTGTCACCGGATTTCTCGGAGCTGCCGGTGCCGTCGGAGCCGCCGTCGCAGGAGGTCAGGGCGAGGGCCGCCGCGAGGACGGTGACGGCGATGGGCAGAGCGCGCATGGATTCCCCTGGAAGTCGTGACGATGTGCATGGATCATCACGCACTCGGGTCGGCCGGGGTCACGCAGCCCTTGCCGTTCACCCGCACGGGACCGGTATCGCCCGGTATTGCCCGCGGGCGCTCCGGACCTGTCGGTACGGCGGCACGATCCCGTGGGGTTCGCGACCGGGCGGCCGGGCCGGCGGGTGACCGGCCATCGGGTGACGGAGGCATCGGCCGACCGGTCATCGGGTCATCGGGCGTTCATGATCCCGCCTTCAGGAACCCGTGGGCTCAGGAGCCCAGGCCCGCCGTGGGCAGACCCGTGGGCAGCTTTCCGCCCTCGCTCTTGGTGTACGTCTCCTTGCCGAGGTCACCCTCCCAGGTGATCGTCAGGGTCGTACCGCTGACGGAGTCGACCATGCCGACGGCGCGCTTCTTGCTCCCGTCCGTGCAGGAGAGGCGGATCATCTGCATGTCCGCCTCGTCGGACGACGTGCCGCTGCACACCGTGCCGCCGGTCGCGAAGAGGCCCGCCTGCTTGCCGTTGATCATGAGCGCCACGACCTTGCCGTCCGCGGTGGTGAGCCAGCTCCCCTGGAGCTTGCCGCCCGCCGCGGAGGTGCTTCCGGAGCCGCCGCCGGTACCGGCGGCGTCCGTCGCGGACGCGTTCGGGCTCGCCGACGGGTCCCCGGAGTCGCCGCTCCCGCCGCTGCAGCCGGTCAGCACGAGCGCCGCCGCCAGTCCCGCGGTCGCGGCCGCGACACGCGCGTGGCGGGACGGGAAGGTCGCCGTAGTCACTGAAGCCCCCAAGGGTGGGATGGATGCGGGTCGCACGGACGATCGAAGCAAGCTATCAGGAGGCCCCGGCGCCCCCTCCGGGAATCAGGCGTGCGGTTGCTCACGGGCGGGCGCCAGGGCGGGAGGGGGGGCTGTCGGGAAGGAGGCGGGAGACCGCCGGGAAGGACGTGGGAGAGGAAGCGGGGAGGAAGCGGGGAGGGCACGAGGGTGCCATGGGTAGGAAATTCCCTACGGTTGACGCGTAGGGAATCCCCTACCTATGCTGCGGCCATGAACATCACTCACGCCTCGTTCGTCACGCTTCCGGTCGCCGACCAGGACCGGGCCCTCCGCTTCTACCGGGACGTCCTCGGATTCGCGGTCACCGCCGACCTGGACCTGCCGTCCGGCCGGTGGCTCCAGGTGGCACCGGAGGGAGCGCAGACCGTCTTCACGCTCTCGGGTCCGGGAATGGGGGCTTTCACACCCGGCGAGGCCCGGGGGATCATGTTGGTGACGACCGATGTCGACGCCGACCGCGCGCGGCTCGCCGCCGCCGGTGTCGCGGTGGAGGGTCCCGACGACCTTCCCTGGGGCCGCATGGCCTCGTTCCGGGACCCCGACGGCAACGGTCTGATGCTGATCACGGAGAAGGCCCTGGAGTCGGCCGCGGAGTAGGAGCGAAGGGGGCTGGGCGCACCATGACGGGAATCGGTGCCGGACCGGGAACCGGGACCGGGCCGGGGGCCGCGGCCGGAACGCGTACCGAGGCGGGGGCCCCGGCCGGCGTTCCCGGCGGAACCGGAACCCCGGCCGGGGCCCCCGCGGGAGCCGGTGCTCCCGTCGACGCTCCCGCCGCCCGCGAGGACCGGCTCTTCGCGGCACTCGCCAACGCCACCCGTCGTGAAGTGCTCAGGCTCCTGCGCGAGCAGGGGCCCCAGCCCGTCCAGGCGCTGGCCGACCACTTCGCCATGCGGCGCCCCAGCCTCTCGGAACACCTCAAGGTGCTCCGGGAGGCCGGACTCGTGTCCGAGGAGCGCGCCGGCCGGCAGCGCATCTACCGTCTGGAGGCCGCCCCGCTCGCCGACGTCCAGGACTGGCTCCATCCGTACGAGCGGTTCTGGCGCGACAGGCTGATGGGTCTCGGTGACCTCCTGGACCGCATGCCCGACGATGCCGAGACATGAACTCCGACCCGCAGGACATGAACTCCGACCCGCGCCACCCCGACCCGCACCATCCCGACCCCGACCCGCAGGACGCCGACCCCCGAGATCCCTCGGCCCCTGGACCCGCCCCCGCCCCCGCCCCCGCCGACGACGACCTCACGACCATCCGCGTCGCCCAGTTCCTGCCGCATCCGCCCGCCAAGGTCTGGCGCGCGCTCACCGAGCCCGAACTGCTCGCGCAGTGGCAGATGCCGGGGTCGGAGGACTTCCGGCTGGAGGTCGGTCACCGGTACACGCTGACCGCCGTCCCGCGCCCGGGCGTGAACTTCTCCGGCACGGTCGACGTGCGCGTTCTCGCCTACGAGCCCCAGCGGATGCTGAGCGTCCGGTGGGCCGACGCCGACCCGCGGCGGACCGCGGACTGGACCATTACCTGGACACTGGAACAGGAAGGGCGCGGTACGCGTCTCTTCCTAGTGCACGAGGGATTCGATCCGGACGATCCCGCACAGATGATGGCGCGGAAGATCATGGACGGGGGCTGGAGATCGCATGTGATGCGGTCTCTGGGGAATGCGCTGGACCAGATGTAGGCCCGCACCGCACTCCGGTGAGGCGCGGGCCGTAGTCGGGTGAACGACAGCCGGTAGTCAAGGGCCGGTAAAAGCTGTAACCGCAGGACCACCCCGCGTGCACGTGCATCTGCCCATGCATCTGCACATGAACAGAGCTATGATCCGAGTCAGTTGACTACTGCATCTATGGCCACCTCAGCCACTGCACGACCGGGGGAGTGACCTGTGGACCACGACGTGTTCGACGTGGATGACGTGTACGACGGTATGGCTGAATTCGTGTACAACGGCATGGCCGCGACCAAGCTGGACGGCGTCGCCTGGCAGAAGAGCCGGCACAGCAACTCACAGGGTTCCTGCGTGGAGTTCGCGCGGCTGCCCGGTGGTGACGTGGCCGTGCGGAACTCGCGGTTCCCCGAGGGGCCCGCGCTCGTCTACACGCGCGCCGAGATCGAGGCCATGCTCCTGGGCGTCAAGGACGGCGAGTTCGACCACCTGATCGCGGGCTGACGGCCGTGGTCACGAGCCGCCCCGGACCGGCCGCCCGCGGGAGGGTGAGCGCGGCGCGGATCACGTAAACCTGGGGTGAGCTTCACTCAGTGTTTAGTAACGCGCGTAGAACCGCGGCGCCAAAAGGCGCCGCGGTTCGCTACTCGGATGAGGGCGCGGCCGTACCCGGCTGCGCTCCCAGCCGGAACAGCGCCCAGACGACCTTGCCGCTGAGCGTTCCGGCGAGCGGGTGCCAGCCCCAGCTGTCCGAGAACGAGTCGACCAGGAAGAGGCCGCGCCCCGACTCCGCCGCGAAGTCCTCCGAGTCGCCGGCGACCGGGCTCTCGTGGCTGGGGTCGCGCACGGCGCACACCAGTCGTGAGGTCCACCTCATCAAGTGCAGCCGTACGGACGGCCCTTGGTCGTCCTTGCGGGGCGTGTCCGCGGGCAGCGCGTGCCGCAGGGCGTTGGTGACGAGTTCGGAGACCACGAGGCAGACGTCGTCGAAACGGTCGCCGATCTCCCACTGGTCCAGCGTTCCGCGGGTGAACTGCCGGGCCTCGCGCACCGCTTCGTAGCGGGCGGGCAGGGCGCACGAGGCGGCGCCCGACACGGCTGCGGGATCGAGAGGCGGAAGGCCCTGCCGTAAGGGTTCGAGCATGGTCGATCCATTCGTCCCCATGCGAGGCACTCCCGGGTGTTCGCGGTCGTTGCGATGCAGCGGTGGCGCGGGGACCATGGTTCCGAATGCGTACAGCAGATGCAAGGGCAGATGCACGTGCACGCGCCCGAATTGGACCTTCCTCTGCTACTTCTTGCTCATTTCTTCCTTCACCTTATTCTCAGTTGTTGCCGCTTCACTGATCCCTTCCTGTGCCTGTGCTTTGGCCGCTTTCCGTTTCCGTAACTGAACGAGTACTGCTTGAAGTGTTTTAGTGGCAGACTGCGGCGTCTGGAAGACGGCTGGGGAGGCTGACGAACGTGAGCGCTGGTGAGTCGAGCGGCTCGGTGGTGCGGCGCATGCTGCTGGGATCGCATCTGCGGCGTCTGCGCGAGTCGCGCGGCATCACCCGTGAGGCCGCCGGCTACTCGATCCGCGCCTCCGAGTCGAAGATCAGCCGTATGGAGTTGGGAAGGGTGAGCTTCAAGACCCGGGACGTCGAGGACCTGCTGACTCTGTACGGCATCACCGACGAGGCCGAGCGCACCTCCCTGGTCTCGCTCGCCAAGGAGGCCAACGTCGCGGGCTGGTGGCACAGTTACTCCGACGTCCTGCCCAGCTGGTTCCCCACCTACGTCGGCCTGGAGGGCGCGGCCCACCTGATCCGGGTGTACGAGGTGCAGTTCGTGCACGGTCTGCTCCAGACCGAGGCGTACGCCCACGCCGTCGTCCGGCGCGGGATGAAGGGCGCCTCCGCCGCCGACGTCGACCGGCGCGTGGCCCTGCGCCTGGAGCGGCAGAAGTACCTCCTCTCCGAGAACGCCCCCGAGTTCCACATCGTCCTCGACGAGGCCGCGCTGCGCCGCCCGTACGGCGACCGCGAGGTGATGCGCGGACAGCTCCAGCACCTGATCGAGGTCTCGGAGCGGCCCAACGTGCGCCTTCAGGTCATGCCGTTCAGCTTCGGCGGGCACTCCGGCGAGAGCGGCGCCTTCACCATCCTGAGCTTCCCCGAGTCCGATCTGTCGGACGTCGTCTACCTGGAGCAGCTGACCAGCGCGCTCTACCTGGACAAGCGCGAGGACGTCAACCAGTACGAGGGCGCGCTCAAGCAGCTCCAGCAGGACAGCCCCGGCCCGGCCGAGAGCCGCGATCTCCTGCGTGGGCTGCTCCAGCTCTCCTGAGAGTGGCCGGACTTCTCCTGTCTCCTCCAACTCCCTTGAAACACAAGTACGATGACATGTGATCAGACCGTGATCGGATGTCTGCTGACCCGGGCCAAGGACTGTCTCGGCAGCACAGGGATTTGAGGGAGCACATGTCGTCCTACTTCACCGACCTGGCCCAGCAGTACATCGACGGCGAGTGGCGTCCGGGGACGGGCTCCTGGGACATCATCGACTTCGACCCGTACGACGGCGAGAAGCTGGCGTCGATCACGATAGCCACGGTCGAGGAGGTCGACGACGCCTACCGCGCGGCCGAGCGCGCCCAGAAGAAGTGGGGCGCGACGAACGCGTACGCGCGCCGCGCGGTCTTCGAGAAGGCGCTCGCGGTGATCGACGAGCGCGAGGCCGAGATCACCGACGTGATCATCGCCGAGCTCGGCGGCACCCGGCTCAAGGCGGCCTTCGAGCTGCACCTCGTCCGGGAGTTCCTGCGCGAGTCGGTCCAGCTCGCGCTGCGTCCCGAGGGGAAGATCATCCCCTCGCCGACCGACGGCAAGGAGAACCGCCTCTACCGCGTGCCGGTCGGTGTCGTGGGCGTCATCAGCCCCTTCAACTTCCCCTTCCTGCTGTCGGTCAAGTCCGTCGCCCCGGCCCTCGCGCTCGGCAACGGCGTGGTCCTCAAGCCGCACCAGAACACCCCGATCGCCGGTGGCTCCCTGGTCGCGAAGATCTTCGAGGAGGCGGGCCTGCCCGGCGGTCTCCTCAACGTCGTCATCACCGACATCGCCGAGATCGGCGACGCCTTCATCGAGCACCCGGTCCCGAAGGTCATCTCCTTCACCGGCTCCGACAAGGTCGGCCGGCACGTGGCCACGGTCTGCGCGGCGAACTTCAAGCGCTCGGTGCTCGAACTAGGCGGCAACAGCGCCCTGGTGGTCCTCGACGACGCGGACGTCGACTACGCGGTCGACGCGGCGGTCTTCAGCCGTTACGTCCACCAGGGGCAGGTGTGCATGGCCGCCAACCGCGTCCTGGTGGACCGGTCGGTCGAGGCCGAGTTCACCGAGAAGTTCGTCGCCAAGGTCAGGACGCTGAAGACCGGCGACCCGCGGGACCCGCAGACGGTCATCGGCCCGGTCATCAACTCCTCCCAGGCGGACGCGCTGGCGGGCGTCGTCGAGCAGGCGATCACCGAGGGCGCCACCGCCCTGCTGCACGGCGCCACCAGGGACAACCTGGTCGAGCCCTCCGTCCTGACCGGCGTCCCCGCCGACTCGGACCTGCTGCGCCAGGAGGTCTTCGGACCGGTCGTCTTCCTCGTCCCGTTCGACGGGGAGGAGGAGGCGGTCCGGATCGTCAACGACACCCCGTACGGCCTCTCGGGCGCCGTCCACACGGCCGACGTCGAGCGCGGCGTGAACTTCGCCAAGCAGATCGACACCGGCATGTTCCACGTCAACGACGGCACCGTCCACGACGAACCCCTCGTCCCCTTCGGCGGTGAGAAGCACTCCGGCATCGGCCGCCTGAACGGCGAGACGACGGTCGACGCCTTCACCACGACCAAGTGGATCTCGGTGCAGTACGGGCGGAGCCGCTTCCCCTTCTGAGGCGCCTTCGCGTCCCGGGACGCCTTCGCGTGACCGTCCGGCGCGCCCGGACCCTTGCGGACAGAACCTGACCGCAAGGGTCCGTAGCGTCATCGGTGTCATCCCGGAGGGACCCGATGAGAGGCGGCAGATCATGGTCACGCATGTGCGGGCGGAAGAGCAGGGCGACGAGCGGGGGGCGCTGCTCGCCTTCGTCGAGGAGCAGCGCGGCGGCATCCGCCGTGCGCTGCTCGGGCTGACCGAGGAGCAGGCCGCGAGCCGGCCGAGCGCGAGCGAGCTCTCCCTGTCCGGGCTGCTCAAGCATGTCGCGGAGGTCGAGCAGGGCTGGATCGCGCGGGCCAAGGGCGAGCCGCCGGCGGTCAGGCGCGACGAGTCGAACTGGCACGAGTGCTTCGTCCTCGCCGAGGGCGAGACGGTCGCCTCGCAACTCGCGTACTGGGAGAAGGTCGCCGCCGAGACGGACGCCTTCCTGCGCTCGGTGCCCAGCCTCGACGACACCTTCGCGCTTCCGCCGGACCCCTGGTTCCCGCCCGAGGGCCGTGTCTCGATGCGCTGGCTGGCCCTCCACCTGATCCGCGAGACGGCCCGGCACGCCGGGCACGCGGACATCATCCGCGAGTCCCTGGACGGCAAGACGGCCTTCGAGCTGGTGGCGATGGAGCAGGGCTCCTCCTGGGGCTGAACGCCCCACCCCTAGGCTGGGCGGTATGTCAGCGATCCGTCTCCTCGTGCTCGGCGCGGTCCGCCAGCACGGGCGGGCCCACGGCTACCAGGTGCGCAACGACCTGGAGTACTGGGGCGCGCACGAGTGGTCCAACGCCAAGCCCGGCTCGATCTACCACGCGCTCAAGCAGATGGCCAAGCAGGGACTGCTGCACGCCCACGAGGTCGCGCCGTCCACGGCCGGCGGGCCACCGCGCACCGAGTACGAGATCACGGCCGCGGGGACCGAGGAGTTCCTGTCGCTGCTGCGCGAGTCCCTGACGTCGTACGACCAGAAGATGGACGTCCGCTCGGCGGGCATCGGCTTCCTCGTCGACCTGCCGAGGGAGGAGGCGGTGGCCCTCCTGGAGGAGCGGATCCGCGGGATCGAGCAGTGGCGCGGGGCCGTCACCGAGTACTACGTGCCCGAGGACGGCCCCGCGCAGCTCGGGCACATCGGCGAGATCATGGACCTGTGGGTCCACTCCGCCGACGCCGACGCCGCCTGGACCCGGGGCCTGATCGCCCGGATCGAGGGCGGCGCCTACACCTTCGCCGGGGAGGGCGAGCCGTTCGTCGGGGTCCTCCGGGAGGGCGAGGAGAACCCCTACGCGACGGGGGAGCGGCACCCGGAGGACGCGCGCTGAGCCGCGCGCATCTCACCGCTAATCAAGTTTGACTAATGCCGAAGCCCGGCCTACCCTCCGTTGGCGCGCCAGTAGTCAAGTTTGATTACTGGCTGTCGGAGCCGGCCCGGAAGCGGGCCGGAGCGGAGGGAGCGGGATGACCGGGGCGATCGTCGTCGAAGGCGTACGCAAGCGGTACGGGGACAAGCACGCGCTCGACGGACTGGACCTGCTGGTGGGGCGCGGCACGGTGCACGGGGTGCTCGGCCCCAACGGCGCGGGCAAGACGACCCTGGTCAGGGTCCTGTCGACGCTGCTGCGGCCGGACGGCGGCCGGGTGGAGGTCGCCGGGCACGACGTGGTGCGCGAGGCCCGCCGGGTGCGCTCGCGCATCGGCCTGCTCGGCCAGCACGCCGCGCTCGACGAGGAGCTCGGCGGCCGGCAGAACCTGGAGATGTTCGGGCGCCTCCACCACCTGGGCGCCCGTGCCGCGCGGGCGCGTGCCGACGAGCTCCTGGAGCGCTTCGGGCTCGCCGACACCGGCCGCAAGGCGGTCCGCGCCTACAGCGGCGGCATGCGGCGCCGCCTGGACCTGGCCGCGTCGCTCATCACCGAGCCCGAGGTCCTGTTCCTGGACGAGCCGACGACCGGGCTCGATCCGCGCGGCCGGGCGGAGGTGTGGTCGGCGGTGCGCTCCCTGGTCGGCGGCGGCACGACCGTGCTGCTCACCACCCAGTACCTGGAGGAGGCGGACCAGCTCGCCGACCGCATCTCGGTCGTCGACCGCGGCCGGGTCATCGCGGACGGCACGGCCGACGAGCTGAAGTCCCGGACGGGCGGCGACCGCATCGACGTGGTGCTGCGCGACGCGGGCATGCTGGGCGCCGCCGTGGCCCTGCTGCCGTTCGCGGGGGAGGGCGTCTCGGTCGACGCCGACCGCCGTCTGCTCAGCGCTCCGGTCACCGACCGCATGGCCGCCCTCGCCGCGGTCGTGCGGACCCTGGAGGAGGCCGGGATCGAGGCGGAGGACATCGCGCTGCGGCGCCCGACGCTGGACGAGGTGTTCCTGCACCTGACCGGGGACGAGTCGCGAGTCAAGGAGGCCGTGTGAGCACGACGTACGACACCGTCCGTGAGGGGGATCAGGGGTTCCGGCGGCCGGGGGAGCCCGGTGGGCCGCGCGAGCCCCGCGCGGGAGCCCGCGTGCTCTCCGACTGCTGGACCATGACCCGCCGCGAATTCGCCCGCTGGGCACGGCAGCCCGTCCAGGTGGTGGTCGGCCTGGTCTTCCCCGTGATGCTGCTCCTGATGTTCGGTTATCTGGTCGGCGGAGGGCGGGGCGTCGAGGGCGACTACGTCGACTACCTGGTGCCGGGCATGCTCGCCCTGACCATGACGTTCGGCCTGGAGAGCACGATGCTGGCCGTCACCCAGGACCTCGGCAAGGGCGTCGTCGACCGCTTCCGCTCCCTGCCGATGGCCAACGGCGCCGTCCTGGTGGGCCGTTCGGCCGCCGACATGCTCCAGTCGGCGATGGGCCTGGCCGTGCTGGCCGGGGTCGGGTACGCGCTCGGCTGGCGCGCCGACAGCACCCCCGGCGCGTTCCTCGCGGCGATGGGTCTGCTCCTGCTCCTCCGGTTCGCCATGCTGTGGATCGGCATCCACCTGGCGCTGGTGGCGGGGAAGCCCGAGCTGGTGCAGGCCGTGCAGATCCTGGTCTGGCCCGTCGGCTTCCTGTCCAACGCCTTCGCCTCCCCCGGCTCGATGCCCGGCTGGCTGGGCACGTTGGTCGACTGGAACCCCATGTCCCAGACGGCGACCGCCGTCCGTGACCTGTTCGGCGGACCGGGCGGGGAGCCGGGCCACGTCGGCGCCGCGATCCTGTGGCCGCTGGCCCTGCTCGCGGTCTTCTTCCCGCTGGCGGTAAGGAGGTTCGCCCGCCTGAGCCGCTGACGGACCGTCAGGGCGGCCGGACACCGGGACACCTCGGGCGCTCCGGCCCCCACGGCAGCCCACCTCGCCCCGCGGCAGTTGTCTCCCGGCCCGGCCCGGCCCGGCCCGGCCCGCCGGGCCGGGAGAGGGGAGGACCGGGCGGGACTTTCAGTGGTGGAAGCTCGTCGCCTCCCCCTTGTCCCGGGTCAGCGGATGCGGCTGGCGGCGCAGTTCGGGCAGCAGGCGGGTCAGGTCCTCGACGAAGAGGTCCGCGAGGTCGGAGGAGAAGCCGTTGCGGCACACCACGCGGAGCACGGACAGGTCCTCACGGTTCTCCGGGAAGGTGTACGCGGGCAGCAGCCAGCCGCTCTCGCGCATTCTCCGGGACACGTCGAACACGTCGTACGCGGTCACCTCGGGCGCCGTCGTGAAGGCGAACACCGGCAGTTCGTCGCCCCGGGTGATGAGCCGGAAGTCGCCCATGGAGTCGACGCGTTCGGCGAGCGCGCGTGCCACGTCCCTGGTCGTCTGCTGCACGGCGCGGTAGCCCTCCCGGCCCAGCCGCAGGAACGTGTAGTACTGCGCGACGACCTGGGCCCCTGGGCGGGAGAAGTTGAGCGCGAAGGTCGGCATGTCGCCGCCCAGGTAGTTCACCCGGAAGACCAGTTCCTCCGGCAGTTCCTCCGCCGTCCGCCACAGCGCCCAGCCGACGCCCGGGTAGACCAGGCCGTACTTGTGGCCTGAGGTGTTGATCGACGACACCCTGGGCAGCCGGAAGTCCCAGACCAGGTCCTCGTCGATGAAGGGCGCGACCATCGCTCCGGACGCGCCGTCGACGTGGACCGGGATGTCGAGCCCCGTGCGCTCCTGGAGCCGGTCCAGCGCCGCGCACAGCTCCTGGATCGGTTCGTAGGACCCGTCGAAGGTGGATCCCAGGATGCCGACGACGCCGATCGTGTTCTCGTCGCACAGCTCGGCCGCCGCCTCGGGGTCGAGGTGGAACCGGTCGCCCTCCATGGGGATCTGGCGGGCCTCGACCTCCCAGAAGTTGCAGAACTTCTCCCAGCACACCTGGACGTTCACGCCCATGATCAGGTTCGGCCGGGCACCCGGGTAGCGGTCCGCGTTGCGCTTGGCCCAGCGCCGCTTCAACGCCATGCCGGCGAGCATGCAGGCCTCGCTCGACCCGGTCGTGGAACAGCCCACCGCGGCCGACGGGTCCGGCGCGTTCCACAGATCGGCGAGCATCGACACACAGCGCCGCTCCAGTTCGGCCGTCCGGGGGTACTCGTCCTTGTCGATCATGTTCTTGTCCCGGCACTCCGCCATCAGGAGGCCCGCCTGCGGTTCCATCCAGGTGGTGACGAAGGTGGCCAGGTTCAGCCGGGAGTTCCCGTCCAGCATCAGCTCGTCGTGGACGAGCTGGGCCGCGATCGTCGGCGGCAGCGGGCCGTCCGGGAGACGGTGCTTGGGCGGAGCCTCGACCATGCCGCTGACCGGATTGGCCTCGCCGTAGAAGGGGTTGACGCGGTGCGAGCGGGCATCGGGCTTCTGCTGGCCCTGGTGGAGCGGCATGGGCTTTCTCCCAACGGTTCGGCGGGACAGGTGTCCCATTTGTTCATCGGACGAGGGTGCCCCGGCGGTTCACCGGACGGAGCTCCCGTCCTCGTGCAGTTGCATCTGCGGCCGTCCGGTCACCAGCAGCCAGGCCGGCAGGGAGGCGATGCAGAGCAGGGCGATGATCGTCGGCGAGCTGACCAGGACGGCGGCCGTGAACAGGCTCACCCAGCCCTGCCGGGTGACCGCGAGGAGCGTGCCGAGGACTCCCGCGGCCAGTGCCAGCGACGGCGGGACCGACGGCACCAGCGCGTGGGCGCACAGGCCGAACGAGGCACCCACGAAGACGGAGGGGAAGATCCGGCCGCCCCGGAACCCGCAGCACGTGGCGACGACGAGCGCGGCCAGCTTCACCACGGCCATCAGGGCGAACCGGCCCGCCGACCAGCCGTCCGGGTGCCGGGCGATCTCGGCGACCTGGTCCAGGCCCTTGAACAGCGTCAGCGGCCCGCCCAGGCAGCCCAGCAGGCCGAGGACGAGCCCGCCGACGGGCAGGGACACCATCGGATGACGCAGGAGGGCGAACACCTTGTGGACGTAGGGGAGGGCGTGAACCGCGGCCATGCCGAGCACCGCCGCGGCGCAGGCGATCACCACCGCGGCCAGTACGTCGGCCCAGCCGGGGCTGCCGAGCGGGGGCAGCCCCAGGTCGAAACTCGCGTGTCCCAGCAGCGACGTGATGATCGAGCCCACCGAGGCGGCCGTCAGCGGCCCGAAGAGGTTGTCCCACAGCAGACCCCTCATCTGCCGCCCGGCGAGCGCCTCGGAGACGACCAGCGCCGCCGCGACCGGCGTACCGAACAGGGCGCCGATCGTCCCCGCCTCGGCCAGGACCACCCACAGCTCGCCGGGCGCCCCGGGCGCGAACCGGCGGCCGGCCCAGAACGCCAGCGCGACGTTGGTGGCGATGATCGGGTTCTCGGGACCGAGGCTCGGACCGCCCGCCAGCATCAGCACGGTCGCCACGAGCAGCCCGGGGAGGATGTAGGGGGCCATCGGCTTCGCCTGGAGCCCCAGGGTCGCCGGATCCGGGCCCGCGTGCCCCGGCGCCTTCCACACCACCAGACCGACCAGGACGCCGGTGGTGGTGAGCATGACGATCATCCAGAGCGAGGAGTACCCGCCGATGCCGAGCGCGTCCGGCAGGTCCGTCCACAGCACGTCCTTGAGCTGTTCGGCGAGCCTGCTCACGCCCACGAACAGGAGGCTCGAGACCGCTCCCACGACCACGGCGGGGAGGAACAGCGGCAGCAGCGTCCGTGCGGGCGTCGCCCGGGCGGTGGCCGGTCCCGGGGGAGCCGCTTCTTGGGTCACGGGCCCACGTTAAGCGCGCCAATCGGACATAACACCCTGAGTGTCGCCGTCGGAGCGAGGCCCGGGGCTCCGGGCTTGCACCTCACCTCACGTCAGGGCCCATCGTGAAGGGCGTACCGAGGAAGGAGCGGAAGTTGAGCTACTCAGTGGGCCAGGTCGCCGGATTCGCCGGGGTCACGGTGCGCACGCTGCACCACTACGACGAGATCGGTCTGCTCTCACCCGGCGGACGCAGCCACGCGGGTCACCGGCGCTACGGCGACGACGACCTCGACCGGCTTCAGCAGATCCTGTTCTACCGGGAGCTCGGCTTCCCGCTCGACGAGGTCGCCGCCCTGCTCGACGACCCGGAAGCGGACCCGCGCGCGCACCTGCGCCGCCAGCACGAGCTGCTGACCGCCCGGATCGAGAAGCTGCAGAAGATGGCCGCGGCCGTGGAGCACGCCATGGAGGCATGCACGATGGGCATCAACCTCACGCCCGAGGAGAAGTTCGAGGTCTTCGGGGACAAGGACCCCGAGGAGCACGCGGAGGAGGCCGAACGCCGCTGGGGCGGCACGGAGACGTACGCCGAGTCGCGGCGCCGGACCGCCCGCTACACCAAGGACGACTGGAAGCGCATGCAGGCCGAGGCGGCCTCCTGGGGCGAGCGGTACGGCGCCCTCATGGAGGCCGGGGAGCGGCCGGACGGCGCACGGGCCGTGGACATGGCCGAGGAGCACCGGCAGCACATCACCAAGTGGTTCTACACCTGCACGTACGAGATCCACCGGGGTCTCGGCGACATGTACGTCGCGGACGAACGGTTCAAGGCGTTCTACGACTCCGTGCGGCCGGGCCTGGCGGAACACCTGAGGGACGCGATCGCGGCGAACGCCGCCCGGCACCCCGGGGAAGCCTGACCGGTGAGGGGCGTCCGCCGGAGCGGGCGCCCCTCACCGCTTCCCCCGGGGCCCGCCGGCGGACCCCGGGGGGCCCGCCCCGCCCGGTGCGGGTCACCGCCCCCGCGAATGGGGCCTACTCCTTC
This sequence comes from Streptomyces sp. NPDC058751, assembly GCF_042746485.1. Classification (NCBI taxonomy): domain Bacteria; kingdom Bacillati; phylum Actinomycetota; class Actinomycetes; order Kitasatosporales; family Streptomycetaceae; genus Streptomyces; species Streptomyces sp. NPDC058751. The sequence goes on along the minus strand of NZ_JBHYPZ010000004.1, from coordinate 79,535 downwards.
ACCAGGACCACGGCCGTGCCGTAGGCGCACACCTCCGTGCCCACGTCCGCCGCCTCCGACACGTCGAAGCGGAACATGAGGACGCCGTTGGCGCCACGCGCGCGTGCCTGGTCCACGAGCCGCTCCATGGCCTGGTTGCGGGTCTCCACCAGCGTCTTGGTGAGCCCCTTGAGCTCGCCGCCGATCATCGACTTCAGGCCCGCGCCGATCTGGCTGCCCAGATGCCGTGAGCGGACCGTGAGGCCGAAGACCTCGCCGATGACCTGCTCGACGCGATGGCCGGGAACGTCGTTCGTCGTCACGACCAGGACGTCCGCGTGGGGACCCTGGCCGCCGCCGTATTCATCGATGCCCATGGCCCACAGCTTTGTCCCGGTCGTCGCACAGTGCATCCTGGAGTGACGGGTGGAACCTGGCGTTGACCCATTGCGTTGATAGCTTTGGTCGGCCGTACAGGAACGCCGAACCTCCCTTCACCCCTCAGGAGCCCGGACCCGTGATGACGCTCGCCCTAGGTCCCAGCTGGCTGGATCCGAACACGCTCCTGGACAATTTCGGCATCTGGGGCCTGCTGCTCATCGTCTTCGCCGAGTCCGGCCTGCTCATCGGCTTCTTCCTGCCGGGTGACTCGCTGCTGTTCACCTGCGGTCTGCTGATCGCCACGGACGCCATGGACTTCCCGCTGTGGGGGGCGATCGTGCTGATCTGCCTCGCCGCGATCCTCGGCGACCAGGCGGGTTATCTCTTCGGCAAGAAGGTCGGACCCTCGCTCTTCACCCGCCCGGACTCCCGCCTGTTCAAGCAGGAGAACGTGGTCAAGGCGCACGAGTTCTTCGAGAAGTACGGCCCCAAGTCGCTGGTGCTGGCCCGCTTCGTGCCCATCGTGCGCACGTTCACGCCGATCATCGCGGGCGTCAGCGGCATGAGGTACCGCCCCTTCCTCACCTTCAACATCATCGGCGGCATCCTGTGGGGCGCGGGCGTCACGCTGCTCGGCTCCTGGCTCGGCAAGATCGAGTTCGTCAACAAGCACATCGAGCTGATCCTGATCCTGATCGTGCTCGTCTCGGTGGTCCCGATCATCATCGAGTTCCTGCGCGCCCGCTCCCAGGCCAAGAAGAACCCGCCGCAGGCGGAGGAGGACTCCCAGGACTTCCCGGAGTCCCAGGACTTCCAGGACTTCCCGGATCCCTTCCAGGTCCCGTCCGAGGCCGCCCGCACCCGCCCCGCCGCACCCGTCATGGACGACGCGACCAGGCCGCTGCGCGTGCCGCCGATCCGCGAGGGCCAGGACCCGTCGTACGGCGGCCAGGGCCACGGCCGGCCCTACGGCGACCAGGGCCACGGCCAGTCGTACGGCCGTCAGGGCCAGGACCGGCCGTACGGGAACCAGGGCCAGGACCAGTCGTACGGGAACCAGGGCCAGGGCGGGGCGTACGGCGACCAGGGGCACGGCGGGGCGTACGGGAACCAGGGCCAGGGCTACGGCCGTCAGGGCGACGCGTACCCGGCCCAGCAGCAGTACCAGCAGCCCCGGCCTCAGCACCAGAACCAGCAGCACCAGCCGCAGCACCAGAACCAGCCGCAGCAGCAGTACCAGCAGCCGTACGGCGCGGACCAGGGCTACGGCTACGACCAGCAGCAGTACGACCAGGGGTACCAGCAGGGCTACGACCAGGGCCAGGCCCAGCAGCCCCAGGACCACCCCCGGCGCCAGTACGGCTCCGAGCAGTACCCGTACGGCCAGGGTCCCGCGCAGAACTGAGACGCCCGACCGGTCCACCTGAGCCCGGTCCGCCCCGTCCGGCCCGTTGGGCCGGGCCCGGGCGGGCCGGGCTCAGAACCCGCGGGTCCGTTTGGCGGCCCGCCGCTCGCCGGCGGAGCCGCCCGGCAGGCGCAGGAACAGCCGCGAGATCTCCGAGCCCAGGTTCACGCCGATCGCGATGGCCATGGCGAGGGCCGCGGCCTTGGTGAGCGACACCAGCCCCTTGTCGACGTTGTTCTGGGCGATCGAGAGCAGCCCGAAGTAGGTCGCCGAACCGGGCAGCAGGGGCCCGATCGCGGCCGTCGTGTAGGGCAGCGCGGAAGCGAACCGGTAGCGCGAGAGCAGTTGCCCGAAGAGGCCCACCAGGCCCGCGGCGACGGCCGTGGAGGCCACCGGCGATATCCCGCCCGCGTAGTGCATCGCCCCGTACACCGACCAGGCCACGCCTCCGTTGAGGGTCACGGCGAGCACGGTGGAGCGTTCCTGCTGGAGCAGGACCGCGAAGGTGAGCGACAGCGCCATCGCCGCGGCGATCTGGAGCAGCGGCCGCTCGGAGATGTTCAGCGCCGCGTCCGGGTCGAGCTGGGCGCCCAGTTTCACGCCGAAGTAGAGCACCACCAGGACGCCGACGACGATGCCCACGAAGAGGTACATGACTTCGAGCAGTCGCGCGGACGCGGTGATGTAGAAGCCGGTCAGGCCGTCCTGCACCCCGGCGACGAGCGCCCGCCCCGGCAGCAGCGCGAAGAGCCCACCGGTGATCACGGCGGACGCCTTCACGTCGACGTGCGCCACCGTGAGCGCGACCCCTATCGCGGCGGGCGGCATCGCGGCCGCCGTGAACTGGTAGAACTCCGGCAGCCCGCGTCCCGCGCACAGCCAGGCGAGCCGGTCGCCGAGCATCGCGCCGAGCGCGGCGGCGACGAACACGACCGCGTCACCGCCGACGAGCACCGAGGCCGCGCCGGCCAGCAGCCCGCCGGAGGCGGTCAGCGCCCAGCCGGGGTACGGGTGCCGGTTGCGCCGTATCTCCGCGAGCCGCCTGTACGCCTCTTCCAGGTGGATGGCGGTGTCCGGGTCGCTCAGGTCGTCGACGAGCCGGTAGACGGCCGCCAGGCGCGTGTAGTCGGTGCCCCGGCGGCGCACCGTCCGTGACGCCGTGACCGGGTCGTCCACCAGGGACGGCTGGTGCGAGATCGACAGCAGGGTGAAGGTGACGTTCGGCTCGCAGCGGTCGAGACCGTAGGAGCGGCAGACGGCGAACATCGCCGTCTCCACGTCCTCGGCACCCTCGCCGCCGGCGAGGAGCAGCTCGCCGATGCGCAGGGTCAGGTCGAGGACGCGCGGGACGGCGGGCCCCGGCTCGTCCTCCTTGTGCACGGGCTCGGGCGCGGGCCGCTCGGCCACCGGCATGCGCAGCATCGTGCGCATGCGGTCCTGCCACGGCGCGTCCTTGGTCAGGCTGACCAGGGGAACGCCGGTCGCGGGCGTGAAGGCGGGAGGCGCGTTCCGGGCGCTGTAGGTGCGCGGCGTGCCGAACGCCGAGCCCTCCTGTTCCGGCCCGGCGGGCCGCGGTGCGTCGAGGCCCTCGGGCAGCGCGAACTCCGACGTCGTCGACGACTCGTCGTCGGCCGCCGCAGGATCCGGCGGGGTCACGCCCGTGGGCGGGCCGAAGGCGCTCCTCGCCTTGTCCGAGCGCGGTTCGCGGTCTTCCGCTTCCGGGTCCGCCACCAACTCCAGCCTCGCCTTTCCCGTCCGTGCCGTTCTCCTTCTTGCCTTCCGTATGCCTCAGTATGCGTACGGACACACGAACGGGCCGCGTGGCCCCCGGGGGGATCACGCGGCCCGTTCGGAAGAGGAGCGGGAGGCCGGCGGCCGCCCGCGGGGGGTCAGTGACCGCCCTGGTCCTTGAAGCGCTTGTACGAACGCTCGATCTCGGCCTCGGCGTCCGCGCGGCCGACCCAGTCGGCGCCCTCGACGGACTTGCCCGGCTCCAGGTCCTTGTAGACCTCGAAGAAGTGCTGGATCTCCAGGCGGTCGAACTCCGACACGTGGTGGATGTCACGCAGGTGCTCCACGCGCGGGTCGTGCGCCGGGACGCACAGCAGCTTGTCGTCGCCGCCGGCCTCGTCCGTCATGCGGAACATGCCGATCGCGCGGCACTGGATGAGGCAGCCCGGGAAGGTCGGCTCGTCCAGGATGACCAGGGCGTCCAGCGGGTCGCCGTCCTCGCCGAGGGTGTTCTCGACGAAGCCGTAGTCGGCCGGGTAGCTGGTCGAGGTGAAGAGTCGACGGTCCAGACGGATCCGACCGGTCTCGTGGTCCACCTCGTACTTGTTCCGTGAACCCTTCGGAATCTCGATCGTGACGTCGAACTCCACCGGTGGCTCCTCCATGATCAGCAGATACTTCTGGTGATTAAGTGTCCCTCACGCAGGTGGGTGATCGCGAAAGGGGCTGGTGGTCGTGCCAGAGCTGAGAGCTTGGCGGGCCGCGAGACCGCATGTGGTGCGGGTCGCGCGGATGGTGGGACCGCATGTGACGCGGGTCACCCGAGCGGTGCGGCCGCGTGCCGTGCGACTGACGACACCGCAGCTCACGGCCGTCGCGGCCACCGTCGGCCTGGTGCTCGCGGCCGGGGCGGCGACAGCGGCCGGTCCCTGGGACTCCACCGGCCAGCGTACGGCCGAGCGCGACTGGGCCGCATCGCGGACGCCCGAGGGTGGCACACATCACGCGCGCGCGTCCGCCGGGCGCCGGACGTCACCCCGTCCCGCCCCCAGCGCCGCATCCGTGCTCCCCGGGCTCGGCGGCCGGGCGAGCACCGTGCCCGCGCCCGCCGGCAAGGCCCTCGCGAACATCCTCGACCCGCTGCTGGCCGACCCCGTCCTCGGCTCGGTGCGCACCGCCGTCGTGGTCGACGTGGCCACCGGCGAGCGGCTCTACGGCAAGGGTGCCGAGCAGGTCCAGACGCCCGCCTCCACCACGAAGATCGCGACCGGGGTCGCCGCCCTCGCGGCCCTCGGTCCCGACCACCGCATCCGGACGCGTACGGTCCTGGAGCCCGACACCGAGGAGGTCGTGCTCGTCGGCGGCGGCGACCCCACGCTGACCGCCCGCAAGCCCGCGGACGGCTGGGCCGACCTGGGCACGCTCGCCGAGAAGACGGCCACCGCCCTGAAGGCCCGTCACATGGACCACGTGACGCTCTCCTACGACACCTCCCTGTACTCCGGCCCCGCCCTTCACCCCATCGGGGTCAACGACAACATCGCGAAGGTCACCCCGCTGATGACCGACGAGGGCCGCCTGGACCGCTCGACCAGCGGGCCTGCCGGGCGCTCCGCGGACCCGGCCGCGGACGCCGCGCGGAAGTTCGCGGACCTGCTGCACGACCACGGCGTCACCGCGACGGCGCCCGGTCCCTCGAAGGCGACGAACCGTTCCCAGGCCCTCGCCTCCGTCTCCTCGCCGCCGCTGTCCACCCTGGTCGAGCGGATGCTGACCAACAGCGACAACGACATCGCCGAGGCCCTGGCCCGTCAGGTCGCGCTCGCGTCCGGCGAGGAGGCCAGCTTCGACGGCGACACGAAGGCGATGCACGCCCAGCTCAGGAAGCTCGGACTCCCGCTGGACGGTGCGCGGTTGGCGGACGGCAGCGGCCTGAACCGCGCCGACCGGCTCTCCGCCGACCTGCTCGCCGCCCTGCTGGCCAAGGCCGGTGACCCGGCCCACCCCGAACTCCGTCCGGTCCTCACGGGTCTGCCCGTCGCCGGCTTCACCGGCACCCTCAGCGGCCGGTACGCCGACGCCCCCACCGCCACCGGGGTCGTCCGCGCGAAGACGGGCAGCCTGACGGGGGTCAACACCCTGGCCGGCACCGTCGTCGACAAGGACGGCCGCCTGCTGGCCTTCGCCTTCCTGACCTCCGACGCCGCCGATCCCCCGAACCCCGAGGAGGCCCGGGCGGCGCTGGACCACGCGGCGACGGCCCTGGCGGCGTGCGGCTGCCGGTAGTCCCCGCCGGCCCGGAACCCGTCACTCCCGGCCCGGGGGAACCAGGAGCACCACCTGTCCCCCGGCCGGAAGGCACGCGGCGTCGGACCCTCACCGCAGCCGGACCCGCTCACGTACGGTTGACGCATGACGAGCATCGGCGGTGCCGCATCTCCTGGGATGGTCGACTGGAACCTCGCGGTGGCGACCGCGACCCGGCTCGTACGGCCCGGCCCGGAGGTGAGCCGCGACGAGGCCCGGGCCATCGTCGCCGAACTGCGTCGGCACGCGAAGGCGTCGGAGGAACACGTCCGGAGCTTCACCCGCATGGGTGCGGACGTCGTCCACGACACCCCCGTCCTCGTCGTCGACCGCCCCGGCTGGGTCCGGGCGAACGTCGCCGGGTTCCGGGAGATCCTCAAGCCCCTGCTGGACAAGATGCAGGAACGGCGCGGCAGCACCCCGGGCGGAGCCGTCCTCGGAGCCGTCGGCGGCAAGGTCACCGGTGTCGAACTGGGCATGCTGCTGTCGTTCCTGGCGTCGCGGGTCCTCGGGCAGTACGAGACGTTCGCGCCCGCGACCAGGGACCTGCCCGCGGGGGCGCCGACCGCCTCGGGAAGCAGCGGCGGCAGACTCCTGCTGGTCGCCCCGAACATCGTGCACGTCGAGCGCGAACTCGACGTCCAGCCCCACGACTTCCGCCTGTGGGTGTGCCTCCACGAGGAGACCCACCGCACCCAGTTCTCGGCCGTGCCCTGGCTGCGCGACCACCTGGAGGGCGAAATCCAGTCGTTCTTGGCGGAGACCGAGGTCGACCCCATGACCGTCCTGGAGCGCATCAGGGAGGCCGCGCAGTCGCTCTCGGGCTCCCGCCCCGACAGCGAGGAGGACGACGGCGGACGTTCCCTCGTGGAAATCGTGCAGACGCCCGCCCAGCGCGAGATCCTCGGCCGGCTCACCGCCGTGATGTCCCTCCTGGAAGGGCACGCCGACTTCGTGATGGACGGCGTCGGACCCGCCGTGGTCCCCTCCGTCGCCGAGATCCGCGAGAAGTTCCAGCAGCGCCGCGCCAAGGGCGCCTCCCGCCTCGACATGGCCCTGCGCAAACTGCTCGGCCTGGACGCCAAGCTCAGGCAGTACAGGGACGGCGAGCGGTTCGTGCGGGCCGTCGTCGACGAGGTCGGCACGGACGGCTTCAACCGGGTGTGGACCTCGCCGAACACGCTCCCGACCAAGGCGGAGATCGCCAAACCGGCGGACTGGGTCGCGCGGGTGCACCGGAAGGCGGAGTCGTGAACCCGGCGGAACGGTCGTGAAACGAATCCGGCCGACGGCAGGCAAACGCTCCTGCTATCACCCGTCCGAGGGACCGTGGAGCATGGGTAGGCGTGCAATGCTCGGGGAACGCCCCGGTTCTGTCACCATCGACACACTCTGAGTGACAGATCCCCGGGCTAACCCCCCGAAAACTTCATGAAGGGAACCGGACATGGGTCCCCATCCTGCGGTCGCGGCGATACGCCTGGCGGTCCGCCGCGTACTCCACGACATCCTGGCCGAACAACCGCCCGCACACGACACCCCGCGCACGCCCGCACACGGTGCCGCGCGCCCCTGCGCGCCCGACGCGGAACGCGTCCCCGCTCCCGGAACACGGCGTGGCACCGCCGCGCCCGCGCGGGCCCCGCACGACCTGACCCGCGCGAGCTCCCCACCCCGGCCGGGCGAGGACGTCCCCCCGGGACCGCTCGTGCTCGTCGCCTGCTCAGGCGGTGCCGACTCCATGGCGCTCGCCTCCGCCCTCGCCTTCGAAGCCCCCAAACTCGGCATCCGCGCCGGTGGCATCACCGTCGACCACGGTCTGCAGCCCGGCTCCGAGCTGCGCGCCGACGAAGTCGTGCTGCGCCTCACCGAACTCGGGCTCACCCCGGCCGAGTCGATCGCCGTCACCGTCGGCCGCGACGGCGGCCCCGAGGCCGCCGCCCGTGACGCCCGGTACGCCGCCCTGGACTCCGCCGCCGAGCGCCACGGCGCCGCCGCGATCCTCCTCGGCCACACCCGCGACGACCAGGCCGAGACGGTCCTGCTCGGCCTCGCCCGCGGCTCCGGCATCCGCTCCCTGTCCGGCATGGCCGCGGTCTCGGGGGCCGACGGCCGTTACCGCCGTCCCTTCCTGCACCTGGACCGGCAGACCGCCCGCAAGGCGTGCATGGTCCAGTCGCTGCCCGTCTGGGACGACCCGCACAACGCCGATCCGGCCTACACCCGCTCCCGGCTCCGCCACGAGGGTCTGCCCGCCCTCGAGAAGGCCCTCGGCAAAGGCGTGGTCGAGGCCCTCGCCCGGACGGCGCAGCTCTCCCGGGACGACGCCGACGCCCTCGACGCGTGGGCCAGTCAGGCCGAGGCGTCCGTGCGCGACGCGGCCGGCCTCCTGGAGTGCGCCAAGCTCTACGTCCTGCCGCCCGCCGTGCGCCGCCGGATCCTGCGCCGCGCGGCCATCGAGGCGGGCGCTCCGGCGGGGTCGCTGTTCGCCCGGCACATCGAGGAGATCGACCGGCTGATCACCGGATGGCGCGGTCAGGGGGCCATCAATCTCCCGGGCAAAGTCGTCGCCCAGCGCCAGGGTGGCAGACTGGTGATTCGGCAAGGCTGAAACCGGACCCTGCGCCGGGGCCGCTCACGCGGTTCCCCGGACCCCTTCCCTCGGGTCGCGGGTGGTCCGAACGGCCGCGCGGGCGAGCCGAAGGGGACCACCGCCGGTTACATGGCGCCCTGTAGGTGACGAGCCCAAAAAAGTGGGACGGACGACCGAAAGTGATGCGGGTGGACGCGAAAGACATGGGCACCGACCTCAAGTCGGTGCTCATCACCAAGGAAGAGATCGACGCGAAGCTGGCCGAGCTGGCCGCGAAGATCGACGCGGAGTACGCGGGCAAGGACCTGCTGATCGTCGGAGTGCTCAAGGGTGCCGTGATGGTCATGGCGGACCTCGCGCGTGCGCTGTCCACCCCCGTCACCATGGACTGGATGGCCGTGTCGTCGTACGGCGCGGGCACCCAGTCCTCCGGCGTGGTGCGGATCCTCAAGGACCTGGACACCGACATCAAGGGCAAGCACGTCCTGATCGTCGAGGACATCATCGACTCCGGGCTGACCCTGTCCTGGCTGATCTCCAACCTCGGCTCCCGCGAGCCCGCCTCGCTCAAGGTGTGCACGCTGCTGCGCAAGCCGGACGCGGCCAAGGTCGCGATCGACGTCGAGTGGGTCGGCTTCGACATCCCGAACGAGTTCGTCATCGGCTACGGCCTGGACTACGCCGAGAAGTACCGCAACCTCCCGTTCGTCGGTACGCTCGCGCCTCACGTCTACGGCGGCTGAGCGCCCTCTTCCTGAGGGCGGCTCAGCCCCTGTAGGACGATCGGGAACCCCAGCGGGTTTCGCGCCGTTGGAGCATGCGTGGACGGGATTGCCAGCAGTCCCCTGCGGCTTCGGGTGACAATGCTGGGGTACCGTCCGAAGAACAGTCTTTATCAAACTCACTATGGCAGGAGGGACGGGGCGGCACCGCTCCGTATGGATGGACGTGAAGCGATACTTCCGTGGGCCGGTCATGTGGATCGTGCTGGCCGTCCTTGCCGTGGTCGTGTTGATGCAGGTCGTCGGTTCGTCCGGCGGCTACAAGACGGTGGACACCGGCCAGGTCGTCCAGGCGATCAATGACAACAAGGTCGAGTCAGCCAAGATCACCACTGGCGACGAGCAGGTCATCAAGGTCTCGCTGAAGGACGGCGAGAAGGTCGAGGACAGCTCGAAGATCCAGGCGAGCTACATCGGCGACCAGGGCGTGGCCCTGGCCAACACCCTGCAGGACAAGTACCAGAACAAGCAGATCCCGGACGGCTACACCGTCTCGCCGTCCAAGCAGAACCCCTTCGTGGGCATCCTGCTGTCCCTGCTTCCCTTCGTCCTCATCGTCGTCGTCTTCCTGTTCCTGATGAACCAGATGCAGGGCGGCGGTTCCCGGGTCATGAACTTCGGGAAGTCCAAGGCGAAGCTCATCACCAAGGACACCCCGAAGACGACGTTCGCGGACGTCGCGGGCTCGGACGAGGCCGTCGAGGAGCTCCAGGAGATCAAGGAGTTCCTCCAGGAGCCGGCGAAGTTCCAGGCCGTCGGCGCGAAGATCCCCAAGGGCGTCCTGCTGTACGGGCCTCCCGGTACGGGCAAGACGCTCCTCGCGCGCGCCGTCGCGGGCGAGGCCGGCGTCCCGTTCTACTCGATCTCCGGCTCCGACTTCGTCGAGATGTTCGTCGGTGTCGGTGCCTCCCGGGTCCGTGACCTGTTCGAGCAGGCCAAGGCGAACGCCCCGGCGATCGTCTTCGTCGACGAGATCGACGCGGTCGGCCGTCACCGCGGCGCCGGCCTCGGCGGTGGTCACGACGAGCGCGAGCAGACCCTCAACCAGCTGCTCGTCGAGATGGACGGCTTCGACGTGAAGGGCGGCGTCATCCTGATCGCCGCCACGAACCGGCCCGACATCCTCGACCCGGCCCTCCTGCGCCCCGGCCGCTTCGACCGTCAGATCGCGGTCGACCGCCCGGACATGCAGGGCCGTCTGGAGATCCTCAAGGTCCACCAGAAGGGCAAGCCGGTCGCCCCGAACGTCGACCTGTCCGCGGTGGCCCGCCGGACCCCCGGCTTCACCGGTGCCGACCTGGCGAACGTGCTGAACGAAGCCGCGCTGCTCACCGCGCGCAGCAACCAGAAGCTGATCGACAACGGCATGCTGGACGAGGCGATCGACCGTGTGGTCGCGGGCCCGCAGAAGCGGACCCGGATCATGTCGGACAAGGAGAAGAAGATCACCGCGTACCACGAGGGCGGACACGCCCTGGTCGCGGCCGCTTCCCCGAACTCCGACCCGGTCCACAAGATCACGATCCTGTCGCGCGGCCGTGCCCTCGGCTACACGATGGTCCTGCCGGACGAGGACAAGTACTCCACCACGCGCAACGAGATGCTGGACCAGCTCGCGTACATGCTGGGCGGCCGCGCGGCCGAGGAGCTCGTCTTCCACGACCCGACCACCGGTGCCGCGAACGACATCGAGAAGGCCACGGCCACCGCTCGCGCGATGGTCACGCAGTACGGCATGACCGAGCGTCTCGGCGCGATCAAGTTCGGCGGCGACAACACCGAGCCCTTCCTGGGCCGGGAGATGTCGCACCCGCGCGACTACTCGGAAGAGGTCGCCGCGCTCGTCGACGAAGAGGTCAAGAAGCTCATCGAGAACGCGCACAACGAGGCCTGGGAGATCCTGGTCGAGAACCGCGACGTCCTCGACCAGCTCGTGCTCCAGCTGCTGGAGAAGGAGACGCTGAGCAAGGAGCAGATCGCCGAGATCTTCGCTCCCATCGTCAAGCGCCCGGCCCGCCCCGCGTGGACCGGCTCCTCCCGCCGTACGCCGTCCACCCGCCCGCCGGTGCTCTCCCCCAAGGAGCTGTCGCTGACGAACGGGGCGAACGGCTCGACGGCGGCCATCGCCACGGCGACGGAGTCGGTTTCGGCCACGGAGACGGCCCCCGAGGACCGCACCGAAAGCTGAGTCCGGCTCGGCTTCCAGCGGCCTCACCAGGCCCGGAATGGATGCCGCGCCCCCCAGGTTCTAGCCTGGAGGGCGCGGCATTTTCGTGTGCCCGCACCTTTTGGACGCGTCGAGGCACGCGCAGGATCCCAGGAACGAGGACCACATGACCGACCCCGTGACGCTGGACGGCGAGGCCGCGATCGGCGAGTTCGACGAGAAGCGCGCCGAGAACGCCGTACGGGAACTCCTGATCGCGGTCGGCGAGGACCCGGACCGCGAGGGCCTGCGGGAGACGCCGGCGCGGGTCGCGCGGGCGTACAAGGAACTGCTCGCCGGGCTCAGGCAGGCTCCTGAAGAGGTGCTGACCACCACGTTCGATCTCGGCCATGACGAGATGGTTCTGGTGAAGGACATCGAAATCGTCAGTCTCTGCGAGCATCACTTGCTGCCGTTCCACGGAGTCGCTCACGTCGGGTACATCCCGGCGGAGAGCGGCAAGATCACAGGCTTGTCGAAGCTGGCCCGCCTGGTCGAGGTGTTCGCCCGTCGTCCGCAGGTGCAGGAGCGTTTGACCACGCAGGTCGCCGACTCGCTCATGCGGATTCTGGAGGCGCGCGGGGCGATCGTCGTCATCGAGGCCGAGCACATGTGCATGTCCGTGCGGGGCATCCGGAAGCCCGGCGCCAAGACCACGACGTCGGCGGTACGCGGCCAGCTTCGTGATGCCACGACCCGTCATGAGGCGATGAGCCTGATAATGGCGCGCTGACCTGAATGTCAGTGCTGCCCGATACGGTCCCTGATCAGTGAGGCGTTCGCTGAGCAGGGGGATCGGGATGGGGTACGGGCTGCCCAGCAGGCAGACGGTGAACGGCTTGAGCGGCCGCGTACGCGCGCGTGACGTTCAAGCCGGAGCCCGCCTGTGGTCACTGGACGGGGACCGCACGGTCGGGACGACAGTCACGCACGTGACGGCTGTCAAGGTCCGGAAGGTCGTCGACGTGGTCACCGATCACTCGGCTTTCACCGTGGCACCGGAACAATTGCTCCGTACACCGGACGGCTGGGCCCATGCCAGGGACGTGGAAGGCATGGTCCTTGCCTGGACCCACGCGAGGAAGCTCTGCCGGGAACGGCTGACCGTCAAGCCGGGCTACGAGTTCGGCTACCTGATGGGTGCTACGTGCTCGGACGGTACGGTCGGCACCAACTACGTGTCGCTCGTGGTCAACGACGAGGACTTCGCCGGCCGGTACGCGCAGTGCCTGACCAGCGCCACCGGCCTTGACTCAAGGTTCGAAGCCGTCACTCGCCCGTCGGGGTATCTGCGCCGCGAGGTGCCCGGGTTCCGTGTCCGTGTCGTCTCGTCCTACTTGGCCGATCTGATGCGCCAGTACGTGGGGGGCGACGCCCATCACATGCGTCAGCGTTTTCCTCGGGTGGTGCTGCGGGACCGAGTGACCTTCGAAGGCTTCCTGGACGGCTACACGGACGGCGACGGGTATCGCAGCAAGACGTGGTCCGGACGCCTGCTGGTCAGTTCCAACGGACCGTTTCTCTCCGAACTGGCCGAGGCGATCGGTGCGAGATTCACTCCATGTACCGATGGGCAGGCGTCACACCTGGTCGTGGTGGACAGGTGGCCGGACCGGGGCACGTTCAGGGCCGAGCGGCATCCGGTCCAGCTCAGGGAGTCCTCGTGGGCCCAGGTTCAGGAGGTGCGATACCGGGACGCGGGCAGCAAGCCCTACACCCTCTACGCGTTCCGGCTCGCTCCTTACGACGGGTTCCTGATCAACGGGCATCTCGCGCGGCAGAACTGGTAGAGCGTGTTCCTACGCCACCGGGGCCGTGCCGCCGTGGTGTTCGTCGTCCTCCGGGAGCTTGCAGACACGCTCCAGGAAGAAGGCGGCCGCTATCACGCCGAACCCGGCGAGGACGGAGAAGCCGGCGTAGATGGCCTGGTCGCGGCGGGCGGGGACCTCCAGGGACTCCAGGAGGAACACGCCGGTGCCGCCGTACATCCCTGCCACCAGGGCGGCCACCAGGGCGCTCGCCTGACCGAAGACGACCGCGCGGGCGGCCATCAGCGGATCGACGCCCTTGGCGCCGGGGCGGCGCTCGCGCTGGGCCTTCAGACGGGCGCGCAGCGACAGACCCGTCGCGAGGAGGACGATCGCGATCAGGGCGAGGACGATGGGGGCGGCCAGCGGGACCCGGGGCAGTGTGCCGACCGCGTTCCACAGGCGGGCGCCCGCCCAGGACAGCACTCCGGCCACCACGAACACGGCGGCCAGTGTCCTGATCCGCAGCTGTTTCACGTTGTCCCTTCGGTAGCCCGCGTGAGGCCGGGACCCGTGTCGGGCCGGCCTGTGGTCGTCTTGACCTTAACGACTACTCGGGCAGCCGGAGTTCCAGGTCGGCGCGGGCCGCGACACCGTCGAGGGTGAGGGCGTCGAGGAGGGCGGCGACGGAGCCGTGGCCGGGGAGCTGCGCCTCGGGATCCACGTCGTGCCAGGGGGCGAGGACGAAGGCCCGCTCGTGGGCGCGCGGGTGAGGGAGGGTCAGCACCGGGTCGCCGGAGACGACCTCGGCGTACGCCACGATGTCCACGTCGATGGTGCGCGGGCCCCAGCGCTCGTCCCGTACGCGGTGGAAGGCCTCCTCGACCGCGTGGGCGCGCTCCAGGAGCGAGGACGGCGGGAGGGTGGTCTTCAGGACCACGACCGCGTTGAAGTACGAGGGCTGGCTGCCCGGTTCGACACCCCACGGCTCGGTCTCGTAGACGGGGGAGACGGCTTTGACCCGGACGCCGGGGGTGTCCTCCAGGGCGTCGACGGCGCCCTGGAGGTTCTCCAGGCGGTTGCCCAGGTTCGAGCCGATGGAGATCACCGCGCGTCTGGGGTTGCTGAGCGTCGTGTCGGCGGCGTCGACCTGCTCGACCACGGAGGCGGGCACCGGCTGGACGGTCGGGTCGCTCTGACCCCCGGTGAAGGGCGCGGTCATACTCGGCTCCGGGTGATCGTGACGGTCACGTCGTCGAAGGGGACCGTGATGGGTGCGTCCGGTTTGTGGACGCAGACCTCGACCTCCTGGACCCCGTCGTGCTTGAGGCACGTCCGGGCGATGCGCTCGGCGAGCGTCTCGATGAGGTCGACCGGCTCGCCCTCGACCACGGCGACGACCTCTTCCGCCACGATGCCGTAGTGCACGGTCTTCGCCAGGTCGTCGTCGGCCGCGGCCGGCCGGGTGTCCAGGCCCAGCGTCAGGTCCACGATGAAGGTCTGGCCCTCCTCGCGTTCCTTCTCGAAGACACCGTGGTGCCCGCGGGCCTTGAGGCCGCGCAGCGCGACACGATCCACGCGAATCACTCCTGACAATCGTGGGTGAAGGCCGTCGTGCGCCGGTTGCGGTCGGCACACCGGCCTCGGACGAATCTACCCGCGGGCACTGACAACGCTCGCCGACGGGGACGGGCGCCCCGGTGAGGGCCACAAGGCTTCACCGGGTGTTTCCCCCGGGGAACGCGGCGGCTCACGGGTAGGTAGCCGCCCCTACCCCGGACCGGCGGTTCCAATCACCTTTCGGTCCCCGCGGGCCGCATCCCACTCAACCGGCGGTGTCCTCGTCCTCTTCCCCGTCGGACTCGGCCAGCACGGGGGAGGCGTGGTGGGACCAGAGTTTCCAGCCGTCGGCGGTACGGCGGAACACGTTCGTGGCGACGACGAGCTGGCCGACGAGCGGGCCGAGCCCGTCCCCGCCCTCGGGGGCGGGACCGCCGCTGAGGATGTTCTCGGTGCAGGTCACCAGGGCCGTGTCGCCGGACACGGAGACGCGCACGTCGGTGAGGAAGAACTGGATGTACTCCGTGTTCGCCATGATCAGCGCGTACGAGCGGAGCACCTCGCCGCGGCCGTTCAGGACGGGCCAGCCGGGGTGGACGCAGGACACGACGGCGCCCTCGCCCTCGAAGTCGTCGTCGGAGGTGTCCAGCGGGGCCAGCCACTGGGAGGTCAGCTCCTCGAAGTCACCCCTCTCCATCGCCTCGTAGTACGCCGTGTTGGCGAGTTCGACCTGCTCGACGTCGGTACGCGGTGTGCTCACCGGGCTCCCTCTGCGGCCGGACCGCCGTCGGTGTCGTCCGCCCCGCCGGTCCGGGCGCCCTCGACGGCGCGGGCGACCCGCACGGCGTCGGCGGTGGCCCGTACCTCGTGCACGCGGACCGCCCAGGCGCCCTGCTGGGCGGCTATCGCCGAGACGGCGGCGGTGGCGGCGTCACGCTCGCGCGCGGGCGGCGGGGCGCCCTCGGGGCCGGCCAGGACGCGGCCGAGGAAGCGCTTGCGGGAGGCGGCGACCAGCAGGGGGTGGCCGAGGGCGCGGAGGCGGTCGAGGTGGGCCAGCAGGGCCAGGTCGTGCTCGGGGTCCTTGGAGAAGCCGAGCCCGGGGTCGACGACGACGCGGTCGGGGGCGACGCCGCCCGCCAGAACGGCCTCCACGCGCGCGTGGAGCTCGTCGAGGACCTCGGTGACCACGTCCTCGTAGGCCCCCTGGATGTTCCCGTCGGCCAGGAAGCCGCGCCAGTGCATGACCACGAAGGGGGCGCCCGCGGCCGCCACGACGGGGATCATCGCGGGGTCGGCGAGGCCGCCGCTGACGTCGTTGACGAGGGCCGCGCCCGCGGCGAGCGCCTGCTCGGCGACGGAGGCGCGCATCGTGTCCACGGAGACGGTGACGCCCTCGGAGGCGAGGCCGCGGACGACGGGGACGACCCGTTTCAGCTCCTCGGCCTCGTCCACGCGCGTGGCTCCGGGGCGGGTGGACTCGCCGCCCACGTCCACGAGGTCGGCGCCCTCGGCGACCAGGCCGAGGCCGTGCTTGACCGCGGCCGTCGTGTCGAACCAGCGTCCGCCGTCGGAGAAGGAATCGGGGGTGACGTTCACGACCCCCATGACCGCGCAGCGGTCCCACGTCGGCAGTCCCGCGACTCGGCCGCGCCCGCGCTCGATGCTCATACGTCCAGCCTAGGCCCCACGGGTGATACGTCATCGCCCTTTGAAAGCCCCGTCGCCTCCGTCGGCCCCGGCGGCCGCCGCCGCGGGGGCGGGGAGCCTCCTGGGGCCGGACGCGGCGGGAGGCCCCGGGCTACGCCGC
Organism: Streptomyces sp. NPDC058751; assembly: GCF_042746485.1. Taxonomy (NCBI): domain Bacteria; kingdom Bacillati; phylum Actinomycetota; class Actinomycetes; order Kitasatosporales; family Streptomycetaceae; genus Streptomyces; species Streptomyces sp. NPDC058751. Next base: position 63,036 of record NZ_JBHYPZ010000004.1, on the reverse strand, counting down.
CCTGACCCCCCGTTCCGCCACCGCGTGGGCGCAGGGGCGCGGGACCGGTGCGCGGCGGCGCAGGATCCGGGGCAGGGCGAGGTTCACGAAGCCCTCGGCCTGCATGGCGGCGAAGCCGATGCGGGGGAGGTCGCGGGAGGAGGCGTAGACCACGAAGCGCGGCTCCCAGCGCGGGCGGAACTTGGCGTTGAACTTGTACAGCGACTCGATCTGGAACCAGCGCGACAGGAACACGAGCAGTCCGCGCCAGGCGCGCAGCACCGGCCCCGCGCCGATCTTCTCGCCGCGGGCGAGCGCCGCGCGGAACATCGCGAAGTTGAGGGAGACCCGGTCGACGCCGAGGCGGGGTGCCGCCTGGAGCGCCGCCACGATGAGCAGCTCGTTCATGCCGGGGTCGGCGGAGCGGTCGCGGCGCATGAGGTCGAGCGACACGCCGTCCGCGCCCCACGGGACGAAGTGCAGGACGGCCTTGAGGTCGCCGTACGGGCCGGGCGGATCGTCGGCCTTGTGGGCCGTGGCGATCAGACAGTCTCCGTCGGACGGGTCACCGATACGGCCGAGCGCCATGGAGAAGCCGCGTTCGGTGTCGGTGCCGCGCCAGTCCTCCGCCGCGCGCCGTATCCGCTCCAGCTCGCCCTCGCCGAGGTCACGGATGCGCCGTACCCGGGTCTCGTAGCCGGCGCGCTCGATGCGCTTGACCATCTGGCGCACGTTGCGCATCGCGCGCCCGGCCAGGGAGAAATCCGCGACGTCCACCACCGCCTCGTCCCCGAGCTCCAGGGCGTCGAGGCCGGTCTCGCGCGTCCACACCTCGCCGCCGGTCTCGGAGCAGCCCATGACGGCGGGTGTCCAGGAGTGCGCCCTGGCCTCGTCCATGAAGCGCTCGATCGCGCCGGGCCAGGCCTCGACGTCGCCGATGGGGTCACCGCTGGCGAGCATCACCCCGGAGACGACCCGGTAGGTGACCGCCGCCTTGCCGCTGGGCGAGAAGACGACCGCCTTGTCGCGGCGGAGCGCGAAGTGGCCGAGGGAGTCGCGGCCGCCGTGCCGTTCCAGGAGGGCGCGCAGCCGGGCCTCGTCGTCCTCGGTGAGGCGGGCGGCGGGGTGCTCGGGCCGGAAGGCGAGGTAGACGGTGGTGACGGCGGTGAGCCAGCCGAGGGCGCCGAGGGAGAAGGCGACGGTCCAGGAGGTGGGTCCCGCGTAGTCGACGGGGCCCTCGAAACCGATCAGGCCGTACAGGACGTGACTGATGCGGTCGGCCAGGCTCGGGTCGCCGATCATGCGGTCCTCGTGGACGCTGACGATGACGAGTCCGAGGACGAGGGAACCAGCGCCCATGAGAACGAAGTTGGCGAGAGCGCGCCAGCGGCTGCGCGGATCGGGCAGCGCGGCGAACTCGCCGCGGTGGCGCAGCAGCGGCGCGAGCAGCGCGGCCGAGATGACGACGCCTATCACCGAGTGGCGGTACGCGAACTGCGCGGCGGCCCCCGCGGGCAGCAGCAGGACCGCGGCGCGCCACGCCCGGCGCTTGCGGCGCCGCAGCCCGTGGGCGAGCAGCAGCAGGAGCACGCCGGCGCTGAGCGACAGCGCGGCGGCGAAGGGCCCGAACGAGCCGGGCAGCACCTCGGCCAGGGCGTGCATACGGCTGTGACGGAAGCGCGGGAAGACGCCCGCGGCGATGTCCAGGAGACCCACGAGCGTGCAGGCCCTGGCGATCAGGGCGGGGACGGCGTCCGGGCTCGGACCGCGCAGTGCGCGCCGCGCCCGGCCCGTCCGGCCCGGAACCCCACCCGACAATTCCCCATCTACCCTTACAGACATCGCATCCCGTGGTTCCGCGAGAGATCGTGAATCCGGCGCCATTCCGGCATCCGGCGACATTGCGCCCTCTAGGACGGTGTCTTGGGGAGACAGGTTCACTCCCTTCCGGAAAGCCGGTTCAAAAGGCAAGGAAAGTCCAGGGCAAGGCCTCGCCAATGGGCGGGACGGACCCGGACGGAAAGCGCAGGCGGTGCACCCCGTGGGTCTCACGAGCGACAAGATGCTGGCATTGGTGATCCTGCTCGCCGTACTGCTTTTCGTCGGCACGGTGTGGTGGTGGCCCCGGCTCGCCCGGCGTACCTGGCGGTCCGTCACCGGGCGCGTGGGGCTGCTGCTGGCCACCCAGGTGATGCTGTTCGCCTCGGTGGGGCTGTACGCCAACCAGGCGTTCGGGTTCTACGCGAGCTGGGCGGACCTCCTCGGCCGCGAGCGCGGTGAGGGCGTGGTCGTCGACCACGACGGCGCGAACGGTCCGGGAGCCGGCCCCCTCCAGGTCGTGGACACCGAGCAGGTGGCCGTCTCGGGCGGGGCGCGGCCGCGGACCGGCGGCCAGATCCAGAAGATCGAGATCGTCGGCCGTACGACCCGGATCGCCACACCGGCGTACGTGTACCTGCCGCCCGAGTACTTCCAGCCGCGGTACCGCACCCGCACGTTCCCCGCGGTCACCGTGCTGACCGGCTATCCGGGGACGGCGAGGGCGCTCATCAAGGCACTGCACTTCCCGCAGACGGCGGACCGCCTGGTCAAGAGCGGCAAGAGCCGGCCGATGATCCTGGTGATGCTGCGGCCGACCGTCGCCCCGCCCCGGGACACCGAGTGCGTGGACGTCCCCGGCGGACCGCAGACGGAGTCCTTCTTCGCCAAGGACCTCCCCGCCGCGGTCTCGGCGCATTACCGGGTGGGCGGAAAACCCCGGAACTGGGGTGTGATCGGCGACTCGACGGGCGGGTACTGCGCGCTGAAACTCGCCGTCCACCATCCGGAGGTGTACGCGGCCGGAGCCGGCCTGTCGCCGTACTACAAGGCGCCGGTCGACCGTACGACGGGTGATCTCTTCCAGGGTGACGAGACCCTGCGCGACAGCGCCGATCTGCGCTGGTACCTGAGGAACAGACCCGCGCCCGACACCTCGCTCCTCGTCACCAGCAGCAAGGTGGGCGAATCCAACTACAAGGACACGCTCGACTTCATAGAGCTGGTGAGATCCAGGAAGCCCACCAGGATCTCGTCGATCATCCTCGACAGCGGCGGCCACAACTTCAACACCTGGCGGCGGGAGATCCCGGGTGCCCTCCAGTGGCTCAGCGGACGCCTGGACGACCGCTGAGCCGGGCCGCTCCGACCCCCTCCCCGCGGGGCCTCCCGCCCGCGGACGAATTGGGTTGTCCGGCGCCGGGAAATGCCGTTCCCCGGTGGAATGGCGCACCCCGCTGATGACGATTCGGAAACTGTTCGGGGACGGCGGAATTGATCGGGAAGCCGGTGCGGTCGGGGGGCGTGACGGGCTTTGTGGGACAAGGGGTGTGCCCTGTAGACGCTCGATACAGGACAGAGCCTCCGGGGAGACTGTGTTTTTACCGGGCGGGCCACCAAGATTCGCCTACGCGCGGTAAGTTTCTGGCCATGCCACGTGGACGCCACCGCCATTCCCCGCCCTTGCACAGGGTGCTGCCTTCTTCGGCGATCGCCGGCGTGTCGCTCGTCTGCGCCATAGGACCCTGGCTGTTCACGGACGCGTTCGCGCTCCGTGTCCTGGCCGCGGGTGCCGCGGCGACGGCGGTCGTCAGCGCGGTCGTCCTGCGCCGCTGGGACACCGCGGCCGGCAAACGTGTCGCCGACCTCACGCGCGCGCGGGCGAGCGACGAGTGGCGTCACGAGGAGCGCGTCGCCGAACTGGAGACGGACCTCGAGGAGTCGCGCGAGCTGCGCGCCAAGCTGGAGCAGAAGCTGCGCGCCAAGCGCAGCGAGCTGGCCGGCCTGCGCAACGAGCACGCCGCGCTGCTGCGACGGTACGCCACGGCCGAGACGGAGCGGGCCACCGCCCTGGAGGGGCGCAGGCAGCTCGCCATAGAGACGTCGGTCCCGGCCCGCGCCCTGCCGGCCGCGCGGACGGCTCCGGACGAGATCGAGGCCCCGGACTTCTCCGGGACGCCGGACTCCACGGACGTCCCGGATTCCACGGACGTCCCGGACTCCTCCGGAGCGGTGGACGTGCCGGACGCCTCCGAGGCGCCCGGGGGACCGGACGCCTCCGAGGGGACGGCACCGTCCGAGGGCTTCGGGGGCGGGGTTTCCGCGTCCGTGAGCGGGGCCGACGCCATCGAGGCGTTCATGGCGCCCGACGACGACGCGGAGTTCCCGGACGCCGAGGACGACGCGAAGGCGAAGGCGAAGGCGGAGGCCGGGACCGACGGGTCCGCCGGGGCGTCGCTCTCCCCGCGGGCCGGAGCGGTGTCGAGCCGGATCGCGGGCGACGCCGTGAAGGCGGAGGGCACCGGGACGGCCTCGACGTCGGTGGCCCTCGCGCTGCCGGACACGGACCCCGACGCCGCCGTCGAGTCCGCCGCCCCCGGCACCGACCCGGCCTCCACGACCCGCTCCTCGACCGCCAGGTCCCTGTACGACGCGCCCGTTCCCGTGGAGTCCGCGCTGGACGCGGCCGTCGAGAGGGACGCGGCGGCGAAGAAGCGCGCGGCACTGCGGAAGGGCGCGGCCGCCACGAAGGACCTGGTCGCGACCAGGGACCGGGTGGCCGAGCCGGACGCGGCCGCGAAGGGCGAAGCCGCCACGGAGAGCGCTCCGGCCGCCGGGACGGATCCGTCCGCGGACTCCGTCACGGAGGCGGGTGGGGCGCAGGGGAAGCCCGAGGCGGCCCGCGAGCACCAGCGCGCGGCCGCCGACGCCGAGTCGTCGTCCGCCGGGCCCGAGACCTCCCGCCGGGCCGTGACGGCGCCGCCGGCGCGGGCGGCGCTTCCGCCCGCCAAGCCGGCCCAGCGCTCCGGGCAGCACTTCACCGTGCCGACCGCGGTGGCCGTCGTCCCGCAGTCCGCTCCGGTGCGGCGCCCCTCGGTCGAAGGAGGGTTCGACTTCTTCGGCACGCAGCAGGAGGAGTCCGACGACGCCGCGGTGGAGGCCGTGCAGAACGAGGACCTGGCCGACGTGGTCGGTCAGGAGGCGCTCGCCGCGCAGCGTGCCGAGACCGGGGCCGAGCCCGCGGGCGAGGCTTCGGACGGCGCCGGCCGCCAGGTCATCGACCTGACCGAGCACGACGAGACCGAGCACATCGACATGACGGGGCTGCGGAGCGCGGCTTCCTGATCCGCGGGGCCGCCGGCCGGCCCCGGACGCGACGAAGTGAGGGCAGTGGCACGGCGCCACTGCCCTCACCCGTTCTCCGTCCCGGCTCCCCCGGAGCCCCGCGTTCTCCCGGAGTCCCGCGTCCTCCCGGAGTCCCGCGCTCCCGCCGGTGAGCGCGCGTTCCCGCCGGTGAGCCGGCGCCCCGCGGACGCGCCCTCGTCCGCCACCCCGCCCTCGGGACATCCAGGCCCTCAGGACATCCAGCGGTCCGGGCGGGCCTCCCGGCGGCCGGTGCGGGACCGGTCCGCCTGGGCCTGGAGGAGGGCCGCCGCCTCCGAGGCGTCCCGCAGACGGGCCGTCACCGGCCTGCCGGCCCCGGCGTCGACGTGGACGTCGGCGAGCCCCTTGAAGCGCTCCCAGGGGCCCTGCGTCAGCCGGACGCTCTGCGCCTTGGCGTGCGGGACGAGGGAGAGGCGGCGCCGCAGCAGCCCGTGTCGCGCGGCGAACACGGCGTCGGTGACGGCGAGTCCGTACCCGCGCCACCAGAACGGCACGCACCAGCCGGCCCGCCGCGGCGGCCGCTCCAGGGACGCGGGAACGGTCACCCCGGGCAGCACGGCTGCGATCACGGCGTCGGCGGCCCCGCGCGGGGCGACGGGCACGAGGACCGAGTTCGACGACCCGGCCACGTCCAGCTCGACGCGCACCCATCTGCCGCGCCACAGCAGGGGCTCGACGATCCGTACGGTCTGCACGCGTCCGGGCGGCACCGTCTCGTGCGTACGGTCCAGGAGCCCGTGATCGATGCGCAGGCCGTCGGGCGACTCGCCCACCGTCCAGTCGTACTCGCCGACGAACCGTCCCACGCTGCTCGCGCCCGCCGCGCCGAGCAGGGGCAGCCCGGTCGCGAGGACCGTCCACACGCTGTGCGTGGTGAACCACAGCACCGCGGGCACGACGAAGGCGGCGGCCAGGGAGGCCCAGGTCGTGCCGGTGAGCAGCAGGGAGACGGCGAGGACTCCGGGCGGGACGTGCAGCAGCCGCCGGACCGGCGCCTCGCCGACATCGGGAGCGGACTCGGGCGCGAACCCGGCGGCCCGGGCGAGGAGTTCGGCACGCAGCCGCCGGGCCTCGCCCTCGCCGAGGTAGGCCAGCTCGTCCTTCTGGTCGGTCCCGACGACATCGAGCTTGAGCTTGGCGACACCCGCGACACGGGCCAGCAGCGGCTGGGTGATGTCGACGGCCTGGAGCCGTTCGAGCCGGATGTGCGCGGTACGGCGGAACAACAGGCCGGTACGGATGCGCAGTTCGGTGTCGGTCACCGCGAAGTGGGTGAACCACCAGCTCAGGAAGCCGTAGAGGGCGGCGCCCGGGACGATCACGGCGAGCCCCAGGAGCAGCGCGGTCGTCGTGAGCCGGGCCAGCTGCTCCTGCGCGTGGCCCGGGTCGTGGACGGCCCAGCCCGCGAGGACGGCGACCGGTGCCCAGGCGCGCCGGAACGGGGTCACGGGGTGCAGCCGCCGCTCGGACAGCGGTTTCCCCTCCTGCGGGCGACCGCCGTCGCCCGGTACGGCGGCCGCCCCGGGGAGGGCGCCGGACGCGCCGGACGGGGGTCCCGGGGAGTCCGGGGAGGCCGTGCTCACAGGCCCGCCGATCGTGCCTCGCCCAGTTCGGTCAGCCGGTCCCGCAGCCGCTCGGCCTCGGCCGGGTCGAGACCCGGGATGCGCGCGTCGGTGGCTGCGGCGGCCGTGTGGAGCTGCACGCCGGCGAGCCCGAAGTGACGTTCCAGCGGCCCGGAGGTCACCTCGACGAGCTGCATGCGCCCGTACGGCACCACGGTCTCCTCACGCCACAGCACCCCCCGGCTGATCAGCAGGTCGTCCGCGCGCTCCGCGTACCGCCAGGAACGCCAGTTGCGCTCCAGCACGTGCCAGCCCCACACGGTGAGGGCGAGCGGCAGCAGGGCGAAGGCCGCCCAGCCCGGGCCGGCGAACAGGGCGAGGAGCAGCCCGACGGCGACCGTCAGGAGCCCCAGCCACACCACCAGCAACAGCCGTCTCATACGCAGCAGCCCCGGAGGCAGTCCGGTCCAGACCGGCTCCCCCGGCGCGCTCTCCCCGGTCCGCGCGCTCCCCGTCTCCATGGAGCAAGCCTACGTACGAGAGACTGTGGCCATGACTCCCACGACGGAGACCGTGGTCGGCATCGGCGGCGCCGCCGAGAGCACCGACATGGTGCTCAACATCGGCCCCCAGCACCCCTCGACCCATGGCGTGCTGCGGCTGCGGCTCGTACTCGACGGCGAGCGGATCCAGCACGCGGAGCCGGTCATCGGCTACATGCACCGCGGCGCCGAGAAGCTCTTCGAGGCGCGCGACTACCGCCAGATCATCATGCTCGCCAACCGCCACGACTGGCTGTCGGCCTTCTCGAACGAGCTGGGCGTCGTCCTCGCCGTGGAGCGCATGCTCGGCATGGAGGTCCCCCCGCGCGCGGTGTGGATGCGCACCCTGCTCGCGGAGCTCAACCGGGTCCTCAACCACCTGATGTTCCTCGGCTCCTATCCCCTGGAGCTCGGCGGGATCACCCCGATCTTCTACGCCTTCACGGAGCGCGAGGAGCTCCAGCACGTCATGGAGGAGATCTCCGGCGGGCGCATGCACTACATGTTCAACCGCGTCGGCGGCCTCAAGGAGGACCTTCCGGCCGGATGGGCCACACGCGCGCGTGCCTGCGTCGCCGCCCTGCGCGCGCGGATGGGCGTGTACGACGACCTGGTGCTCGGCAACGAGATCTTCCGGGGGCGTACCCGCGGGGTGGGCGTGCTCACCCCGGAGGCCGTGCACGCGTACGGCGTGAGCGGCCCCATCGCGCGGGCCTCCGGCGTCGACTTCGACCTGCGCCGCGACGAGCCCTACCTCGCGTACGGGGAGCTCCGGGACACCCTGAGGGTCGTCACGCGCGAGGAGGGCGACTGCCTGGCCCGCTTCGAGTGCCTCCTGGAGCAGACGCACAACTCCCTGGACCTCGCGGACGCCTGTCTGGACCGGCTGGCCGAGCTGCCGCCCGGCCCGGTCAACCAGCGCCTGCCGAAGGTCCTGAAGGCGCCCGAGGGACACACGTACGCCTGGACCGAGAACCCCCTCGGCATCAACGGCTACTACCTCGTCAGCAAGGGCGAGAAGACCCCGTACCGGCTGAAGCTGCGCTCCGCCTCCTTCAACAACATCCAGGCGCTCACCGAACTGCTGCCCGGGACGCTGGTCGCCGACATGGTGGCGATCCTGGGGTCACTGTTCTTCGTGGTCGGGGACATCGACAAGTAGCGCGTCGCGCAGTACGGCGTCGGCTCCGGGGGAGCCCCCGGAGCCGGCGGGGGAGTTCCAGGGGCCGTCGGGGAAGCCGACGGGCTGGAGCAGCCAGCCGAAGTCGCCCAGCCCGCCCGGCGCGGTGAGTTCCGCCGCCTGCCCGGCGCCCGCGAGGGCGCGCACGTAGGCGGCGGGGTCCGTCGACGCCAGGGCGAGCGGGGGGCGGGCGCCGCTCACGCCCAGCGCGCGCAGTGCCGCGCGCTGGGTCACCACGCGGCCCCCCGGCAGGGCGCACGCGTCGAGCGCCACGTGCGCGGTGATGTCGCAGGAGCCGTCCGGCACCGGTGCCGTCTCGCGCCCCTCACGGAAGCCGGTGAGGGTCCCGAAGGGCGGCCGTCCGCCCGCGAAGTGCGCGTAGTCGGCGGCGACGGCGAGTCCCCGGTCGAGCGCGGCCACGGCGGAGGCCCAGGCGAGGTCCCGGGGGAGCCCGATCTCGGCCCGGGCGCCTCCGGCGGGCGCGAGGGGCGCCCCGGAAGCCGCGTCCGCCCCCGGGAGGCGGGGTGCTTCTCGCACGTCCACGGGCCCGGACCGGCCTTCCGGCGCGGGGGCGCGCAGATCTTCCGGCGCGGGGTCCGGGAGCCCTCCCGGCGCGGGCTCCGGCCGGTCTCCCGGTGCGGGCCGGCCATCGGCCGGCGGCCACCACCAGTTCCGCAGCCACCGGGCGTCCTCCCCGGTGACCGGCTCCCCGAGGCGTTCGGTCCCGTCGGCGCGGACGAGGACCCGCCGCGGCACTCCGTCCGCGCCGGTCTCGGCCACGTCCACGGGCACGTTGTCCAGCCACTCGTTGGCGAACAGCAGCCCGGTGACCCCCCGCGGCGGCTCGGAGAGCCACGAGATCCGCCGGTCGAGGCCGGCCGGCCGTTCCGCACGCTCGACGGCGTACGCGCGCACGCGGCCGGCGACGTCGGCGGGCAGGGCGGCGAGGACGCCGGTCACCAGCTCGCCGCGGCCGGCCGCCATGTCCACGAAGGCCAGCGGGTCCGGGCGGCCGAGCGCCGCGTCGAGGCGGCACAGCAGCCGGGCCACGGCGCCCGCGAACAGCGGGGAGGCGTGCACCGAGGTCCGGAAGTGCCCGGCCGGCCCCTCGGGCCGGCGGTAGAAGCCGCGGGGGCCGTACAGGGCCTCCTCCGTCGCCTCGCGCCACCCACGCCACTCACCCGCCGCCGCACCGTCCACCGGGCAAGGCTAGGGCCTGCCGTTTGGATCAGGTGGTGCCGAGGCGCGGTGCCTTGTCGGCTGGGCCGAGCGGGGCAGGGGGCGTGCAGCTGCAAGGCGGAGGAGGGAGGCGACGCGGAGCGTCGTCGACTGACGACAACGCCGCAGATGTGCGTGCCCTGCCCCGCGTCCCGCCGCATGATCCAAACGGCAGGCCCTAGGGCCTCTCAGGGGCCTTCCAAGTGCCCCGGAGGCGGGGGCATCCACCTTGGGGAGTACGAGGGGCGGTCCCGGATCGGTCCTCCGGTTGACCCGGGCACACCGTGGGCCTCCCTACTCTGGGTTACGTGCAGCGCCTCTATGACCTCCTCCGCAGGTACCCGACATGGGTCGACAGCTTCTGGGCCGTCGCCCTGCTCGGGATCTCCTGGGCGAGCATCAGCAATGCCAACGGCGCGGAGGAGCCACCGCCGGCCGCCGTGGCGCTCCCGATCGCCGTCGCGCTGAGCGCGGTCGTCGCACTGCGCCGCCGCATGCCCGAGAAGATGCTGGTCCTGGCCGTGGTCGCGGGCCTCGCACAGCTCGTCCTGGACGTCCCGTCGGCGCCCGAGGACTTCGCGATGCTGGTGATCATCTACACGGTCGCCGCGAACGGCGCCCGCTGGGCCTCCCGGCTCGCGCTGGTCGGCGGCCTGTGCGCCGGCACGCTCGCGCAGCTCCGCTGGCCCGCGACCGAGGCCAGCGGGCCCGGCGGTGTCTTCATAGCGATCTTCCAGACCGTCCCGTTCGCGCTCGCCTGGGTGCTCGGCGACTCGATCCGCACCCGCCGCGCCTACCTCGCGCAGCTGGAGGAGCGCGCCGCCCGCCTGGAGAAGGAGCGCGAGGCGCAGGCCAAGGTCGCGGTCGCCGCCGAGCGCGCCCGGATCGCGCGCGAGCTGCACGACGTCGTCGCGCACAACGTCTCGGTCATGGTGGTGCAGGCCGACGGCGCCGCGTACGTCATGGACACCGCCCCGGAGCAGGCCAGGAAGGCGCTGGAGACCATCTCGGGGACCGGCAGGCAGGCCCTCGCCGAGATGCGCCGGCTGCTCGGCGTCCTGCGCACCGGCGAGCACCAGGAGGTCGGCGAGTACGTGCCGCAGCCCGACGTCGAGCAGCTCGACGACCTCATCGAGCAGTGCCGCACCTCGGGCCTGCCCGTCGACTTCAAGGTGGAGGGCACCCCGCGCCCCCTGCCCAGCGGCGTGGAACTCACGGCGTACCGCATCGTCCAGGAGGCGCTGACCAACACCCGCAAGCACGGAGGCCCGAACGCGGGCGCCAGCGTGCGTCTGGTCTACTTCGACGACGGCCTCGGCCTGCTCGTCGAGGACGACGGCAAGGGAGCGCCCCACGAGCTGTACGAGGAGGGCGGCGCCGACGGGCAGGGCCACGGCCTGATCGGCATGCGGGAGCGCGTCGGCATGGTCGGCGGCACCCTGGACGCGGGGCCCCGGCCCGGCGGAGGTTTCCGCATCAGCGCCCTGCTGCCGCTCAAAGCGGCCCACTGACACCTGTACACACCCGGTCCGACGACCGGCCCCGACGAAGTGAAAGGCCCCCGATGGCGATCCGCGTGATGCTCGTCGACGACCAGGTGCTGCTGCGCACCGGCTTCCGGATGGTGCTCGCCGCCCAGCCGGACATGGAGGTCGTGGCCGAGGCGGGCGACGGCGTCGAGGCCCTGCAGGTGCTGGGTGCCACCGAGGTCGACGTGGTCCTGATGGACGTGCGCATGCCGAAGCTCGACGGTGTGGAGACCACCCGTCGCATCTGCTCGGACCCGAACCCGCCGAAGGTGCTGATCCTCACCACCTTCGACCTCGACGAGTACGCGTTCTCCGGACTGAAGGCGGGCGCCTCCGGCTTCATGCTCAAGGACGTGCCCCCGGGCGAACTGCTCGCCGCCATCCGCTCGGTGCACAGCGGCGACGCGGTGGTCGCGCCGTCCACCACCCGGCGCCTGCTCGACCGGTTCGCTCCGCTGCTGCCCAACGCCGGGAAGGAGACCCGGCCCAGGGGTCTGGAGCGGCTCACCGAGCGGGAGCGCGAGGTCATGATCCTCGTCGCCCAGGGCCTGTCCAACGGGGAGATCGCGGCCCGGCTCGTCCTCTCGGAGGCCACCGTGAAGACCCACGTCGGGCGCATCCTCACCAAGCTGGGCCTGCGCGACCGGGTCCAGGTGGTCGTCCTCGCCTACGAGACGGGGCTCGTCCGGGCGGGCGGGCTGGGCTGACGGGCGAGGCGGTGACGTGACCCGGACGTGACCGGTGCGCACTAGGGTCTGTGCGCATGCTCCTGTGGATCAACGGCCCCTTCGGGGGCGGCAAGACACAGACCGCACACGAGATCCGGCGCCGCCTGCCCGGCAGCGTCATCTGCGATCCGGAACACGCCGGTTTCGGCCTGCACCGCATGCTTCCGCCCGAACTCCGCGGTGACTTCCAGGACTTGGTGTCCTGGCGGCAGGGCGTGGTCGAGGTGCTCGACCTCGCGCTCGGCGGGCGGGACGGCGTGGTCATCGCCCCCATGACGGTCACGGACCCCGTGTACTTCGCGGAGACGGTCGGACGGCTGCGCGAACAGGGCCACGACGTACGTCACTTCACGCTGCTGGCCGAGCGCGAGACCGTTCTGCGGCGGCTGCGCGAACGCGGCTTCGGGCACGTCGTGGGCCATGTCGCCGGCAAGGACACCCCGTTGCGGCGCGAGAGCTGGGCCGTGGGGCGGCTCGACCACTGTCTGGAGCGGCTGCGCGAGCCGGAGTTCGCCGAGCATCTGTGGACCGACGGGACGACGGTCGCGAGGACCGCCGACCGGATAGCGGTCCTCGCCGGGCTGACGCTCGCGCCGAACCGCGACGGCGCCCTGCGCGGGCGTCTGCGCAGGGCGCGGACGAGCGTGCGCCACATCCGCTTCGACTGACCCGCCCACGGGCTTCTGCCCGAGCCGCCCCCCGGCTTTCGCCACGACGACACACCCGCAGCCGGGATCCGGCGGCAGGGCCCGGAACGGCCACCACGATGCACCCGCAGTCGGGCACGCGCGGGAGGGGCCGTGCCGGTACATCGATGCCCGTCGCCACCGACGCCCACGCCTCACCCGACGGCGACGGGCTGATGCACCGGCACGGCCCCGACCCACCCACCGGAGCGAACCCGCGACGGCCGGCGCCCGGGCCGGCCGTGGCCCCTCAGCGCAGGATCCCCTCCAGGAAGTCGCCGCCCAGCCGGCCCACCACGCCGACGTCGAGCTGGTGCAGCACGTAACGGCCGCGGCGCCGCGTGGTGATCAGGCCCGCCTTCTTGAGCACGCTCAGGTGCCGGGATATCTCCGGCGCGGTCATCCCGTGCACCTGGGCGAGCTCGCCGGTGGTGTACGCGCTGCGGGCCAGATGGCGGCAGATGCGCATCCGGACCGGGTGGGACAGGGCGGCCATCCGCAGGGTGAGCTGCTCGACCGAGGGAGGGGCGGCGAGCTCGGGCGAGCTGACCGGGTACTGGAGCACCGGCTGCCAGCGGTAGCGGTGCAGCACCAGCAGGTGCGGACGGCCGAGGCTGGTGGGGACCAGCAGCAGACCGCCGTCCGCCGTGACCGTCGTGCTCCCCTCGGTCAGCTTGTCGACGGTGATGATCCGCGCCGTCTCGTCCAGGGACAGGGCCGAGGAGACGGAGGCCAGCGCCTCGGACAGGCCCTTGTGCCGCAGCAGGTCCGTCTTGTGACGGGCCTCCGCGGCCAGCGGGTGGCGCAGCCGGGACCAGGTCTCCGCGAAGAAGGCCTCGTCGCAGTCCTCCAGGAGCTGGCGCAGCCAGGCCCGTACGCCCGGCGGGTCCACCAGCAGCCGCTCGGTGAACCGCGTCTGCTGCGGTCCCCGTGCGGCGGCCAGGTCCACGGCGCGCCGCCGCACCTCGGGGTCGGAGAGGGCGTGCGGCCCCTCGGAGCCGTAGGACAGCGCGCAGGTGAACTCCAGGGCCGTGTCCACGAACTGCTCGTCGGTGAGCTTGTCCAGCATGTCCAGGTCCTCGGCGAGCGTCGCACCCGGCACCGAGGCCCCGCCCGGGATGCCCGCGCACGGCAGGAACAGGTCCGAGAACGTCGTGCGCCACAGGAAGTCCGCCTCGCACATCCGGTCCGCGAGGTGGGCGTCGAGCCCGGCGGTCACCCCCGTCGCCCAGCCCTGCAGCCCGGGGTGGTGGCCCGGCTCCGCCAGCGCGTGCAGCGCCATCCCCAGCTCGGCCAGCGGGGACGGGACCACGGCCACCCGCTCCGGCCGCAGCCCGCCGATGTCGATGCGCACGCTCATGCCCCCATGGTGCACCCGGCCACCGACAGCGGGCCGCCCCGATTGACGAGGGCCGTCAATCGGGGCGACAGCCGCCGCGATCAGGCGCAACCTGGGACGACCGGGGCAGTTCGCGCGGGGCCTTCGGATCCCATCCCTCGTCCCGAGAGGCGATCGGTCATGAGCATCACCCAGCAGTACCTTCTGGACGGCTACCGGTTCGCGCAGCACGGGGAGGCCGCACCTCCGGCACCCGGCAGCCACGACCGGCAGACCGCGCGGGAGCTGCGCGAATACCGCCGGTTCCGCGCCGTCGTGGCGGGACGTCCGGCCCGTGGCCGGCTGCGCGGAGCCCTGAGCCGGTGGCTGAGCGGCGGGCACGGGCGCCCGGCCCGCTGACCCCCGCCCCGCCCGGCCTCCCCGTACCCCTGCCGTGACCGCCTTCCCGCGCCCCGTGCCGTGACCGTCCGGGCTCCTGTCCCACGAGGGGCCGTGCGCGCCCCCGTCCTACGGGGCGCCCCCGCCCGGCAGCCGTTCCACGAGCGTGCGGACCGCCGCCCTCACGTCGTCCGCCGTCCACTCCAGACCCGGTTCGGCCACCGTGACCTCGGTGTACGCGAGTCCGGGGCCGCCCTGGTTCCAGCCCTGGGCGAACAGGCCCGTCCCGGTCTCCTCGACCTGCCGCAGCGCCGCGTCCCCGAGGACGTCGGGCTCGTACGGCAGCCAGATCTGGAACTGATGGGTGTGCGGCACCTCCGGATGGACACGGACCCAGGGGACACCGGCCTCCGCGAAGCCCTCGCGCAGGGCGTCGGCGACCACGCGCGCGTGGGCGACGTACTCCGGCAGCCGGGGCAGCTCCCGCTCCAGGCCGATCAGTGCCGACACGACGGTCGGGAACTGATGGATGACCATGCCGCCGTACCGGTGCCGCCAGGTCTTCGCCTCGTCCACGAGCGTCTTCGGCCCCGCGACGGCGGCACCGCCGAAACCGCCGAGCGACTTGTAGAACGAGACGTACACACTGTCCGCGAGGCCGGCGATCTCCCGCAGGGAGCGTCCGAGGTGCGGGGTGCACTCCCACAGCCGGGCCCCGTCGACATGGACCACCGCGTCCCTCTCCCGGGCCGCCTCCACGACCTCGGTGAGCTCCTCCCAGGAGGGCAGGACGAAACCGGCGTCCCGGAGGGGCAGCTCCAGCAGCAGCGCGCCGAACGGCTCGGGGAAGTCCCGCACCTCCTCGGCGGTCGGCATCCGGGGCTCGTTCGTCAGACGGACCGGGCGCAGGCCGCTGACCTGGCTGAACGCCTGCCGTTCGTGCACCTCGGGATGGCTGAGTCCGTGCAGGGCGACGGCCGGGTTCCCGGTCCGGCCCGCCCAGCAGCGCAGGACGACCTGCTGGGCCATGGTCCCGGTGGGGAAGAAGACCGCCGCCTCCGTCCCCAGCAGCTCGGCGACCCGCTCCTCCAGGGTCTCGACGAGGCCGTCGCCGTACATGTCGACCCGCTCGTCGAGGTCGCACACCCCACCCGCGCCCTCGCTCAGCCAGTCCAGGCGCTCGCGGAGCGTCAGCTGGTAGCCGGGCCGCCACAGCACACGCCCGGCCGCCCTCCAGGCCACCACGCGCCGCTCGAACCGCTCCTGGTGGGACAGCCCGGCCACCCCCTCCCCGGCCCGCGCCGCGGGCTCCGCCCCGCCCGGCTCCACAAGTTCCCCACCGCTTCGTACCGCCGTATCGCTCATCCCAGGATCATGTCCCGGGCGGACCCTTCGGAGCACCCCGAAATCCACGTCCCGCCGACCTGCGGAACCCCCGCCCCCGCGGCGGTCCGCGGGCCGCCGCGGGGGCCCGCGGAAACCCACAGCCTGTGGATGGCCGAACGGCCCTGCGACCAATCGCGTTAACATGACGAGAAATCGTCCGGTACCCCGAGCGGACTGGAACGGAAGGCCGCCGTCGCGTGAGTGCACATCCCCAGCCAGAGCCCAAGGACCGCCCCGCGCGGCTGACCGTCGGCGTCGTCGGCGCCGGCCGTGTCGGACCCGCGCTCGCCGCCGCGCTCCAGCTCGCCGGACACCACCCGGTGGCCGTCTCCGGAGTCTCCGACGCCTCCAGGCGGCGTGCCGCGCAGCTCCTGCCCGGCGTCCCGCTGGTGTCCCCGGCCGAGGTCCTGGAGCTCGCCGACCTCGTGCTGCTGACCGTTCCCGACGACGCGCTCCCCGGGCTCGTCGAGGGACTCGCCGAGACGGGCGCCGTCCGTCCCGGACAGCTCCTGGTGCACACCTCCGGACGGTACGGGGCGCGCGTGCTCGACCCGGCCCTCAGGGCGGGCGCCCTGCCGCTGGCCCTGCACCCCGCGATGACGTTCACGGGCACCGCCGTGGACGTCCAGCGGCTCGTCGGATGCTCCTTCGGGGTCACCGCCCCCGAGCAGCTGCGGCTGGCCGCCGAAGCCCTCGTGATCGAGATGGGCGGCGAGCCCGAGTGGATCGCCGAGGAGTCCCGCCCGCTCTACCACGCGGCCCTCGCGCTCGGCGCCAACCACCTGGTGACCCTGGTCGCCGAGTCGATGGACCTGCTGCGCACCGCCGGTGTCGAGGCCCCCGACCGCATGCTCGGCCCGCTCCTCGGCGCCGCCCTGGACAACGCGCTCAGGTCGGGCGACGCGGCCCTGACCGGACCCGTCGCGCGCGGGGACGCGGGCACGGTCGCCGCGCACGTCGCCGAACTGCGCCGGCACGCCCCGGGGACCGTCGCCGGCTATCTGGCGATGGCCCGCGCGACCGCCGACCGCGCGCTCGCCCACGGACTGCTCAAGCCGGAACTTGCCGAGGACCTCCTGGGGGTACTCGCCGCCGGGACGGAAGCGACCCAGGGGACCGAGGGAGACACCCGATGACCACCACCCTGCTGCGCACCGCCGGCGAACTGTCCGCGCGGGCCCGCACCGGCCGCCGGGCCGTCGTGATGACCATGGGCGCCCTCCACGAGGGCCACGCCACCTTGGTCCGCACCGCCCGCGAGATCGCGGGCGCCGGCGGCGAGGTCGTCGTCACCGTCTTCGTGAACCCCCTCCAGTTCGGGCAGGGCGAGGACCTCGACCGCTACCCGCGCACCCTCGACGCCGACCTGAAGATCGCCGAAGAGGCGGGCGCCGACGTCGTGTTCGCGCCGTCCGCCGACGAGGTCTACCCCGGCGGCGAGCCCCAGGTCCGGATCTCCGCGGGGCCGATGGGCGAGCGCCTGGAAGGCTCCGTGCGGCCCGGTCACTTCGACGGCATGCTCACCGTCGTCGCCAAGCTGCTGCACCTGACCCGGCCCGACGTGGCCCTGTTCGGACAGAAGGACGCCCAGCAGCTCGCCCTGATCCGGCGCATGGTGCGCGACCTGAACTTCGGCGTGGAGATCCTCGGCGTCCCCACCGTGCGCGAGGAGGACGGACTCGCCCTCTCCAGCCGCAACCGCTACCTCTCGGCCGAGGAGCGGCGCACCGCGCTCGCCCTCTCCCAGGCCCTGTTCGCGGGCCGGGACCGGCACGCCGCCCAGGAGGCGCTGCGCGCGCGTGCCCTGGAGGTGCCCGCCACGCGCGAGCGCGCCGAGGCCCTCAGCGCCATAGGCGAGTCGCGGGCCGCGGCCGACGCGCACGCCGTCGCCAAGGCCGTCCCCGGCTGGCCCGGCGGGGTCCGCTCGGCGGCCCGGCTGGTCCTCGACGAGGCGGCCCGCCTGCGGCCGCCGCTCGTCCTGGACTACCTCGCTCTCGTCGACCCCTCCGACTTCACGGAGATCCCGGACGACTTCACCGGCGAGGCGGTCCTCGCCGTCGCCGCCCGGGTCGGGACGACCCGGCTGATCGACAACCTTCCCCTCACCTTCGGAGCCGCCTCGTGACCGGCAAAGGCACAGGTTCAGACACCGCCACTGGCACCGGCATACGCCTGCACGCCCCCGCCCCCGGGTGGGCCCTGACCGCTGACGTCGTGGTCGTCGGGTCCGGCGTCGCCGGGCTCACCACCGCCCTGCGCTGCGAGGCCGCGGGACTGCGGACCGTCGTCGTCACCAAGGCCCGCCTGGACGACGGCTCCACCCGCTGGGCCCAGGGCGGCATCGCCGCCGCCCTCGGCGAGGGCGACACCCCCGAACAGCACCTCGACGACACCCTGGTCGCGGGCGCGGGCCTGTGCGACGAGGAGGCCGTGCGCACCCTCGTCACCGAGGGCCCCGACGCGGTGCGCCGCCTCATCGAGACCGGCGCCCACTTCGACGAGTCCTCCGAGGGCGGCCTCGAACTCACCCGTGAGGGCGGCCACCACCGCCGCCGCATCGCGCACGCGGGCGGCGACGCGACCGGCGCCGAGATCTCCCGGGCCCTCGTCGAGGCGGTCCGCGCGCGCGGTCTGCGCACGGTCGAGAACGCGCTCGTCCTGGACCTCCTGACGGACGCCGAGGGCCGCACAGCGGGCGTGACC
Source organism: Streptomyces sp. NPDC058751 (assembly GCF_042746485.1). NCBI lineage: Bacteria > Bacillati > Actinomycetota > Actinomycetes > Kitasatosporales > Streptomycetaceae > Streptomyces > Streptomyces sp. NPDC058751. The sequence goes on along the minus strand of NZ_JBHYPZ010000004.1, from coordinate 44,604 downwards.
CTGCACGTCATGGGAGAGGGCCAGCACGACGGTGTGGGCGCCGTCCACGCCCCCGCCGTGGTCCTCGCGACCGGCGGCATGGGCCAGGTCTTCTCCGCGACCACCAACCCGTCCGTCTCCACGGGCGACGGCGTGGCCCTCGCCCTGCGCGCGGGCGCCGAGGTCTCCGATCTGGAGTTCGTCCAGTTCCACCCGACCGTGCTCTTCCTCGGCGCCGACGCGGAGGGCCAGCAGCCGCTGGTCTCCGAGGCGGTGCGCGGCGAGGGCGCCCACCTGGTCGACGCCGACGGCGTGCGCTTCATGGTGGGACAGCACGAGCTGGCCGAACTGGCGCCCCGGGACATCGTCGCCAAGGGCATCACGCGCCGCATGCTGGAGCAGGACGCCGAGCACATGTTCCTCGACGCCCGGCACTTCGGCGCCGCCATGTGGGAGCACCGCTTCCCCACGATCCTCGCCGCCTGCCGCGCCAACGGCATCGACCCGGTGACCGAGCCCGTCCCGGTCGCCCCGGCCGCCCACTACGCCTCCGGCGGCGTCCGCACCGACGCCCGGGGCCGCACCACGGTCCCCGGCCTGTACGCGTGCGGCGAGGTCGCCTGCACGGGCGTCCACGGCGCCAACCGGCTCGCCTCCAACTCGCTGCTCGAAGGCCTCGTCTACGCCGAGCGCATCGCCGCCGACATCGCGGAGCGCCACGCCGAGGACGGCCTGCACGCGCGCGTGCCCCAGCCGGTCCCGCACCCCGAGACGCCCGCGCACCCGCTGCTCGCCCCCGAGACCCGCTTCGCGGTCCAGCGGATCATGACGAACGGCGCCGGTGTGCTGCGCTCCGCGGAATCCCTCGCGGCCGCGGCCGAGCAGCTCCAGCGGCTGCACACGGACGCGCGCGACGCCCTCGACGAGAACGGCAAGACCTCCGAGCCCGGCGTCGACACCTGGGAGGCCACCAACCTGCTGTGCGTGGCCCGCGTCCTGGTCGCCGCCGCCCTGCTGCGCGAGGAGACCCGCGGCTGCCACTGGCGCGAGGACCACGCCGACCGCGACGACGACGGGTGGCGCCGCCACATCGTCGTACGGCTGAATCCCGACCGGACCCTCGCCGTCGGCACCACCGATACCGCAGACTTCCCCCCGACATCCCGGCAGCCCCACCCGGCGCCCCCGTCCCGTCCCCAGGAGCAGTGACCGAAGTGAGCACCCACGACCTTCCCCTCGCCGAGAGCGGCGGCTGCGGCGACGGCTGCGGCTGCGGCGCAGACACGGACGAGGCGTACCTGGAGTGCGGCCTCGATCCCGCTCTGGCCCAGCTCCTCGCCGACGCCGGTCTCGACCCCCTGGAGGTCGAGGACATCGCGAACGTGGCGATCCAGGAGGACCTCGACCACGGCGTGGACGTGACGACGGTCGCGACCATCCCCGAGGACGCCGTCTCCACCGGGGACTTCACCGCCCGGGACGCGGGCGTCGTCGCGGGTCTGCGCGTCGCCGAGGCCGTCCTCTCCGTGGTCTGCACCGACGAGTTCGAGGTCGAGCGGCACGTCGAGGACGGCGACCGCGTCGAGGCCGGCCAGAAGCTGCTGAGCGTCACCACGCGCACCCGTGACCTGCTGACGGCCGAACGCAGCGCCCTCAACCTCCTGTGCCGGCTGTCCGGCATCGCGACCGCCACGCGCGCGTGGGCGGACGCCCTGGAGGGCACCGAGGCGCGGGTGCGGGACACCCGCAAGACCACGCCGGGCCTGCGCTCCCTGGAGAAGTTCGCGGTGCGCTGCGGCGGCGGCGTCAACCACCGCATGTCGCTGTCCGACGCGGCGCTGGTCAAGGACAACCACGTGGTCGCCGCCGGCGGCGTGGCCGAGGCGTTCAAGGCCGTACGGGAGATGTTCCCGGAGGTCCCCGTCGAGGTCGAGGTCGACACCCTGCACCAGCTGCGCGACGTCGTGGACGCGGGCGCCGACCTGATCCTGCTGGACAACTTCACGCCCGTCGAGTGCGAGGAGGCGGTCGCCCTCGTCGCGGGCCGCGCCCTCCTGGAGGCGTCCGGCCGGCTCACCCTCGCCAACGCCGAGGCCTACGCGAAGACGGGTGTCGACTTCCTGGCGGTGGGCGCGCTCACGCACTCCTCCCCGATCCTCGACATCGGCCTCGACCTGCGAGCGGCGGAGTAACCCCGGCCATGCTGCTGACCATCGACGTAGGAAACACCCACACGGTCCTCGGCCTCTTCGACGGGGAGGAGATCGTCGAGCACTGGCGCATCTCCACCGACTCGCGCCGCACGGCGGACGAACTCGCCGTGCTGCTCCAGGGACTCATGGGCATGCACCCGCTGCTCGGCGAGGAACTCGGCGACGGCATCGACGGCATCGCGATCTGCGCGACCGTGCCGTCCGTGCTGCACGAGCTGCGCGAGGTGACGCGGCGCTACTACGGCGATGTCCCCGCCGTCCTCGTCGAACCCGGCGTCAAGACGGGCGTGCCGATCCTCACGGACAACCCCAAGGAGGTCGGCGCCGACCGGATCATCAACGCCGTCGCGGCCGTCGAGCTGTACGGGGGACCGGCGATCGTCGTCGACTTCGGCACGGCGACCACCTTCGACGCGGTCAGCGCGCGGGGCGAGTACGTGGGCGGTGTCATCGCCCCCGGCATCGAGATCTCCGTCGACGCGCTCGGCGTCAAGGGCGCGCAGCTCCGCAAGATCGAGGTGGCCCGGCCGCGCGCGGTGATCGGCAAGAACACCGTCGAGGCGATGCAGTCGGGCATCATCTACGGCTTCGCGGGCCAGGTCGACGGTGTCGTGAACCGGATGGCGCGCGAACTCGCCGACGACCCCGAGGACGTCACCGTCATCGCCACCGGCGGACTGGCCCCGATGGTCCTCGGCGAGTCCTCGGTGATCGACGAGCACGAGCCGTGGCTGACGCTGATCGGACTGCGTCTGGTCTACGAGCGCAACGTCTCACGCATGTGAGCCGCGCCCGCGTGACGCGGGCGGTCGGCACCGGAGGGGTCCCGCGTCGGCGGGGCCCCTCCGGTTTTCGTTCCGGAAGGGCGACGGGGGCGTCCTTCCGGCGGCGGCCGTCCCCCTTCCGGAATCCACGGCCTTCCGGAACCCGCGGCCTTCCGAAGGCCGCGGCGGAATTCCCCGCCCGGCCCCGTGCCCCCGCACCCGGCACTCGGCGCCCGGTGCCCGGCGCCGGTGAATACGGAACCGTCCACGGCGCGCGGTGAAAGCGGGATGCGCTCGGGTGTCCGACGAAAACAGGACGCGCCGCATTTCTTCTGCTATGCGGATTTTGTCTGATTAGCACGTATCGTCGCCCCCATGCCCACGCCCTACGGATCCCACGGCGGCATGGCGTTCGGCGCGGAGGAGCTGCGTGTGCTCCGCCGTGCCCTCGCCCTCGCCCTGCACCCCAGCCCCGTCTCGGCCGAGGACGTCCAGGACTGCCTCCGCCTCGCCGAGTCCGTCGACGAGGCGGCCGGCGAGGGGGCCAGGCTCCGGGCCTTCCTGCTGGCCGACCTGGCCCGCTACCGGGCCGCCCTGCCGGGCACCGCCGCCGGCTACCTCGCCCTCCTGGAGGAGGTCCTCGCCTCGGGGTACCGGCCGAACCCCGACGACCTCGCCGCGCTGCGCGCGCTGCGCGGCAACCCCCTGGCGGCGGCCCTCCTGGAACGCTGCCGGGGCCTCGCCGAGCAGGACGTGCGCGCCCGGCTCGCGGGCCGCACGGTCGCCTCGGTCCCCCAGTCCCGCACCCGTCTGCTGGCCCTGCCCGGCGGCCGCGCCGCCGAGGAGCCCGACAGGAAGTCCGAGCCGAGGCCGCAGCCCCAGCAGCCGGTCCGGTCGCCCCGCCCGGAGAGGCCCATCCCCACGCCGGGCGAGGTCTTCCCCCCGAGGCGCAAGCCCGGCCCCCCGCCGGCCGATCCGTCGCAGCGGCTCGCGGCGGGCTAGGGTCTGTCGTCCGGACCGGGCGGCACCGAGGCGCGGTGCCCTGTCGGTGGTGTCGCGCGGACCCGGGCCGAGTGGAGCGGCACCCCCTGGCTACTCTGGGGGCATGGACTACGTCTCCGCGCTCGTGCCCCCGGTAGTGATGGCCGTGTTCTTCATCGGGCTCATCGTGACGATCGTGAAGAGTCAGGGCGGGGCCAACAAGGCCAAGGAGGACGGGGCCGTCGACGCCGCCCTCGCACGCGCGGAGGCCGCCCGGCAGACCTCGGCCCCCAAGGACGCCGGGGCCTGAGCCCCGGGCCCCGCAGGCCCCGCGCGGCTCCCCCGGCGCGCCCCGGCCCCGCACCCGGCCGCGCCGTCACCGGCGTACGACTCGGACGTTTCCTGCGTCCTTCGAGTCGTACGCCCTTTTTGTTGGCCCTCTCCCACTATTGTTCTGAACTGTGCCTCGCCCATTGGGAGAACTCGAAGACGCGGTCATGTCGCGGGTGTGGAAGTGGAACCGCCCGGTGACCGTTCGGGAAGTCCTGGAAGACCTTCAACAGGAACGGTCCATCGCCTACACCACGGTGATGACCGTTTTGGACAATCTCCATCAGAAGGGCTGGGTGCGCCGCGAGGCGGAAGGCCGGGCCTATCGATATGAGGCGGTCTCCACGCGGGCCGCCTACTCGGCGGCGCTGATGAACGACGCCTGGTCGCAGAGCGACAACCCCGCGGCGGCTCTCGTCGCCTTCTTCGGGATGATGAGCGCGGAACAGCGGGTGGCGCTCAACGATGCCGTACGGATGGTGCAAGGGCCGCAACCGCCGGCCCCCGAAGCCGTCGAAAGGCCGCCGGCGCCCGAGCCCTCCGGGGAGAACCCCGCCGCTGACGGGGACGCCTCCGGGCGATAGCGTCCGCTCATGTCAGCAGAGCATCCCGCGGAGGTTCCGGCAGGGCTTCCGGCGGAGCATCCCGAAGTCACCGCAAAAGCCGTCACCGTCCGGCGGGCCAGGACCAGCGATGTCGCGGCCGTACGCAGACTCCTCGACGCGAACGTGCGCCGCCGTATCCTGCTCGACAAACCCACCGTCACCCTTTACGAGGACATCCAGGAGTTCTGGGTCGCGGAACGCGACGACAACGCCGAGGTGGTCGGCTGCGGCGCCCTGCACGTGATGTGGGAAGACCTCGCGGAAGTCCGCACTCTCGCGGTGAACCCCGCGGTCAAGGGCATGGGCGTCGGCCATCAGTTGCTCGAGAAGTTGCTCCAGACCGCCCGCTGGCTCGGTGTTCGCCGGGTTTTCTGTCTGACCTTCGAAGTCGGCTTCTTCGCGAAGCACGGCTTCGTGGAGATCGGCGAGACGCCCGTCGACACCGATGTCTACGCCGAGCTCCTGCGTTCCTATGACGAGGGCGTCGCGGAGTTCCTCGGTCTCGAACGAGTGAAACCGAACACCTTGGGCAACAGCCGGATGCTTCTGCATCTGTGATCGCGGCCGGCTATTCCGGCGGAGTGCGCTGCCCGCGTTCCCTATGTCCGAAACGCGCACGTTTCCGGGCGGGCGGAGTCCAGTGGGTCTCCGCCAGGGGTTTGTGTTTTTCCGGCAAAAGCGGTTTGCTTTCCGACGTACTGCAGTACTGCATATAACAAGGGACGGCGAAACGGCGGACGCCGCGGGGCCCTCCTTGCCCTGAAGTTATCGATGAAAGGAAATCCCGTGGCACAGAAGGTTCAGGTCCTTCTTGTCGACGACCTCGACGGTGGCGAGGCGGACGAGACCGTGACGTTCGCGCTGGACGGCAAGACGTACGAAATCGATCTCACGACCGCCAACGCGGACAAGCTCCGTGGCCTTCTCGACCCCTACGTCAAGGGCGGCCGTCGTACCGGAGGCCGTGCTTCGGGCGGACGCGGAAAGGCCCGCGTCGCTTCCGGCGGCAGCCAGGACACCGCGCAGATCCGCGCCTGGGCGAAGGAGAACGGCCTGGAGGTCAACGACCGCGGCCGCGTTCCCGCGTCCATTCGCGAGGCCTACGAGAAGGCCAACGGCTGAGCGCACGCTCGCCGCAGTTTCACGCGGTGGCAGTGAGTCGCCATCGTCTGCACCAGTCGTACGAGATCGGGGGCGTTCCCGACGCCCCCGCCGACGGCCCCGCCGCCCAGCGCCGACAGCGCCGGCAACGCCGGCTCCACGGCGCGGCCGGGCTCCGGGGGCCGCAGCCAGCGGGCGGCCCCTCGTGGGCCTCTCCGCGTTTCCCGGGTCCCGGGATCCGGCGCCACCACGACACCGGGGTCCGGCGGCGGGGGAGCCTCGATGCTCCCGCCCGCGCCGATCGCCGTGAGGTCCAGCGCGAGAGCGCCCCACTCCAGCCAGTCGAGCAGCCCCGGCAGCTCCTCGGCACTCCCCGCGGCCACCAGCAGCCGCATCCGCTCCCCGTGAAGGGCCACCGGGGAAGCCGGCCCTAGGTGCCGCAGCCCCGGGAACCCCGCCTCCGCCGGCACCTCCAGGACGTCGAAGCGCAGCCCCGTGACCAGCCGGACCGGTGATCCGGGCACTGCCGCCCAGCCCAGTTCGTTCTCGTACCACCGACGCACCGCCTCGACCGGATCATCCGGCCGGGGCGGCCGACGGGGGACGCGAGAGACAGGGACGGAGGGAACCATGCAGGGAGCAACCGTCGAAAGCGCCCCGGAGTTACGCTGGGCGTTTCCGTGAACGCGAAGAGTTCCGGAAAAGGGGGCGCGAGGGAGCGTTCCGGCGGGCGCGGATGTTCGCCCGTAGCGGAGGGAATCGGTGCGCGCGGCATGGACTGTCAGTGCGCGCGGGTAAGACATGCCTAGTGGGAGGGGCGACACGCAGGGTTCGGGCATCTCACGTTCGCCATCGGCGTACAGCGGGAGAGGGTATCCGCCTGGCCTGCGGGAACATCGTCTCGCACCATCAGGTTGGAGCAGATGTCGGCGTTCGGGGTCAGGAGGCCAAGGACGGTGTCGGCAGTTGGAATGAGCGGTCCCCGCTTGCGGGACTAAGCTGCGGAAGGACAGGGAGGGGAGCGTCCCCTTACTGCCTGACCGCTCTGAGGAGCGATTAACGATGTTCGAGAGGTTCACCGACCGCGCGCGGCGGGTTGTCGTCCTGGCTCAGGAAGAAGCCCGGATGCTCAACCACAACTACATCGGCACCGAGCACATCCTCCTGGGCCTGATCCACGAGGGTGAGGGTGTCGCCGCTAAGGCCCTGGAGAGCCTCGGGATTTCGCTCGAGGCGGTCCGCCAGCAGGTGGAGGAGATCATCGGCCAGGGCCAGCAGGCCCCCTCCGGCCACATCCCCTTCACCCCCCGTGCCAAGAAGGTCCTGGAGCTGTCGCTCCGCGAGGCCCTTCAGCTGGGCCACAACTACATCGGCACGGAGCACATCCTGCTCGGCCTGATCCGTGAGGGCGAGGGCGTCGCCGCCCAGGTCCTGGTCAAGCTGGGCGCAGACCTCAACCGGGTGCGGCAGCAGGTCATCCAGCTGCTCTCCGGCTACCAGGGCAAGGAGACCGCCACCGCCGGCGGTCCTGCCGAGGGCACCCCCTCCACGTCCCTGGTCCTCGACCAGTTCGGCCGGAACCTCACCCAGGCCGCCCGCGAGTCCAAGCTCGACCCGGTCATCGGGCGCGAGAAGGAGATCGAGCGGGTCATGCAGGTGCTGTCCCGCCGCACGAAGAACAACCCGGTGCTCATCGGCGAGCCCGGCGTCGGCAAGACCGCCGTCGTCGAGGGCCTCGCCCAGGCCATCGTCAAGGGCGAGGTGCCCGAGACCCTCAAGGACAAGCACCTCTACACCCTCGACCTCGGCGCCCTGGTCGCCGGCTCCCGCTACCGCGGTGACTTCGAGGAGCGCCTGAAGAAGGTCCTCAAGGAGATCCGCACCCGCGGCGACATCATCCTGTTCATCGACGAGCTGCACACGCTGGTCGGTGCGGGTGCCGCCGAGGGCGCCATCGACGCCGCTTCGATCCTGAAGCCCATGCTGGCCCGCGGTGAGCTCCAGACCATCGGCGCCACCACCCTGGACGAGTACCGCAAGCACCTCGAGAAGGACGCGGCCCTCGAGCGCCGCTTCCAGCCGATCCAGGTGGCGGAGCCTTCCCTCCCCCACACGATCGAGATCCTCAAGGGTCTGCGCGACCGGTACGAGGCCCACCACCGTGTCTCCATCACGGACGAGGCCCTGGTGCAGGCGGCGACGCTCGCCGACCGGTACATCTCGGACCGCTTCCTGCCCGACAAGGCGATCGACCTGATCGACGAGGCCGGTTCCCGGATGCGCATCCGCCGGATGACCGCGCCGCCGGACCTCCGCGAGTTCGACGAGAAGATCGCGGGCGTGCGCCGCGACAAGGAGTCGGCGATCGACTCCCAGGACTTCGAGAAGGCGGCCTCTCTCCGCGACAAGGAGAAGCAGCTGCTGGCGGCGAAGGCCAAGCGCGAGAAGGAGTGGAAGGCCGGCGACATGGACGTCGTGGCCGAGGTCGACGGCGAGCTGATCGCCGAGGTCCTGGCCACCGCCACCGGCATCCCGGTCTTCAAGCTGACCGAGGAGGAGTCCTCGCGTCTGCTGCGCATGGAGGACGAGCTCCACAAGCGGGTCATCGGCCAGAAGGACGCCATCAAGGCGCTCTCGCAGGCGATCCGCCGTACGCGAGCGGGTCTGAAGGACCCGAAGCGTCCCGGTGGTTCCTTCATCTTCGCCGGCCCCTCGGGTGTCGGTAAGACGGAGCTGTCGAAGACCCTCGCGGAGTTCCTCTTCGGTGACGAGGACGCGCTGATCTCCCTCGACATGTCGGAGTTCAGCGAGAAGCACACGGTCTCGCGTCTCTTCGGTTCGCCCCCCGGCTACGTGGGCTACGAAGAGGGCGGCCAGCTGACCGAGAAGGTCCGCCGCAAGCCGTTCTCCGTCGTCCTCTTCGACGAGGTCGAGAAGGCCCACCCGGACATCTTCAACTCGCTGCTGCAGATCCTGGAGGACGGTCGTCTGACCGACTCCCAGGGCCGGGTCGTGGACTTCAAGAACACGGTCATCATCATGACGACCAACCTCGGCACCCGGGACATCTCCAAGGGCTTCAACCTCGGCTTCGCGGCCGTGGGCGACGTCAAGACCAACTACGACCGGATGAAGGCCAAGGTCAACGAGGAGCTGAAGCAGCACTTCCGCCCCGAGTTCCTGAACCGTGTCGACGACACGGTGGTCTTCCACCAGCTCACCGAGGAAGACATCATCCAGATCGTCGACCTCATGATCGCCAAGGTCGACGAGCGTCTGAAGGACCGGGACATGGGCATCGAGCTCAGCCCGACCGCCAAGTCGCTCCTCGCCAAGAAGGGCTACGACCCCGTCCTGGGCGCCCGGCCGCTGCGCCGGACCATCCAGCGCGAGATCGAGGACATCCTCTCGGAGAAGATCCTCTTCGGCGAGCTCCGTCCCGGCCACATCGTGGTCGTCGACACGGAGGGCGAGGGCGATGCCAAGACCTTCACCTTCCGGGGTGAGGAGAAGTCGGCGCTCCCCGACGTCCCGCCGATCGAGCAGGCCGCCGGCGGTGCCGGTCCCAACCTGAGCAAGGAGGCGTGACCTCCGGGTCCGCCTGAAAGGGGCTGCCCCGGGACTCCGGTCCCGGGGCAGCCCCTTTTCCCGTCTGCCGGGGCGGCTCCTTTTTCCCGTCCGTCAGGCGTCACGTCTCCCGTCCGCCCGGAATCACGGACCTCGCTCCGGGAGGAGTCACAGAACGCTCTGGGTCGCGGTCGCCGTGTGCTCGCCCGGCAACTGCTCCGCGAGACGCTCCGGCACGGTCCCGCTGTCCGAACCGAGGACGAAATGCACGGTCCGCAGATTCGGCAGCAGGGCCCTCAGCGCGGAAAGGTCCTCGTCCCCCGCCGGTTTCCTCAGCTCCAGGTGCTCGACCGAGGGCAGCGGCGGCGCCGAGGAGAGGGCTCCGAGGGCGGACCGGTGGATCCGCAGCTCCCTGAGTCCCGGCAGCGCGGCGGCCTCGGACCAGTCCTCCGGACCCAGCTCCGCGGGCACCCGGCTCAGCCACAGGGTGCGCAGCGACCGCCAGTGGCGCAGCCCCCGCAGCCCGGTCTCCCGCAGCACGTCCAGGCCGAAGGAGAGGACTTCCAGCGGGGAGCCCAGGGGGAGCGCCTCGCTCAGGGACCGGCCCGCGAGCCGGTGACCCACGTTCAGTTCACGCAGGGACGTCAGGGCGGTCAGACCGTCGGGCGGCGGGGTCCGCGCATGGTGGGACAGCATCGACAGCGTCCGCAGGGGCAGCTCCGCGAGGGGCGCGAAGCTGTCGACCTCCGTGCACTGGTCGAGACCGAGCCGTGTCAGCCGCGGCTGGGCGGTCAGGAAGTCCAGGTCCCGCAGACGGCCGTTGTACAGCAGCGCCAGATGGGTCACCTGGTCGGGCGGCAGGCAGGAGCGCAGCTCCGCGGCGCCGATGTCACCGACGATCTGCAGCATGGGCCGGCCGCCCAGCTCGCGCAGCGCGTGGAGCTGGGCGGCCGAGTGGGCGGTGAAGTACAGGCCCTCCGGGTCCAGTCCGGAGATGACCTCGGACGCGTAGCGCTCGGTGTCGAACCGGTGCCACGCCCAGGTGAGTTGGGCCCGCACCGCCAGCGCCGGGTGGGAGCGGAAGCGCGCCAGTACGGGGAGGGCCGCGTCGGTGCCGATCAGCGAGGCGGTGATCACGACGCCCCGGGCCTCGGCATCGGTCAGCCCCTCGGGTCCGGGCAGCAGTTCCAGGACGAGGGGGCCCGCCTCGGCCAGGGCACGGGCCTCCGCCGCCGTCCTCGGCGGGATGAGCGTGGCCGCGTCGCGTTCCACCGCGGTCCGCACCTCGGGCGCGAGCTGCGTGGCGTGTTCCAGCGAGGCGAGGGCGAGAAGCCGTACCCGGGTCGCCGCCGCCGTGTCGAGGTGTGCCGCCGCGCCGGTCATGGAGCCGAGCAGCTCGGCGCGTTCACGGGGCCGGGCGTGGGCGACGGCCATCCGGATCACGTCGGCCCACTGGGCCTCGCCGGCGTTGCGCACCAGCAGCCCGAAGTCCCCGTCCTCGACGGCCGCTTTGGCGCCCAGGTGGTCCTGGAAGGTGCGGTGGACGAACTCCACTGTTCCCGGGGCGGGTTCACGCAGGAGGCCGCTGCGCACGACGAGGTGGCGCAGGATCCGTGCGGCGTCGCCCTGCCGGGCGGCGGCCGGGAGGGAGGGCAGGACGTCGGCGACGATGCGTTCGGCGCGGTCCCGGTCCATCTCCGAGCGGTTGTTGCGGATCAGCCAGTAGGCGAGCCGCTGCAGGAGCTGGATCTGCGGGAGCTCCGTGAGACGGACGCCGTCGTGACCGCCCCCGGCGGTGAACATGTCGCGTTCCTCGTCGCGGCGCGACAGCAGCATGGAGAGCGCGGCGTCGTACAACTCCTGTCTGCCGTGGGGCAGGTAGCCCCGCCGGTCGCGGTGCAGCGCGCAGATCAGCCCGCACATCAGGGGGTTGGTGGCGAGGCGGCCGAGGTCGGGCTTGGTCCGGACGGCGTCGAGGAGCGAGCGCTCGTAGTCGTCGAGGCGGTCCGTGTCGGAGGCGTCCGGGCGTACCGCGGCGTGCCAGCGGCGGATGAAGGCGGCCACGTCGTCGCCGGTCATGGGGGAGAGGAGGAGTTCGGTGAAGCCGTCGGACGCGAGCCAGTCCTCCCGTACGGCCGAGGGGCGGGACGTGACCAGCCACTGGTTGCCGGGGTAGGCGTCGAGGAGTTCGCGCAGCCAGCGCCGGGTGTGTTCGCGGTCGCGTTCGGGGATCTCGTCGAGTCCGTCGACGAGCAGCAGGCCGCGGCCGTGGCGCAGCACCCTGTCGGCCCAGCCGTCCGGCTGGGTCGCGTGGAAGGGGATCCGTACGGCGGACAGGAACGCGTCGGGGGCCGGCAGGCCGTCGGGGCGGCGGACGAGGGTGCGCAGCGGGAGGACGAAGGGAATGCGGTCCCCGCGCTCGCCGCGTGCCGTGGTCACCGCCAGCCACTGCACCAGCGTGGTCTTGCCGGATCCGGCCACTCCGCGCAGCAGGACGAGGTCCTGCTGCGCGAGGGCCTGTTCGGCGGGCAGTGAGGCACCGGCGGCGGCGATGCGTACGCCCTCCGGTGCGACGGTCTCCTCGTCCTCGGCGGGGCGCAGGGCCCGGAGGCTGAGGTAGGCGGTGTCGAGGGGCCAGCGTTCGGGGGAGTTGACGAGATCGACGCCGTAGATGGTGAGGTGTCCGTGCCGGGTGGCGGTGTGGGTGAGGTAGCGCTGCTCGAAGGCACGGTCGGTGCCGCCCGTCATGGGGGTGCGGGCGATCAGTTCGTCCACCTTGGCGATGAGCTCGCGCTGTCTGCGGCTCTGTTCCACGAGGGTGCGGGGGACAAAGGCGGAGCGCTGGGTGAAGAAGTGCAGGACGTGGAGGCAGGCGGTGTCGAGCAGCCCCTCGTAGAACACGGTCGCGTCGAAGGACAGGTCCCGGCCCGGGTCCCCGGCGGCGGCGCGCAGCCGCTGGGCGAGCGCCCGGTGGCCGAGCTCCACCGCCTGGACGTCCGTCATGGTGAGGTCGCCCAGGGCGTGCAGGGTCGTGCCGAGGGCGTGGACGACGGCCTGTTCCTCGTCCGCGGGGAAGGGCCGTTCCCCGCCGCGCAGTGCCCGGCCGACCAGTTCGGCCGAGAGGCCGGCCAGTTCCCTCTCTCCGACGACCCGTTTCTCGCCCTTGAACGAGACGAGCGCCGAGATCCGTACGGGCTTGTCCACGAGCCCCGCTCCGGGCCCCTCGGCCACGAAGAGCTTCTTGACCAGCGGCGCCGCCACGCTGGAGGCCAGGCGGATGCCGACGGTTACTGGGTCCATGACGATCCCCCGGAGAGCGTTGGGCCGGAAGGACAACCGTATGTTCTGACAGCACAGCGGCACAGTGTTCCGGCGGGGTGGTGGCGCAACCGTGCCGCGGGGTGCCCGTGATGGGTCCGCGGACGCCTCAAGACCCTTGAAAACAGGGGCCGACGGCGTAGCCCGCGTCACATTCCGGGGGGCTCGGACGGGGTGCCCCGGTGATGTGCCGCACAGGCGTTTCGGCCGGTACTAAGACGCATAGTGGATACGCTAAATCGGACAAAAGGGACCTTTGGCATGGGGTGGGTGGGGCTGCCGTCGGGTCGTCCGGACAGGCGGGCCAAAAGCGTGTTTAGCAAGGGATGTGTGGGTCTGAAGTGGGGGTAAACCCTGTTTTCCGGGCCAAATGGACAAGATCCCGTACGAGATGTCCGAGCTGTCGCGGTTCATGAAGTTTTGACGCGAAGTACTACTTCAGGCCGTAGATGGGGGGTTTGAGTGCGGTTGGGGAGCCGGGTTACCAATGAATGGCCCACACGGCACCAGGCAGTTCGCCGGAGTGGTTGTTCAGCCCCTTGTCCCCGTCTTCATGAGGTATCCATGTCGAAGCGCGTCACGTCCCGCAAGTCCCTCACCTCCCTGGTCCGCACTCGGGCGGTCGTTCTGGCCGCCGGCCTGGGCGCCTCGGTCGTGCTGGGCGCCGGGGTCGCGACCGCCGCCGAAACGGGCGTCAGCAGCGCCCCCGTCAGCACGGCCAACGCCGTGCAGACGCAGGCCGCGGCTCAGGCCAAGGCCGCCGCCGCGAAGAAGGCCGCCGCCACCAAGACGGCCGTCGCCAAGAAGGCCGCGGCGAAGAAGAAGGCCGCCTCCTGGGTCGACCCGGTCGCGAAGTACTCCCTGTCCGCCAGCTTCAACCAGGCCGGCGGCATGTGGGCCCACAAGCACTCCGGCCAGGACTTCGCCGTGCCTACGGGCACCAACGTCGTGGCCACCCACGCCGGCACCGTCGTCAAGGCGGGCCCCAACGGCGCCGGTGACGGCCCGGCGTACGGCAACGCCGTCGTCATCAAGCACCCCAACGGCAAGTACTCGCAGTACGCCCACCTGTCGCGCGTCGACGTGCGTGTCGGCCAGACCGTCTCCACCGGCCAGCACATAGCCCTGTCCGGCAACACCGGTAACTCCAGCGGCCCGCACCTGCACTTCGAGATCCGTACGACCCCCAACTACGGTTCGGCCGTCAACCCGGTGGCGTTCCTCAACAGCCTGGGTGTCAAGGTCTGACCCGTCCGCGCCGGTGACACGGTGCGGAGCCCCGGTGCCGAAAGCGGCGCCGGGGCTCCGTCGTCGTGTGCGGGGGCCCTGCCGCCGCGCGCGGGGCGACTCTCAGGAGGCGCCGCGCTCGTGAGCCTGCGTCACCAGATCGATCGCGACCTCCAGGACCGCCTTGCGCTTGTCCTCGGGGTCGCCTTCGACCTCCCTGAGCACGAACATGCCGGCGTGCATCGTGAAGAGCGCGCTGATGCACCGGACCTGGTCGGTCAGCGGTGCCTCCGGCTCCTTGATGATCTCCAGCATGCTGATCATGCGGTCCTTGAAGGTCTCGCCGATGCTCAGCTCGCGGACCGTCGCCTGGTTCTCCTGCATGAAGCGGAAGAGCGGGGACGCGCCGCCGAGGGCCTCGCTGTAGCGGCGCAGCACCTCCTGCTTGGTCTCCAGGCTGTGCGGCTGCTGCCTGCCCCACTCGATCAGCTCGTCGAGCGGCCGCGTCAGATCCTGGAAGATGCTGATCAGGATCTCTTCCTTGGTCTTGAAGTGGTAGTAGAGCGCCGCCTTGGTGACGTCGAGGTGCTCGGCGATCTCGCGCAGCGAGGTCTTCTCGTAGCCGTGCTCGGAGAACAGTTCGAGGGCTACGTCCTGGATGCGCTGCCGCGTGTCGCCTCGGCGTTGCCGCTTGATGCCGTCCATGGTGCCGCCCATCCTCGTATCCCTCGCGCTGCTTGGAAACTTACCTGTCGACCGGCTGGTAAAACTAGCCCTACTTACTTGACGCCCGGCTAGTTAGAGGACTACTTTCCGGGATGTGGTGAGCTTGCCGGTCGGCAAGTAAGTAGCCGACGGTGACAGAGGTACTCAGGGGAGTGGGAGCGATGGCGGACAAGACGAAGGCGGCCGACCCGGCCGCCGAACAGACCGGGAAACCGGCCGAGGGCGAGAAGCAGCAGCGGAGCGTACGGGTCGTCCTCATGGCGCTCATGATCGCCATGATGCTCGCGATGCTGGACAACATGATCGTGGGCACCGCCATGCCGACGATCGTCGGCGAACTGGGCGGACTGGAGCACCTCTCCTGGGTGGTCACCGGTTACACCCTCGCCACCGCGGCCTCCACCCCGATCTGGGGCAAGCTCGGCGACATGTACGGCCGCAAGGGCTCCTTCATGACGTCGATCGTGATCTTCCTGATCGGCTCCGCGCTCAGCGGCATGGCCCAGGACATGGGCCAGCTCATCGGCTTCCGCGCCGTCCAGGGTCTGGGTGCCGGCGGTCTGATGGTCGGCGTCATGGCGATCATCGGCGACCTGATCCCGCCCCGCGAGCGCGGCAAGTACCAGGGCATGATGGCCGGCGTCATGGCGCTGGCGATGATCGGCGGTCCGCTGGTCGGCGGCACCATCACCGACAACTGGGGCTGGCGCTGGTCCTTCTACATCAACCTGCCGCTGGGCGCGATCGCGCTCGCCGCGGTCAGTGCCGTCCTGCACCTGCCGAAGAAGCGGTCCGAGACGCGCATCGACTACCTGGGTGCCGTGCTGCTGACCGTCGGCATCACCGCCATCGTCCTCGTCACCACCTGGGGCGGCTCGGAGTACGACTGGGCGTCCCCGCAGATCATGGAGCTCATCGGTCTCGGCGTCGCCGCGCTGGTCGGGTTCGTGTTCTGGCAGACCAAGGCGGCCGAGCCGATCGTGCCGCTGCACATCTTCCGCAGCCGTAACTTCACCCTGATGTCGATCATCGGCTTCATCACGGGCTTCGCCATGTTCGGTGCCACGCTCTTCCTGCCGCTGTACCAGCAGGCGGTGCAGGGTGCCTCCGCGACCAACTCCGGTCTGCTGCTGCTGCCCATGCTGGGCGCGATGCTCGTGACGTCGATGGTCGCCGGCCGGGTCACCACCGCCACCGGCCGCTACAAGATCTTCCCCGTCATCGGCGGTGTGCTGATGGTGATCGGCCTCTACCTGCTGTCGACCATGGACACGGACACCACCCGATTCATGTCCGGCGTCTACATGGCCGTCCTCGGTCTGGGCATGGGCTGCCTGATGCAGGTCACCATGCTGGTGGCGCAGAACAGTGTCGAGATGAAGGACATGGGCGTCGCGTCCTCGTCCACCACCCTGCTCCGCACGCTCGGCTCGTCGTTCGGTGTCGCGATCATGGGCGCGCTGTTCAACCACCGGGTGCAGGACGTCATGGCCGAGCGGGCCGGCGCACTGGGTTCGAAGATCACCGAGCAGTCCGCGCAGCTCGACGCGGCGAGCCTGGCGAAGCTGCCGGCGGCGGCGCGGGAGGCCTACCAGCACGCGGTGTCGGCCGGTACCCACTCGGCCTTCGTCCTGGGGGCCGCGGTGGCCGTGATCGTGGTGGTGGCGTCGCTGTTCGTCAAGGAGGTCGCCCTCAAGGGAGCGGGAGCGCCCAAGCCCGGCGAGGGCGGCGCGCCGGACGAGGCACCCAAGGTCCCGGTCGCGGAGGCGGTCTGACCTGACCGCGGGGCCGGCCTCGGTGCCGCCCCCGGACCCTCCCTCGACGAAGGCCCCCGGCGTTGTCCGCCCCGGGGGCCTTCTCCTGTGCCGGGCGGGTCCCGGTGCCGCGGCAGGCCGCGCGGCCCCGGCGGCTCCTTCCCGGGCGGGCGGCTACTTCCCGGGCACGTGCAGCATCGGAAAGCTCCCGGTGCTCGTCGGCGCGTGCTCCGGCAGCCACAGCACCGCGACCGCGCCCTCGGCGGGCACGCCCTCCGGAGCCCCCGCGGGCCGCACGTTGCGGAAGGTCAGCCGCGCGCCGAGCACCCGGGCCTGGCCCGCGGCGATGGTGAGACCGAGTCCGTGGCCGTCGCCCGCGCGGTCGGCGCTGCCGGTGCGGAACCGGCTCGGCCCCTCGGCGAGGAGCTTCTCGGGGAAGCCCGGGCCGTGGTCGCGTACCCGGATGACCCGCCCCTCGACGGTGACCTCGATCGGCGGCCTGCCGTGCCGGGCCGCGTTCGCCAGGAGGTTGAGCAGGACGCGCTCCAGACGGCGCGGGTCCGTCGTGACCTCCGACTCGTGCACCACCCGCACCTCGACGTCCGCGCCCTTGGCGGCGATCCGCCGGGCCACGAACTCGCCGAGCATGATGTCCTGCAACTCGGCCCGCTCGGAGGCCCCGTCGAGCCGGGCGACCTCCAGGACGTCCTCGACGAGCGTGCGCATGGCCTGCGCGCGGTCCCGTACGAGTTCGGTGGGGCGGCCGGGCGGCAGGAGCTCGGCCGCCGTGAGCAGCCCGGTCACCGGGGTGCGCAGCTCATGGGCGATGTCGGCGGTCACCCGGCGCTCGGCCTCGATGCGCTGCTGGAGCGCGTCGGCCATGGCGTCCACGGCCCGCGCCAGGTCATCGGTCTCGTCGAGCACGACACCGCCGATCGCGTCCCGCACCCGGACGTCCGGCTCGCCCTTGGCGACCCGGTTCGCCGCGGCCGCCGCCTTGCGCAGCCGGCGCGAGAGCTGACCGCCTATCAGCACACCGAGCGCGCTGCCGCCGAGGACGACCGCGATCGAGCCGATGATCAGCGCCTGGTCGAGGTCCTTCATCACGTCCGCGTTGCGGTCGGTGAACCGCTCGTGCCAGGACAGCACCTGACCGTTCCTGAGCGGTACGGCGGCCCAGATGTCCGGCACGCCGTTCGAGCTGTCGGAGACGTAGGTCGCCCGCCGCCCCTGCGAGACCGTCGCCAACAGGTCCGCCGGGATGGAGGGGTCGTCTATCTGGGCGCCGAACGGCGGCGGCCGGCCCGGCCCGTACATCCGCTCGGCGAGCTGGATGCGCTCGTCGGCGAGGTCGCGCGAGTTGTCCAGCATCGAGACGCGGGCCGCGTTGTGCACGACCAGGCTCAGCGCCACGGCGACCAGCGCGCCGACCAGGGCGATCGCCGTACTGAGCTTCCAGCGGATGCCCGTACGGATGCTCGTGCCCGAATCCGTGCCCCGGTCGATCCCTATGCCGATGCCCCGGCCGCGGCCGAAGAGCGCGCCGGGCCTCCGGCCACCGCCGAGCACCTCGCCCCGCCCGGCACCCTCGCCGGCGCCGGCCCTCTCGCGCGAACCCGTGCTCACACCGCCCCCCGCTCCCGCACGTCCGCCCGGAACCGGTCCCCGCCCCGCGGCCGGGGGCTTCCCCGGAGCAGAGCGCTGAAAAATCCCCCGCATGGCGTGCTCAGGCCTTCAACTTGTAGCCGAAGCCGCGGACCGTCTCTATACGGTCCTGGCCGATCTTCGTACGCAGTCGCTGCACATGGACGTCGACGACCCGGGTGTCCCCGCCCCAGCCGTAGTCCCACACCCGCTCCAGCAGCCTGTCGCGGCTCAGCACCGTGCCCGGCGCGGACGAGAACTCCAGGAGCAGCCGCATCTCGGTGGGCGTCAGCGCCACCGGCGTACCGCTCCGGGTCACCTCCATGCCCTCGGTGTCGACCTCCAGCTCGCCGAAGACGAGCACCCCGCCCTCCGCCGGAGCGCCGCCGTCGAGGCCGCCGCCCACGCTTCCGCTCGCGTGCCCGAAGCGGCGCAGCACCGCGCGGATCCGGGCGACGAGCACGGCGCCGTCGAAGGGCTTGGTCACGTAGTCGTCGGCGCCCGCCTCCAGGCCGAGCACGATGTCGATCGAGTCGGCGCGCGCGGACAGCATGATGACCGGCACGGTCGACTCGTCGCGGATGCGGCGGCACAGTGACACACCGTCGAGTCCCGGGACCATCACGTCCAGCAGGGCGATGTCGGGCCGGTCGGCGCGGAACGCCTCCAGGCCCGAGAGCCCGTCGGGCATGGCCGTCACCGCGAAGCCGTCGCGCTCCAGGGCGAGTTGTGTGGCCTCGCGGATGACGTCGTCGTCCTCGACGAACAGGACGTGGGTCTGCTCTGCCATCCGGCTGCTCCGCGCTCTCAGTTCGCGTCCGGGGCGGGCGAGTCGGAGCCGCCCACCGCGCTGCTGTAGTCGTTGTGGATCCTGGACTGCTCGACGAAGCGTGCCGAGGCCCAGCTGTAGGTGATCACTTCCTCGCTGGAGGGGTACGACACCGGGTCGCCCTTCCCGTACAGCTGCTGGGTGACCACGAGGGCGCCCCGGTCGATCTCGGCGTAGACCGGGGGCTCCTCGAGCGTGAAGACGTTCTGGTACCGGCCGTTCTCCTCGCGATAGACGTAACTGCCGACACCCACGGCTTCGGCACAGGTCATCACGTTGATCACGACGTCGTTCGCGGACCCCCCGGTCAGGTCCCCGTACGACACGTCGACCGGGTACTCGTCGGCGACGCACGGCTTCAGGTCGCGCTTGACCGCCGCGCTGACCACCGGGTCGCTCTTGACGATCTTGACCGCGTCCACGCGTCTGGAGGCGCTGGACGGCGAACCGGAGACGACGGGCTTGATGCCGCCCTTGGCGGCCGCGTCACTGCCCGCCGGGCCCTCGTCGCGGGCACCGGTGCCACCGGTGGCACACGCGGTCACGAAAAGGCCGAGGGCGGCGAACCCGGCCGCCGCCGAACTCCCCGCCTTCAGGGCCGTTCTGGCCCGGGCTGCTAGGCCGCGCAACGCTCCCGCTCCTCACGTTCGAGCGCGCGTGCGTCCAGGTCGCGGTTCTCCAGCTCCTCGCGGAGCCGGGCCAGCGCCCGGTGCAGCGTGCTCTTGACCGTTCCGGCCGACATGCCGAGTGCGGCGGCCGTCTCCTCGGTGGACATCTGCTCCCAGTGTCGCAGCACCACGACACTGCGCTGCTTGGGTGCCAGCACCTTCATGATGTCCATCAGCAGCGCGCGGTCCGCGTGCTGCTCGGTGGCGTCGTCCACGCACGCGTCCGGCAGCTGCTCGGTGGGCACCTCCTCCAGCTTGCGGGCCCGCCACCACTCGGTGCGCGTGTTGATCATCACCCGGCGCAGGTAGGCGTCGGCGAGACGCTTGTCCGCGATGCCCTCCCAGCGTCCGTACGTCCGCACGAGCGCCGTCTGGAGCAGGTCCTGCGCGTCGACCGGGTCGGGGACCAGACGCCGGGCGCTGCGCAGCAGCGCGTCCTGCCGGGTCCGGACGTACTCCTCGAATTCGAGCACCTCGCCCTGCGCCATGATCGACCGCCTCCGTCCCCGTTTCCGGCCCGCCCGCTGCCGGTTGTCCGTTGCCTGCGAACCGCCGCCGCCGTCGGTCGGGCGGGCTGCTGCGGTACGGCACGAAGCTACGGAGGCGTTGTCACGGGGCTGTCCGAGACAGCCTGCGGACAGCACTCGGCTGTCCGTCGGTTGTGTAACAGCTGTAGGTACGGGGTAAAGAAGGACGGCCCTATGCCATGGTTGATCCGGTTATGGCACGGGGCCCGGGCGTTCAGGCGACGATCCCTGGGCGAGGGCGGTCGATACAGAGCGCCACCCTGGGCGAGGTGCGGCCGGTGCGGACCTAGGTGAGGGGCAGCCGGTACAGACCGCCGGGGAGCGGTTCGACCAGTCCGTCGGCGACGAGCCCGTCGAGGGCGCGGCCCCGCTGCACCGGCTCGTCCCACACCCGCTCCAGCGCGGCCTGGGGAACCGGCACGTGCGCCTCCCGCAGGACGGCCAGCAGCTTGCCGCGAACCTGGCGGTCCGTGCCCGCGTACGTCTGTCCCTTGCGCGGCGGGCCGTCGTGCTCCGGCTTGCCGGCCAGCCGCCAGGCGCACCGGGCGGCGATCGGACAGCGGTGGCACGTCTCGTTCCGTGCCGTGCAGACCAGCGCGCCGAGCTCCATGGAGGCGGCGGCCCAGCGTGCCGCCGTGCTCTCGTCCTCGGGCAGCAGGGCGCGGGCGAGCTTGCGCTCGGCGGCCGTGG
Source organism: Streptomyces sp. NPDC058751 (assembly GCF_042746485.1). Taxonomy (NCBI): domain Bacteria; kingdom Bacillati; phylum Actinomycetota; class Actinomycetes; order Kitasatosporales; family Streptomycetaceae; genus Streptomyces; species Streptomyces sp. NPDC058751. Next base: position 23,681 of record NZ_JBHYPZ010000004.1, on the reverse strand, counting down.
TGGCGTTCGGCGGGTACTGCACGCCGGTGACGGCACGGGCGAAGACCCTGCGGACGTTCGTGTCCAGGACGGGGTGGCGCTGGCCGTAGGCGAACGACGCGACGGCCGCAGCCGTGTACTCCCCGATGCCGGGCAGCGCCAGCAACTGCGCGTGATCGGTCGGTACGTCGCCGCCGTGCCGTTCCGTTATGGCCACCGCGGCGCCGTGCAGCCGCAGGGCGCGGCGCGGATAGCCGAGCCGCCCCCAGGCCCGGACCGCCTCCCCGGGCGCCTCCTTCGCCAGGTCGGCGGGGCGCGGCCAGCGCGTCAGCCACTGCTCGTACACGGGCAGGACGCGGTTGACCGGGGTCTGCTGGAGCATGAACTCGCTGACCATCACCGCCCAGGGGCCGGCATCGGGGTGCCGCCAGGGCAGGTCGCGGGCGTGTTCGTCGAACCAGGCGATGACGGGGGTGTGGAGGTCCTCGCCGGGGGTGTTCCGGGTGGGCCCGGTGGGCTTGGTGGGTGCAGTCATGGCGATGTCGATCCTGCCATGCGGCGGTCGGGATGCGGGGACGACGCCGGGGCGGGCGGTGGTGAAAGACCGCGACCGGCGGCCCTCGCGGCGCCGGGACGGACGTCCGCCGGAATGATGATCCGGAAAAGTTGGTACCGGAGCGGCGGGTGGGGCCTGACGCGAGGTCGATCTCTCGTACAGTTTGCGACGTGGGATCTCTGCGCAATCCGGTCGGGCCGCTACCCTCCACCATCTACTGGCGGCGGAGGGCCGTTCTGCTGTCCGTACTAGGGCTGTTGGCGCTCCTCACCGTCTGGATGGTCGGCACCGGAGGCGGGGGCGGCGGCAAGAACGCCGGCGGGTCGAACGGCAAGAACCCCGCCGCCTCGATCACGCCCGGCCCCTCCGGCTCCGGCCCCGCGATCAGCCAACACCCGGGCGGGCGCGACGAGTCGGGAGACGACGAGGGCGACGGCACCGGTGACGGCGGCAGCGGCAGCGGTGGTGCGTCGGGCGGCGGTTCCGGTGACGGCGCGGGCGACGGCGCGAACGACGGTCCGGGTGACGGATCCTCAGGTTCCGGCGGGAGCACCGGCGGTGGTTCCGGAGGCGGAGCGGCCGACCGGCTGCCCGCGAGTTCCACCGTCCCCAACTGCACCCCGGGCGACGTCAAGTTGACGCTCAAGAGCGCGCACAACTCCTACGCGCCCGGAGAGCGGCCCGAGATCGACGTCATCGTCAAGAACTCCTCGGGCAGCGACTGCAAGTTCGATGTCGGCCCGAAGCGCACGGTTCTGACGATCACTCAGGCGGGAAGCGAGGGGGACGTCTGGGCCTCGGACGACTGCCCGAAGGACGCCGCGGGCGTCTTCCTGCGCGTGCCGGCCGGCGGCCAGGCCGTCCACACGGTGAAGTGGGACCGCAGGCCCGGCGTCCCCGAGTGCGCCACGTCCCCCTCGGGTCTGGTCTCCGCGGGCACCTACCTGGTCGAGGCGAAGGCACCGGGACTGGCGAAGGCGCAGACGTCGTTCGTCCTGTCCAAGGACTGAGCGCCCTCGCCCGGCGGGAGCGGGCCCCGGTGGACCGGGGTCCGTAGGTCCGCGGGTCCTCCGGACAGGGGCTGCCGGACAGGCGCTAGACGTAACGCTCCAGGATCGACGACTCCGCGAGGCGGGACAGGCCCTCGCGGACGCTGCGCGCCCGGGCCTCGCCCACGCCGTCGACCGTCTGGAGGTCGTCCACGCTCGCGGCGAGCAGCTTCTGGAGCCCGCCGAAGTGCTCCACGAGCCGGTCGATGATCGCGCCGGGCAGCCGCGGCACCTTGGCGAGGAGGCGGAAGCCGCGCGGGGAGACCGCGGAGTCGAGCGCCTCGGGGGAGCCGGTGTAACCCAACGCCTTCGCCACCGTGGACAGTTCGAGGAGTTCCGCGTGGGAGAGCGCGTCCAGCTCGGACAGCGCCTCGTCGACCGTGCGGGAACGCTTGGCGGTCGGCTCGGGAACGTAGTCCCGGACGACCAGCTCGCGATCGGGCTCGACGCCGGCGATCAGCTCGTCGAGCTGGAGGGTCAGCAGCCGCCCGTCCGTGCCCAGTTCCACGACGTACTCGGCGATCTCCGTCGCGATGCGGCGCACCATCTCCAGGCGCTGGGCGACAGCGGAGACGTCCCGGACGGTGACGAGGTCCTCGATCTCCAGCGCCGACAGCGTGCCCGCGACCTCGTCCAGCCGGAGCTTGTAGCGCTCCAGGGTCGCGAGGGCCTGGTTGGCGCGGGAGAGGATCGCGGCCGAGTCCTCCAGGACACGGCGGTGACCGTCCACGTACAGGGCGATCAGGCGCATCGACTGGGAGACCGAGACGACGGGGAAGCCGACCTGCTTGCTCACCCGGTCCGCGGTGCGGTGCCGGGTGCCCGTCTCCTCCGTCGGGATCGTCGGGTCGGGCACGAGCTGGACACCCGCCCGGAGGATCTTGGTGATGTCCTTGTCGAGCACGATCCCGCCGTCGAGCTTGCACAGCTCGCGCAGACGGGTCGCGGTGAACTCGACGTCCAGGACGAATCCACCCGTGCACATCGCTTCGACGGTCTTGTCGGAGCCGAGCACGATGAGTCCGCCCGTGTTGCCCCGGAGGATCCGTTCCAGCCCGTCGCGCAGTGCCGTGCCGGGCGCCACGGCGCTCAGTGAGGCGCGCATCAGGCCATCGGCACCGGAGCTCCCGCCGGACTTTCCGGGAGCTGCTGCCCGGTCGTTGGCTGCCACTGCACTCCTCCGGTCGCAGGTTTTCGGTCGCCCTCGTTTCGTACGGACGGGCGAGACCAGGGCAAAGTCTACCGGCGCTGCTCCTCGTCCCGTGGGGCCTCTCTGCGACGCGAGCGCGGAAGGACACTCAGGGCCGCGCCGATGTCGGCCACTTCCAGGACCTTCATACCGTCGGGGACCCTGCCCGGATCGGTCGGTACGAGGGCGTGCGTGAAGCCCAGACGGTGGGCCTCGGCCAGCCGGCGCTGGACGCCCGTGACCCGCCTGACCTCGCCCGCGAGTCCGACCTCGCCGATCGCCACGAGGTTCTTGGGCAGCGGGACGTCACTGGCCGCGGACGCCAGGGCGAGCGCGACGGCGAGGTCCGCGGCGGGCTCGGTGAGCTTCACGCCGCCGACCGTCGCCGAGTAGATGTCCCGCTTGCCGAGAGCGCTGATCCGGCCGCGCTGCTCCAGGACGGCGAGCATCATCGAGACGCGGGAGGTCTCCAGACCCGAGGTCGTCCGGCGCGGGGAGGGGATCTGGGAGTCCACCGTGAGCGCCTGGACCTCGGCGACCAGCGGACGGCGGCCTTCGAGGGTGACGGTCAGACAGGTGCCGGGGACGGGCTCGGTGCGGCGCGTCAGGAACAGCCCCGACGGGTCGGCGAGCCCCGTGATGCCCTCGTCGTGCAGCTCGAAGCAGCCGACCTCGTCCGTCGTGCCGTAGCGGTTCTTGACCCCTCGGACGAGCCTGAGGCGCGCGTGCCGGTCGCCCTCGAAGGAGAGGACGACGTCCACGAGGTGTTCGAGCAGCCGGGGTCCGGCGATCGCGCCGTCCTTGGTGACGTGGCCCACCAGCAGGGTGGACATGCCGCGCTCCTTGGAGGCGCGGATGAGCGCGCCCGCCACCTCCCGGACCTGGGCCATCCCGCCGGGCGCGCCGTCGATCTCCGGGGAGGCGACGGTCTGCACGGAGTCCAGGATGAGCAGCGACGGCTTCACCGCGTCCAAGTGGCCGAGGACGGCCGACAGGTCGGTCTCCGCGGCGAGGTACAGGTGGTCGTCGATCGCCTTGATGCGGTCCGCGCGCAGCCGCACCTGGCTCGCCGACTCCTCGCCCGTCACGTACAGGGTGCGGTGTTCGTCACTCGCCGACTTGGCCGCCACGTCCAGCAGGAGGGTGGACTTGCCGACGCCGGGCTCGCCGGCGAGGAGGACGACGGCTCCGGGGACCAGACCGCCGCCGAGGACCCGGTCCAGCTCGGGCACGCCGGTGCTGCGGGCGGCGGCCTGCCGGCCGTCGACCTGTCCGATGGGCACCGCGGACGTGGTGACGCGGCCCGGTGCCGTCGTGCGGACGGCGGGCGCGCCGTACTCCTCGACAGTCCCCCATGCCTGGCACTCGGCGCAGCGGCCGAGCCACTTGGCCGTCTGCCAGCCGCACTCGGTGCAGCGGTAGGACGGCCGGTCCTTCGCGGATTTCGTACGGGCAGCCATGACCGAACCGTAGCCCGGGCCACTGACAACCCGGCACGCGGCGGTACGACCCAGCCCCCGGACCGGTCCCCGTCCTCACGCGAAGCCCCCGGCGGCCCCGCGTGAGGCCCGCCCTCGCGGAACCCGTGCGGCGAGCCCCCGTGCCCCGGTCCCACCCCCGCGCGACCGGGTCCCGCGCGGGCCCGCCGCAGCCCCATCTGCCATGGACTGCCATAGCGGCCGGTGACGGCCATGGCCAGGGGTCGGGGCTTCCTGTCCCCTTATGAGGGATCGTTTCACCCGTACGGATTAAATGTGCTCAAGGTGGCGGAAGGCGCTGGCCCCGGGCACCTACGGTCGCACGGGTGACGAGCAGCAGTCCGGAGACCTCCACGCACACCACCGGCGCACACTGGGCGCACGGAGCCGCGCGCAAGCGGACGGCCGTGCCCCGTGGCGTGACCTCCCGCACCCTGGTCCAGCGTCCCCCCGCGCGGTACGAGCCCTACCTGGACGGCCTGTTCACCTACTGCCTGTCCGTGCTGTGCGACCACGACGCGGCCACCGCCGCCCTGGGGGACGCCCTCGCGTTCGCCGAGCGGCGCGGCCCGCGCGGCCCGGAGGACGCCGACGACCGCAGGGCCTGGCTCTACGCGCTCGCCCGCTGGGCCTGTCTGCGCAAGCTCGCGGAGGCCCGGCGCAGGCGCCGGGCCGCGCACGCCTCCGGGCGGCGCGCGCCGCACCGGGGCGCGGACCGGAAAGCCGCGGGCGGACCCCGGGAAGGGGCCTCCCTGGACGCGGCGCACAAGGCCGCCGCCGACCGGCGGGCCGCCGAGGCGCTGAGCGCCGCTCCCGTCTCCGAGGAGGTCCAGGACCACCGCCGTCGCGAACTCTCCCTGCTGGCCTGGCCGGAGGCCGCCGGGACCACCCCGGAACAGCGCGAGGCGCTCGAACTCGCGGTGCGCCACCAGCTCGCCGCCCGCGAGGTCGCCGCCGTCCTCGGCATGGACCTCGCCGTGGCGCGCGAGCTGCTCTCGTCCGCCGCCTGCGAGGTCGAGCGCACCCGGGCGGCCCTCGCCGTGGTGGAGACCGGCGCCTGCCCCGGCGTCGCCCGGCTCACCAACGACAGCCGTCTCGTGCTGAGCACCACCCTGCGCGGAGAGCTGGTCCGGCACGTCGACGACTGCCCGCGCTGCCGCCGCACCGCCGAACGCGCGGTCGCCGGCGCCTGGCCCGGCACCAGCGTCACGCCCGCGGCGCTGCCCGTGCTCCAGGCCCCGCACGCGGCCCTGTGCACCGCGATGGCGCACGCCCCCCGCGCGCGGAGCAGCGCCCCGCGCTTCGACCGGCGCGGCTTCCCGATGGACCCCAAGGACCACGCCGCCCGGAGGGACCGGCTGCGCGCGCGGGCCGTCACGACGACGATCGTCGCCACCGTCGTCGCCGCACCCGTCCTCGCCCTCTGGGCCGCCTACAGGAGCGCGCCCCTGACCGGCGAGGGCGTGGACGGACGCCCGGCCAGCACGAGCGAGGCCCAGGACCCCGAGGGCCTGGACGGCGGCCGGGCCGGGGGGTACGAGAACGCGGGGAACGCCAGCGCGGGCCCCGGCCCCCGCTTCACCAAGGGCGGCTCCTCGGACGTCTCCGTCGAGGTCGTCAGCGCCCGGGGAACCACCCCGGGACACCTGTCGGTGACGGCCGGAACCAGCGGTGACACGACGCTGGTCAGACTGACCGCGTCCGGCAGCTCCCCGGTCCGCTGGTCCGCGCGCACCGGCGCGGCCTGGCTCTACCTCAGCCGGTCCTCGGGAACGCTCGATCCGGGCGAGTCGCTGACGGTCAAGGTGTACGTCGACCACCTCCGCGAGCCGACGGGCCACTGGACCGCGCGCGTGGCCGTCGCCCCGGCGGGCGCGGTGGTCACGATCGCCGGGTTCGGGAAGGCGGGCCCGTCCCGCCCCAGCGGGAGACCGGCTCCCGGCACGAGCGCCCCGGTCCCCTCGGGTCAGGGCTCCACCCCGGCCGCCACCCCCACCCAGGACCCTTCCCCGACCCCGGACGAACCGACGCCGACCGCCACCGCCACCGAGACGTCCCCGCCGGCCCCGGGCACCTCGTCGGCACCGCCGGACGGGGGCGGTGACCCGGGAGCGGGCACGCCGTAGCGGCCGGGCCCGCCGACCGTACGGCCCGGACCCGGACCCGGACTCAGTCCACCGGATCCGCGGGATGCGGCGCCACCAGCGGCAGCTGCGAGGCCAGCCGCTCCTCGCAGAGCTGGGCCAGACGGTCGTACCCCGCCTTGCCCATCAGCTCGATCAGCTCCGGACGGTACGAGACGTACACCGGGTCGCCGGCGCCGTGTGCCGAGGTCGCCGACGTGCACCACCAGTGCAGGTCGTGGCCGCCCGGTCCCCAGCCGCGGCGGTCGTACTCGCCGATGGACACCTGGAGCACCCGGGTGTCGTCGGGCCGGTCGATCCACTCGTACGTACGGCGCACGGGGAGCTGCCAGCAGACGTCCGGCTTGGTCTCCAGCGGCTCGCGCCCCTCCTTGACGGCCAGGATGTGCAGCGAACAGCCCGCGCCGCCGGCGAAACCGGGACGGTTCTGGAAGATGCAGGAGCCCTCGTACGGGCGGGTCTGGCGGTCGCCGTCCTCGTCCTCGGACACCCAGCCCGTCTCCGTGCCCACGTCGTGGTGCTGCCAGATCTCCGGCGTGAGCCGGGCCACGTGCTCCGCCACCCGCTTCTCGTCGTCCTCGTCGGAGAAGTGGGCGCCCAGCGTGCAGCAGCCGTCGTCGGCGCGGCCCGCCTGGATGCCCTGGCACCCGCTTCCGAAGATGCAGTTCCACCGTGAGGTCAGCCACGTCAGATCGCAGCGGAAGACCTGCTCGTCATCGGCGGGATCGGGGAACTCCACCCACGCGCGCGCGAAGTCGAGCCCCTTCTCGTCGCCCTTCTTCGCGGGCTTCCCGGACCTGGCGGCCTTCGCCTGCGCGGAGCTCGTGGCCGTTTTGTCGGACTTCGCCTTTTTCGTCTTTGGCACGCGTCCAGGGTAAGTCGCCCGGGGCCGCTCCGGGGCCGCTCCGGGGATGCCCTCGCGGTACCACGGAGGTCACCGTTCGACGTGGGCTTTCGCCCCGCCCCACGTGAACCGCCGTGCTGGCAGTAGCGTTCCGTGCATGAGACTCGGTGTCCTCGACGTGGGTTCGAACACGGTGCATCTGCTGGTGGTGGACGCCCACCCCGGCGCCTGCCCGCTGCCCGCGCACTCGCACAAGGCCGTTCTGCGGCTCGCGCAACTGCTCGACGAGAGCGGGGCGATCGGCCCCGAAGGCGTCGGCAAGCTGATCGAGACGGTCCAGGACGCCCTGGAGGCGGCCGAGGACAAGGGCGTCGAGGCCCTGCTGCCGTTCGCGACGTCCGCCGTGCGCGAGGCCGGCAACGCCGACGAGGTCCTCGCCCGGGTGCAGGCCGAGACCGGCGTCGAGCTCCAGGTCCTCACCGGCGCCGAGGAGGCACGGCTCACCTTCCTGGCGGCCCGCCGCTGGTTCGGCTGGTCCGCGGGCAAGCTGCTCGTCCTCGACATCGGCGGCGGCTCCCTGGAGATCGCGTACGGCATGGACGAGGAGCCGGACGCGGCGGTGTCGCTGCCGCTCGGGGCCGGCCGGCTGACCGCGGGCTGGCTGCCCGGCGACCCGGCGGACCCGGCGGACGTGCGGGCGCTGCGCCGGCACGTGCGGGCCGAGATAGCCCGGACGGTCGGGGAGTTCAGCCGTCTCGGCTCCCCGGATCACGTGGTCGCCACCTCCAAGACGTTCAAGCAGCTCGCCCGGATGGCCGGTGCCGCCCGCTCCGCCGAGGGCCCGTACGTCCAGCGCGAGCTCAAGCGCCGCACGCTGGAGGACTGGGTCCCCCGCCTCGCGTCCATGACGGCCGGCGAACGGGCCGAGCTGCCGGGCGTCTCCCCGGACCGCTCCGGCCAGCTCCTCGCCGGGGCCCTGGTCGCCGAGGCCGCCATGGACCTCTTCGGCGTGGAGACCCTGGAGATCTGCCCCTGGGCCCTGAGGGAGGGCGTCATCCTGCGCCGCCTGGACCAGATGGCCTCGGAGTAGGAGGCGTAAGAGAGGAGGCCGCCTGCCCGCCCCTGGGGGCGGGCAGGCGCCCTGAAGGTGCGCGGGGAACGGCGAGCCCAGCCCCCCCCCCCGCAAGGGAAGCCCGCCCACCGGCCCGAGCCCCCGCGGCGACAAGGCGTCCCCGAACCGCCCGGCAGGGCCGTGGCGTCGATCACAAGCGGCCCCCGCCGAGAACCCCCCGCCCCGCCACCCGGAGCTCCACCCCGTCCCCGGCCGGGGGCCCGAGAGTCCCAGGCCGGAGGTCCGTCCGCTCCCGGGCCGGAGGCCGGTCGACCCCGGCCGGGGACGGACGGAAGGCTTCCGGCCGGGCCCGCCATCCCCGCCCGACCGCCGGAGGCACCCCGTACGCTGTCCCTCGTGGCAGAACCAGTCGTGCGGATCCCGGATGCGAAGGTCGCGCTGTCCACGGCCTCCGTGTACCCGGAGTCGACCGCGACGGCCTTCGAGATCGCCGCGCGCCTCGGGTACGACGGCGTCGAGGTCATGGTGTGGACCGACCCCGTCAGCCAGGACATCGACGCGCTGCGCCGCCTCAGCGACTACCACCGCCTGCCGATCCTCGCCGTCCACGCCCCCTGCCTGCTGATCACCCAGCGGGTCTGGTCCACCGACCCGTGGACCAAGCTCCAGCGCGCGAAGGCCGCCGCCGAGAAGCTCGGCGCGAGCACCGTCGTGGTCCACCCCCCGTTCCGCTGGCAACGCCAGTACGCCCGTGACTTCGTCACCGGCATCTGGCGGATGGCCGACGAGACGGACGTGCGGTTCGCCGTCGAGAACATGTACCCGTGGCGCTACCGCGACCGCGAGATGCTCGCGTACGCCCCCGACTGGGACGTCACGAAGGACGACTACCGCCACTTCACGATCGACCTCAGCCACACCGCGACCGCCCGCACCGACGCCCTCCAGATGATCGACCGCATGGGCGACCGCCTCGGACACGTGCACCTCGCCGACGGCAACGGCTCCAACAAGGACGAGCACCTGGTGCCGGGCCGCGGCACCCAGCCCTGCGCCGAACTCCTGGACCGCCTCGCGACGACCGGCTTCGACGGCCACGTCGTCATCGAGGTCAACACCCGCCGGGCGATGTCCAGCGCCGAGCGCGAGGCCGACCTCGCCGAGGCCCTCGCCTTCACCCGGCTCCACCTCGCCGCGGCCGCGAAGGTGCCCCGCGGATGACGGACGCCGCCCCCCGCCGAGGCCGGGGACGCCCCACCCGCACCCAGACCGAGGCCGGCCCCGCCACCCGTGACCGCATCCTGGAGGCGGCCCGCGAGGAATTCTCCGAGCGCGGTTACGAGAAGACCTCCGTCCGCGGCATCGCCAAGTCCGCCGGCGTGGACTCGGCCCTCGTGCACCACTACTTCGGCACCAAGGAACAGGTCTTCGAGGCGGCCATCGAGGTCGCCTTCGCCCCCGCCCTCGGTGCCCCCGAGAAGATCGCCGAGGGCCCCCTCGACGGCGTCGGCGAGCGCCTGACCCGCTTCATACTCGGCATCTGGGAGAACCCCACGAGCCGTACCCCGCTGCTCGCGATCGTCCGCTCGGCGGTGAACAACGACACCGCGGCCGCCGTCTTCCGGCGTCTCGTCGCCGCCCAGCTGCTGCGCCGCGTCGCGGCCGGGCTCGACGTCCCGGACGCGGAGCTGCGCGCGGAGCTCGCGGCGGCCCAGCTCGTCGGGGTCGCGATGCTGCGCCACGTCATCAAGGTCGAGCCGCTGGCCTCGGCGGACCTGGAGAGCATCGTGGCCAGAGTGGCGCCCGTGGTGCAGGGCCACCTGACGAACCCATGAGCGAACGGGGCCGCCGCCGAGGCGACCCCGCCTCGGCGGACGCGTCCGACGTGCGCGGACTCCGTACCGGGACAGCCGCTGGGCGAGACATATGTCCCGGGATGCGGACGGCCTGTCCGGATCCTGGAGCACCGGCGTACGCTCGACTTCAGTCTTAACTCTCCGAAGGAGCGAGCGACGATGCCCGAGCTGAGGTCCCGCACAGTCACCCACGGCCGCAACATGGCGGGCGCACGCGCCCTTATGCGCGCCTCCGGTGTACCGGGCGCGGACATCGGACGGAAGCCGATCATCGCGGTCGCCAACTCCTTCACGGAGTTCGTGCCCGGGCACACCCACCTCCAGCCCGTCGGCCGGATCGTCAGCGAGGCCATCACGGCCGCCGGCGGCATCGCCCGCGAGTTCAACACGATCGCCGTCGACGACGGCATCGCGATGGGCCACGGCGGCATGCTGTACTCCCTGCCCTCCCGCGACCTGATCGCGGACTCGGTGGAGTACATGGTCGAGGCGCACTGCGCCGACGCCCTGATCTGCATCTCGAACTGCGACAAGATCACCCCCGGCATGCTCATGGCCGCCCTGCGCCTGAACATCCCGGCGGTCTTCGTCTCCGGCGGCCCGATGGAGTCCGGCCGCGCCACCCTGGTCGACGGCACGGTCCGCACCCTCGACCTGGTCGACGCGATCTCCGACGCCGTGAACGACAAGATCTCGGACGAGGACATCCTCCGCATCGAGGAGAACGCCTGTCCGACCTGCGGCTCCTGTTCCGGCATGTTCACCGCCAACTCGATGAACTGCCTGACCGAGGCCATCGGCCTGAGCCTGCCCGGCAACGGCTCGGTCCTCGCCACCCACACCGCCCGCAAGGGCCTGTACGAGGACGCGGCCCGCACGGTCGTCGACATCACGCGCCGCTACTACGACCAGGACGACGAGTCGGTCCTGCCGCGCAACATCGCCACCCACGCGGCCTTCGAGAACGCCATGGCCCTCGACATCGCCATGGGCGGCTCCACCAACACGATCCTGCACCTGCTGGCCGCCGCCCAGGAGGCGGGCGTGCCCTTCGGCCTCGACGAGATCAACGAGGTCTCGCGCCGGGTGCCGTGCCTCGCCAAGGTCGCCCCGAACGTCGCCAAGGACCGCACGTACTACATGGAGGACGTGCACCGCGCCGGCGGCATCCCCGCCCTCCTCGGCGAACTGCACCGCGCGGGCCTCCTGAACGAGGACGTCCACTCGGTCCACAGCCCGTCCCTCTCCGACTGGCTGAAGACCTGGGACGTGCGCGCCGGATCCCCGTCCCCCGAGGCGGTCGAGCTCTGGTACGCGGCCCCCGGCGGCGTCCGCTCCTCCGAGGCCTTCTCGCAGTCCGAGCGCTGGGAGGCCCTGGACGAGGACGCCGAGGGCGGCTGCATCCGCTCCGCCGAGCACGCCTACTCCAAGGACGGCGGCCTCGCGGTCCTCAAGGGCAACCTGGCCGTCGACGGCTGCGTCGTGAAGACGGCCGGCGTCGACGAGTCCATCTGGACCTTCGAGGGCCCGGCGGTCGTCTGCGAGTCCCAGGACGAGGCCGTCGACAAGATCCTCAAGAAGCAGATCACGCACGGCGACGTCGTGGTCATCCGCTACGAGGGCCCCAAGGGCGGCCCCGGTATGCAGGAGATGCTCTACCCGACCTCGTTCCTCAAGGGCCGCGGCCTCGGCAAGACCTGCGCCCTGATCACCGACGGCCGCTTCTCCGGCGGGACCTCGGGCCTCTCGATCGGTCACGCCTCCCCCGAGGCGGCCTCCGGCGGCACGATCGCCCTAGTCGAGGACGGCGACCGCATCCGCATCGACATCCCGAACCGCTCGATCGAACTCCTCGTCTCCGACGAGGAGCTGGCGACCCGCCGCGAGGCCCTGAACGGCGTCTACGCCCCCGCGAACCGCGACCGCAAGGTCTCCGCCGCCCTGCGCGCCTACGCGGCGATGGCGACGAGTGCGGACAAGGGCGCGGTGCGGGACGTCTCGAAGCTGGGCTAGTCCGCCCCGGCCTCGGGGCCCGGGCCGCGCCCGCTTCCCGGGCGCCTGTGGAACCGCGTGGAGGGGCCGCCCCCGCCGGGGGGGGCCCGCCCCCGCGGAACAACCCCGGGGGGAACCCCCGGCCCCGGCGGAGAGGGAGGCCGA
>NZ_JBHYPZ010000004.1:0-11347 GCF_042746485.1 Streptomyces sp. NPDC058751 | reverse complement strand
CCCCGGCCCCGGGCCCCGGCCCGCCCCCGCCCCCGGGCCCCCGGTCTACCCGCGTGGCGGCGCCGCCCCGGCCGCGGCGGCCCCTCCACGTCTCACCAGCCCGAGGGATCCCGCCCGTCGACCGCGAAGAGCGAGCCGTCGGGGGCGGTGGCATAGACACGGGTGCCGGCGGTGAGGGGGGCGGGGAGCGCGTTGACCAGGGAACCCCGGTTGCCACCCAGGCGTGCCTTGGTCTGGCCGAGCAGCGTGCCACGGGCGGTGTCGACCGCGAGGAGCCGGCCGTCCACAGCGCTCAGGTAGAGGCGTTCACCGGCCAGGGTGGGGGCCGACGACCAGCTGACGGAGGTCTCCAGCCGCCACAGCTGCGCCGAGGTCCGGGTGCTCACTGCCACCAGCGCGCCACCGTCGGCCAGCAGGTACACCGCGTCCCCGCGGACGACGGCCTGTGCTCCCGGGAGCGGCACGGGCAGCTCGACGCGCTTGGCGGTCCGGTGGGTGACGTCGTACCGCACGACGGCATCGGTGTACTGGTGGGTGTCCGTGGAGGTGAACCAGAGCACGTCGGCCTGGGCGTGCACGAGGCTCAGGTTTCGATCCAGGCTCCGCTTCCAGGCCACGGCGCCGGTCTCGGGATCGACCGCCGCCACCTGGATCCGGCCCCCGTTCGGCGACACGGCGTAGGCGACGTCGTCCCCGTACGTCGAGAATCTGGGAGAGGACAGCCCCGGGAGCGCGTGCTGCCACAACCGCTTGCCGGTCGCCGAGTCGAGGGCGGTGACCTCGGAGTCGCGGTCGGTGAGCAGGGTGACGTCACCGGTGTGGGCGACACCCCCCTCGTAGCGTGTGGTGTCTCGTTCCCAGCGGGTCTTCCCCGTGGACGGGTCCAGTGCCGTCAGACGCTGTCCACCCCGGCTGAGGACCTGGAGCAGTCCGCCCGACAGGACCGGCGCGCCCGGCACGTCGCTGCTCCGCCGCTCCGGGTCCGGACGGGACCACAGCACCTTGCCGTTCGCGGGATCGACGGCGACGGCCAGTGCGCCGGGCCGCAAGCAGTACAACCGGTGTGCGCCGTATGCGCATTGCGGCTGTCCGGTGGCCTTCACCCCCGCGGTCGTCAGTTTCACGTCCCACGGCCCGAAGTCGCCGCTCCGCGACGGAGGCGCCACGTGCTTCTGCGCCGACGCCGGGGCCTGTGTCCCGTCCGGCCGTGTGAGAACGCCGAAGGCGACGGCGCCCGCGGCGAGTCCGGCCAGGGCGATGGCGGCCGGCAGCCGCCATCGCCGTCCGCCCTTCTTCCGGGCGGCCACGTGGGTGAGGTCCTCGGAACCTTCCGGTCGTTCGTGCCGTGGCCACGGCGCCACGTCCCGTGCCGGAGGCACCGGTTTCCTTTCCCCGGCCCGCTGCTCGGGAATGAAGGCCCGGGTGTCGTACGAGGCGGAGACCGAGCGCAGCGCGGTCATCAGCTCGTCCGGGGTGGGCCGGTCCTCGGGCTCCTTGGCGAGGCAGCGCGAGACGAGGTCGGCCAGCTCCTCCGGTACACCCGTCAAGTCCGGCTCGTCGTGCACGACTTGGTAGGCGACCAGATAGGGGCTGTTCGAGTCGAAGGGCCCGCTCCCGGTGGCCGCGTGGACGATCACCGACCCGAGCGCGAACACGTCCGCGGCCGGCCCGACGTGCCGCGGCCTGCTGAACTGCTCCGGCGCCATGAACGGCGGCGTGCCGATCAACTTGCCCGTCTCCGTGCGGAGTTCGCTGTCGGCGGGGCGCGAGATGCCGAAGTCGATGACTTTCGGCCCGTCCTCCGCCAGCAGGACGTTGCTGGGCTTGAGGTCGCGGTGGACCACGCCGGCCCGGTGGATGTCCCGCAGGGCCTCGGCGAGCCCGGCCATCAGATGGCGTAGCCGGTCGGTGGACAGCGCGCCGTTCCGCTTGACGTGCTCGGCGAGGGTCGGTCCCGGGATGAACAGGGTTGCCATCCAAGGGCGTTCGGCCTCGGGGTCGGCGTCCACCACGGGCGCGGTGAAGGCACCACTGACCCGGCGCGCGGCCGCGACCTCCTGACGGAACCGCCCCCGGAACTCGGGGTCTTGGGAGAACTCGGCGTGCACGACCTTGACGGCCAGCCGCAACCCGGAGGCGGACCGCGCCAGATGCACGATTCCCATGCCACCGGAGCCCAGTCTCGCCTCCAGCAGGTACTGCCCGGCATAGTGCGGATGTTCCGCTTCCGAATCCGTACCGGTGCTGCGCTGTGGCGGCATCACTCACCCCCGTGGGATCGACCGCGTGCGCGACGCGCAGAGCCTAGTCGATCCTTCGTGCGAAACCTCGGCGGCTTGCTAGCCTCCTCGCGCAGCTTGAATTTGGCGTGAACCAACCAACGGGGGAATCAGATATGGCCACGGAAGACATCGTGATCACGGACGCGGCGGAGACGGCAGACACGGAGCCGCTGGCCGCGGCGACGGTCCGCACCTACCCGCTCGCCCCGGGACACAACGTCAACGTCCGCAGCGGACCCGGCACCCACTACCCGATCGTCCGCACGCTGTCGGCCGGATCGAGCATCCCGATCCGCTGCCAGTGTCAGGGAGAGTCCGTCACCGGTCCGTACGGGACCTCGACGATCTGGGACAACATCGCCAACGCGCAGTTCGTCTCGGACGCCTACGTACGCACGGGCAGCGACGGCTACGTCGCCGCGAAGTGCTCCTGACGACAGAAGGAAAGACTTTGAGAACCGTGTTAGCCAGGCGGGCCATGCTCATCGGAGGAGCCACCGCCGCGCTTCTGATGGTGGCGGGGGCAACGTCTCAGGCGTCGGCCACGCAGCGTACGTATCCCATAGCGCCAGGTGTGCAAATCAACGTCCGCAGTGGTCCGGGCACCCACTTCAGCATCGTGCGCACCCTGCCTGCCGGCTCCCGTGTCCCGATCTACTGCCAGTGTCCGGGAGAGACGGTCACCGGTACGTACGGGACCACGAAGATCTGGGACAACATCGCCAACGGCCAGTTCGTGTCGGACGCGTACGTCCAGACGGGCAGCGACGGCTATGTCGCCCCCGAGTGCTCCTGACCGACGCTTCCGCCGAAAGGCGTCCGCGGCGGCTGTGACGGCCGTCGCAGCAGTTACCGGGGCAACCGGGGCGATAATCGTCGCGTGAGCGACGAGACCAGCACGCGCCCCGGCACCGGCACCCGAAACGGCCCCGGCACCCCCGCAGGCCCCCGGCCCGAGCCCCTGCGTTTCTTCGGGACGACCTGGGTGGAGCACGACGGCGGCTACACCGGCCGTCGGATCGGCGTGGCCGTCGGCTCGCTGGCCGCCGCGGTGGCCGCCTGCTTCGTGCTCCGCTTCGCCTACCAGGGCCTGGCCATCGCGGACGTGGGAACGCCCGTGACCGTGATGGTCGTGGTGATGTTCGCGGTGTGCAGCGCGCTGGCGTTCGGCCACACCTCGGGCGCCTTCTCCAAGCGCCCCGACCCCGACCGCCAGGCGTCCCTGCGCGGTCTGCTCGCCATCGGCTTCGTCGGCTCCCTCCTCGCCTACTGCCTCCGCTCGCTCACCGAGGCCCCGGGCGAGAAGCTCCACCGCGAGGAGTACGAGGCGGCGAAGGAGCAGTACACCCGCCGCACGGCCCGCCGAGCCGGCAACCCCGCGAAGAAGCGCCGCCGGGTCTGACCGACCTCCGGTCGCACCCGAGCCGCCACGCATCCGCACCCGGGTACGCGCGGGAGGGGACGTGCCGGTACATCAGATGCCCGCAGGCCGGACGGATCGGCACCCACGCCCACCTCGAAACCCCGCTGGGATCCGTTCGGATGCGGGCGGATGTACCGGCGCGGCCCCGCCCCCCACCGGGCCGGCCCCGCCCCCTCCACCGGGCCGGCACCACTCCCTCCACCAGGCCGACACCACTCCCACCGGGCCAGCCCCGATCCACCCACCGGCCCGACCCACCCACCGGCCCGGTCCCGCAAGCCCAAGGTGCGGCAGAAAACGCCCTACCCCCGGCCCCGCACCCCCCGCGATCATGCCCCCATGACGCCTTCCCCGCAGCCCTCCCCCTCCTCCCCCTCCACCTCCACTCCTCCCGAGGGCACCCGGCACACCGAGCGAGCCCACTCCTTCAACGCCGCCGCGGCGCAGTACGCCGCCAACCGCCCCTCCTACCCACCCGCCCTCTTCGACGCCGTCGAAGCCCTCGCGGGCCGGTCCCTGAGCGGAGCAAAGGCCGCCGACGTCGGGGCGGGCACCGGCATCTCGACCGGACTGCTGCACAGCCGCGGCGCGGACGTCCTCGCCGTGGAACCCGGCCCCGGCATGGCCGCCGAGTTCCGCCGCGTCCACCCCGCCATCCCGATCGTGCGGGGCAGCGGCGACGCCCTGCCCCTCGCCTCCGCCTCGATGGACTTCCTCACCTACGCCCAGTCCTGGCACTGGACCGAACCGAGCCGCTCGGTCCCGGAGGCACTGCGCGTGCTGCGCCCCGGCGGGGCGCTGGCCCTGTGGTGGAACACCGAGGCGCTCGACGTCCCGTGGATCGAGGCGTCGGCCCGCCGCGCCGAGCGCTTCCTCGGCCTGGACGAGAAGCACCGGAAAGCCGAGCGGAGCCCCAGCTCCGTCCAGCCCGCCCGCGCCCTGGCCGCCGACCCCACCGGCACCCTCTCCTTCACCCACCGCCAGGTCCGCTGGAGCCGGCGCGTCCCGGTCGGCACCCGCCTCGCCAACGTCGGCAGCCACTCGCAGTTCCTGGTCCTCGGCGAGGAGGCCGTGAAGGAGTTCTTCGCCGAGGAACGGAACCTCCTCCTCCAGGCTTTCCCCGAAGGCTTCGTGGAGGAGACCTACGTCGTGGAACTGCTGGTGGCGACCCGTTCGTGACCCCGCCCGGCGGCCCACGCGTCGAGGGCCGCCGCACACGCGTGGTCCACGTGCCGCAGCCCGCCCAGTTCCAGCCGTACGACGCGGTCGTGAGGCAGCGCCTCCAAGGCGTCCAGCAGCTTCGGCAGTCGCAGGAAGGTGGCGTTGCCGACGACCCGTACGACCATTCCCGCGGCCCCCCGGTCCTCGGTCTCCACGTGCACATGACTGATGTCCCAGGCGGTCTTGGCCACGGCGAGCGCGAGCCCGACCAGCACCCCCTCGAACAGGTTCCCGACCACGATGGCCACCGCGGTCACCGCGAGGACGACCACCTCGCCGCGATGCCCGCGCCACAGCGTCCGCAGCTCCCGCACCGGCACGAGCTTGCACCCCGCGTGCACCAGCAGCGCCGCCAGCGCCGCCACCGGGATCAGCCCGAGCACCGCGGGCACCACGGCCGTGAAGAGCAGCAGCCACATCCCGTGCAGCACCCGCGACGCCTTGGTCCGCGCCCCCGCGTGCACGTTGGCCGCGCTCCGCACGATCACGGCGGTCATGGGCAGCGCCCCGAGCATCCCGCACACGGTGTTCCCCGCGCCCTGCGCGATGAGCTCCCGGTCGTAGTCGGTGCGCGGCCCCTGGTGCAGCCGGTCCACCGCCGCCGCGCTGAACAGCGACTCCGCCGAAGCGATCAGCGCGAACGCCAGCACGGTCCCGATCACCCCCGCTTCCGGGAGCCGGCCGAGGTCCGCGAGGGACGGCGACCGTACGGCGTCGAACAGCCCCTGGACCTCGACCCGCCGCACCCCCAGCCCGAAGACCCCGGTCACGGCCGAGGCGAGCGCCACCGCCAGCAGCGGCGCCGGAACCAGCCGGGCCCCCCGCCGCCAGCGCGGCCACAGCAGGAGCACGGCCACGGTGACGGCGCCGATCCCCAGCGCCACGGGATCGGCGGCACCGGCCAGCGAGACGATCCCGGCGATCTTCCCGAGCCCGTCGGAGGGCGCGGCCGCGTCACCCATCGCGTACACCTGGCCCGCGATCAGCACGAGCCCGATCCCGGCGAGCATCCCCTGCACGACGGCCATGGACACGGCCCGGAACCACCGCCCGAGCCGCAGGACCCCGAGCCCGAGCTGCACCAGACCGGCCCCGAGCACCAGCAGACCGAGCATCTGGACCCCGTACGACTGCACGGCCTCGTACACCAGCACGGTCAGCCCGGCCGCGGGTCCGCTCACCTGCAGACTGCTCCCGGGCAGTGCCCCGGCGACCAGCCCGCCGACGATCCCGGTCACCAGCCCCAGTTCGGCGGGCACACCGGACGCTATGGCGACCCCCACGCACAGGGGCAGCGCCACCAGAAAGACGACGAGGGACGCGAACAGATCGGCTTTGCGCAACACGACAGCACCTCCGGTCGACAGCGGGAGATGCGTGGGTGCCGTGCCGGGGGAGGGCACGACGGACCTGGCGACCCGGGATCGAGCCGTTTCGCACAGTGAAATCCATTGTCAGGTAAGCCCGTTGATCGCACAGCCCCTCCGGGCCGCTGTCACGCGAACGCGGGAGCGCATGGCTCGGCAATCCCGCGGACGATCGCGTTCCGTTCGCGCCGACACGCGCCTGCGCCACCAGGCGCTCCCGCCGACGCGGGTCTGCGCCACCCGCCGTTCCCGCCGTACGGCCGGAACGGCGCGGCCCTTGACCGGCGCACTTCGGGAGAGCAATATTCATCAAGCGATGATTATTCGTCCGCGTCCACCCCACCCCACAGGAATCCCCGTGCCCCTCACCCCGCCCGCGGTCCGCGCCGAAGGCCTCACGGTCGTCCGCGGCACCCGCACCGTCCTGCACGGACTCGACTTCACCGTCCCGCGCGGCCAGATCACCGGCCTGCTCGGCCCCTCCGGCTGCGGAAAATCCACCCTGATGCGCGCGACCGTCGGCACCCAGGCCAAGGTCGGCGGCACCCTCGAAGTCCTCGGCCGCCCCGCGGGCGACGCCGCCCTCCGCTCCCGCATCGGTTACGTCACCCAGGCGCCCTCCGTCTACGACGACCTGAGCGTCCGCCAGAACCTCGACTACTTCGCCGCGGTCCTCGACCCGGGCCGGGCCGCCGCCGAACGCCGCCACGCGGACGTCACCCGGGTCATCGACGACGTCGACCTCGCCTCCCACGCCGACTCCCTCGCCGGCAACCTCTCGGGCGGCCAGCGCAGCCGCGTCTCGCTCGCCGTCGCGCTCCTCGGGGCCCCGGAACTCATCGTCCTCGACGAACCGACCGTCGGCCTCGACCCCGTACTGCGCCGCGACCTGTGGAACCTCTTCCACTCCATCGCCGAGCAGCACGGCACGACCCTCCTGATCTCCTCCCACGTCATGGACGAGGCCGAGCGCTGCCACCGGCTCCTGCTGATGCGCGAGGGCGGGATCCTCGCCGACGACACCCCCGAGGCCCTGCGCGAGCGGACCGGCTCGGCCACCGTCGAAGCCGCGTTCCTGCACCTCGTCGACGAGGCCGTCGCCGCCGCGCGCCGCCCCTCACCGACCCCGGCCGAGAAGTCCCGGACCGACGAGTCCCCGGCCACCGGCCCCGACTCCCGCGAGGAGAACGCCCGATGAGTTCCACCGCGGCCACGAGCCCCACCCCGCCCGCCGAGCCCACGGACCCCGGCACCCCCGGCCGTCCGGCACCGGCGTCCCGCCCGAGCGCGCTCAACCCCTCCCGCACGACCGCCACCGCGGCCCGCGCCCTGCGCCAGCTCCGGCACGACCCGCGCACCATCGCGCTGATGGTCCTCGTCCCCTGCATGATGCTGTTCCTGCTCCGCTACGTCTTCGACGGCAGCCCGCACACCTTCGACTCCATCGGCGCGTCCCTCCTCGGGATCTTCCCGCTGATCACGATGTTCCTCGTGACCTCGATCGCGACCCTGCGCGAGCGCACCTCCGGCACCCTCGAACGCCTCCTCGCCATGCCCCTGGGCAAGGGCGACCTGATCGCCGGCTACGCCCTCGCATTCGGCGCGATCGCCATCGTCCAGTCGGCCCTGGCCACCGGACTCGCGGTCTGGTTCCTCGGCCTGGACGTCACGGGCTCCCCCTGGCTGCTCCTGCTGGTCGCCCTCCTCGACGCCCTCCTCGGAACGGCCCTCGGCCTCTTCGTCTCGGCGTTCGCCGCCTCCGAGTTCCAGGCCGTCCAGTTCATGCCGGCGGTGATCTTCCCGCAGCTCCTCCTGTGCGGCCTGTTCACCCCGCGCTCGAACATGCACCCCGTCCTGGAGGCCGTCTCCGACGTCCTGCCGATGTCGTACGCGGTCGACGCCATGAACGAGGTCCTCACGCACACCGACATGACCGCGACCTTCGTGCGCGACGCGCTGATCGTCGCCGGGAGCGCGCTGCTGGTGCTGGGACTCGGAGCGGCGACCCTGCGGCGCAGGACGCAGTAACCGCCGTGGACGTCGTACGAAGCCCGGGGAAGCCGTACGACGCCGGAGAACCCCGCGGCCGGGCGGGCGGGCCCGAGCCCGTCCGCCCACCGGACATCCCACCCGCCCCCATGGCCCCGGTGCGAGGATGAACGCGGACGATCCAACCCCTGGAGGGCACCGCAACCATGCCTCAGAAAGTCGCAGTCCTCGGCACCGGCAAGATCGGTGAAGCCCTGCTCAGCGGAATGATCCGCGCCGGCTGGGCCCCCACCGACCTCCTGGTCACCGCCCGCCGGCCGGAGCGGGCGAGGGAACTCCAGGAGCGCCACGGCGTCACCCCGGTCACCAACGCGGAAGCCGCGAAGAGCGCCGACACCCTGATCCTCACGGTCAAGCCCCAGGACATGGGCGCCCTCCTCGACGAACTCGCCCCGCACGTCCCCGCCGACCGCCTGATCATCAGCGGCGCGGCGGGCATCCCGACCTCCTTCTTCGAGGAGCGCCTGGCCCCCGGCACCCCGGTCGTCCGCGTCATGACGAACACCCCCGCCCTCGTCGACGAGGCCATGTCCGTCATCTCCGCCGGCAGCCACGCCACCGCCGAGCACGTGGCG
The DNA here is from genome assembly GCF_042746485.1 of Streptomyces sp. NPDC058751. NCBI lineage: Bacteria > Bacillati > Actinomycetota > Actinomycetes > Kitasatosporales > Streptomycetaceae > Streptomyces > Streptomyces sp. NPDC058751. The sequence goes on along the minus strand of NZ_JBHYPZ010000004.1, from coordinate 2,430 downwards.
TACGCGGAGGAGGTCTTCGGCGCCGTCGGCAAGACCCTCCTCGTCCCCGAGTCGCAGCAGGACGCCTGCACGGCCCTCTCCGGTTCGGGACCGGCGTACTTCTTCTACCTGGTCGAGGCCATGACGGACGCGGGCATCCTGCTCGGCCTGCCCCGCGACAAGGCGCACGACCTGATCGTCCAGTCCGCGATCGGCGCCGCCGTGATGCTCCGCGACAGCGGCGAGCACCCCGTGAAGCTCCGCGAGAACGTCACGTCCCCGGCGGGCACCACGATCAACGCGATCCGCGAACTGGAGAACCACGGCGTACGCGCCGCACTCATCGCGGCCCTGGAGGCGGCCCGCGACCGCAGCCGCGAACTCGCCTCCGGCAACAACAGCTGACGCCCGCCCCCGCCCTCGGCCCCGCTCAGCCGGCCGAGGGCGGCAGCAACCCGATGGCCTCGTACGCCGAGTCCACCGTCGGCCGCGCCATCTCCCTGGCCCGCCGCGCACCGTCCCTCAGTACCCCCTCCACATGGGCGGGATCCGCGCACAGCTCCTTGTGCCTCTCCTGCACGGGCCTGAGAAGTTCGACCACGGCGTCGGCGGTGTCCTTCTTCAAGGCCCCGTACGACGCGTACCCACCGGCCAGGACTTCGGGGTCGCCGCCCTCGCACGCCGCGAGGATCTCCAGCAGGTTCGAGACCCCGGGCCGCGCCTCCGGGTCGTACGCGACGTCCTGCCCGCTGTCCGTGACCGCGCGCATGATCTTCTTCCGCACGGTCTCGGGTTCGTCGAGCAGATAGACGACACCCGGTCCGACGTCGTCGCTCTTCCCCATCTTCGACGTCGGCTCCTGGAGGTTCATGACCCGTGCCGCGACCTCCGGCCGGGTCGCTCGGGGCACCACGAACGTGTGCCCGTACCGCTGGTTGAACCGCACCGCCAGATCCCGGGTCAGCTCGACGTGCTGCGCCTGGTCGTCCCCGACCGGCACCTCGTCGCTCGCGTACGCCAGGATGTCGGCCGCCATCAGCACGGGATACGTCAGCAACGACAGCCTGACGCTCCCGCCGCGTTTCCGCTCCAGCGCGGCCTTCTCCTTGTACTGGATCATCCGCCGCATCTCACCGTCGGTCGCGACGCACTCCAGCAGGTACGACAGCCGCGCGTGCTCGTCCACGTGACTCTGTACGAACACGGTGCACAGCTCGGGATCGAGCCCCGAAGCCAGCAGCAAGGTCGCCGCCTGCCTGCTGAGCCTGCGGACCCGCCCCGGATCGTGGTCCACGGTCAGCGCGTGCAGATCGACGATGCAGAACAGGGCCTCGGCCCGGTGCTGGTCGGCCTCTGCCCAGCGGCGTACGGCGCCCAGATAGTTCCCCAGCGTCAGATGCCCGGTCGGCTTGACCCCGCTGAAGACCCGCGTCATCTCTCAACCTCCTGGTCGAGGCCGCCGCGTCCGCCGGCCGGCTCCCCAGGAGGGGCAACAAGAACGGCCGCCGAGGCGGCGGCCGTTGGGTACATACGTGTGTACGGCCGCCCTCAGGTGGCCCACCACTGCTGGGTGCACGTACGCGTAGTCATGGACGTCAGCGTACGCCTCGGCCGGTCCGTCCGTACCGAAGTTGACACGACCCGGGCCCATCCGTAGTGTTCTCCGAGTTGTCCGACGTGAGCGTCGACTCCGGTCGGTCCCCGGACAGCCATTCCGCACCATCATTCAACGATCGACGACTCGTCGTCGGCTCGTTTTCATGCGTGTTTGCGAAATGAGGATTCCGCGTTCGATAAGGACGCCACCCCGATTAGCTCGGGAGCCGCGAATCCGCTAATGTCTCACTCGTCGGAACGGCCCAACAGCCGCGAAGACAAAACCCGCTGACTGGGAGTCAGGCCCGAAAGGATCTGATAGAGTCGGACTCGCCGGAAAGGGAAACGCGGAAGCGGGAACCTGGAAAGCGCCGAGGAAATCGGATACGGAAACGGTCTGATAGAGTCGGAAACGCAAGACCGAAGGGAAGCGCCCGGAGGAAAGCCCGAGAGGGTGAGTACAAAGGAAGCGTCCGTTCCTTGAGAACTCAACAGCGTGCCAAAAATCAACGCCAGATATGTTGATACCCCGTCTCCGGCCGTCATGGCCGGGGCGAGGTTCCTTTGAAAAAGTCCTGCCCCCCTGGGGCAGGCGCACAGCGAGGACGCTGTGAACCGAGGGATTATTCCTCCCTTTGGTTCCGCTCTCGTGGTGTTCCACCGGATTACCGGTAAACATTCACGGAGAGTTTGATCCTGGCTCAGGACGAACGCTGGCGGCGTGCTTAACACATGCAAGTCGAACGATGAAGCCCTTCGGGGTGGATTAGTGGCGAACGGGTGAGTAACACGTGGGCAATCTGCCCTTCACTCTGGGACAAGCCCTGGAAACGGGGTCTAATACCGGATAACACT